>JAOPWP010000156.1 GCA_025965615.1 Frankiales bacterium
GGGGCGGTTCACCTTCCGAACGACCGGTCCTCGAGCGGGCCCGCCGGGCTGCTGGACCCTGCCGTGCCGGCGTCCTACTGCTGGGGCCCCCGGTGCAACGGGTCCACCCGGTCCGCGCTTGCTCTGAGCCGGCTGGGCTACCAGGTCCGCGAGCTGATCGGCGGGTTCGTGTACTGGGTGCGCGAAGGACTTCCGATCGTCACCGCTGCGGGCGCGCGGCGGGGTGACGTAGATCCGCTCACCGGCCCGTCCGCGTCAGCACGTTGCGACTGCTGAGGACGCGCCGGGCCGTAGCGTCGAGGTCATGAGCACCCTGAGTGAGGTCGGCGACCGCGACGCGTGGCGCTGCTGGCTGTGCGACGAACCGGTGGACCCCGAGGCCTCGGTCAACGCCGACCGCGGTCCGAGCGTCGACAGTGGAGCGGCACCTGCCAAGGGCAAGAAGAAGGCGGCCGCGCGGCCGGAGCGGCTCGCGCACCGGTCCTGCAACACCCGCAAGGGCGCCGTCCAGGCCGTCGTCCCCTGGTCGCCCTCGCTGTTCGTCCTGGACCCGGCGCCCATCGTGGCCGTCGTCGACCGCCTCACCCGCAAGGGTGGTCGCGAGGTCGTGGCCCGCTGCCCCACCCAGATGGATGCCGACGAGGCCGGGACGTGGTTGCTGGACCGGGTGTCCCGCTTGGCGCCGGACCTGCCGGTCACGATGTCGGTCGAGCAGGGCGGCGGGCAGTTCCTGCTCGTCCTGCGGACAGCGTGACGACGCTCTAGGTGTAGCGACATCTAGGCCCGCCACTCCGGCGTGCGCTCCGGGCTGGCCTGCTCGAGCAGCCGGCGGACCTCCTGCACGTCTGCAGAGGCGCCGTACACCGGCGTGCCGGGCTGCTGGCGCCACGACTCGTCGAGGCCTCCTGCGTCCACGGCGTCGAAGCCGAGCTCGTCGAGCAGCGCGATCACGACGTCCTTCGCCGTGGCGTCGTCACCGGCAACAGGCAGAGCCCGCCGGTCCTCGGCACCGGGCGGGCGACCGGCGTCGAGCAGGTGGGCGGCGTAGATGCCGTTGAAGGCCTTGACGACAGGGGAGCCGAGCTGGTCTGCGACCCACCGGCTCTCGGTCGTCCCGGACTCGATGGCCTCGATCCGGCCGTCACGCTGCTGCGGGTAGTAGTTGCCGGTGTCGATGACGACCGCGCCGTCCGCGGCCCGGCTGAGCACGCCGTCCGACAGGTCGGCCACGTTCTTCTGCGGGATCGTCACGATGACGACCTCCGCGTCCCGGGCCGCCTCCCCGACGTGCACGGCTCGGGCGCCCGTCTCGGCCGCGAGCTCCGAGAGCGTCTGCGGACCCCGGGAGTTCGCGACCGCCACGTCGTGGCCGAGGGCCGAGAGGCGTCGGGTCAGGTTGCCGCCGATGTTGCCGGCGCCGATGATGCCGATCTTCATGAGCACTCCACCGGGGCCGGTCGGTCTCGCCGTACGAAGCGAGCCATGTCGGAGGTCCGTCCCGGCTCCGCACAACCGTGGCGCGTGCGCCGGCAATCCCGGGCGCCGGGCCGGCTCAGCCGCGCTGCTCAGCGGCGCGGTGCCCCGCGCGTCGGTGCGCCACCAGCACGGGCCCCAGCAGGACGAGGGCGACCACCTGGAGCACCACCACCCCGAGAACCAGGGCCGGGACCGACCGGTCGTACGCCGCCCCCGCAGCGACGCCCCCCAGCAGCGCGCCGGCGCCCTGGACGCCGGCGAACACGCCGTACGCCGTGGCCCGGCGCTCGCGGGGGACGAGGTCGGCGACCAGGGCCTTGACCGTCGAGTCCTGCACCCCGACGGCTGCGCCCCAGAGGAGGATCCCGGGCACGACCGCGGCGAGGGTGCTGCCGAAGGCGAGGACCGGCCAGGCCGCCACCATCGGCGGGAGGGCGAGGAGCACCCCCGCCCCGAGGCGGTCGTAGGCCTCGCCGGTGGCGAGCGCCGCGACGGCGCCGGCAGCCATGGCTGCGGCGTAGAGCAGCGGCACCCCGGCCGTCGGGACGAGCGAACGGTCGACCAGGTGGTAGCCGATCAGGCCGAAGCTCACCAGACCTGCTGTGCACAGGGCTGTTCCGGCAGCGAAGCGCAGGAAGGCCGGGGGGAGCGGGGGTCGCTGCGCGGGAGCGGTCGGGAAGCCTGCCTGCGCTGCCGGTTCAGCCGGCTCGGGCATGTGCCGGCGGGTCACGACCAGCAGCAGCATCGCCACCACCGCCGGGAGGGCGAGGGCGGCGAGCCCCAGTTGCAGGCTCCCGGCGGCGACCAGTGCGGCGACGAGCAGCGGCCCCGCGAAGGCTCCCACCTGGTCCAGCGCCTTGTGCACGCCGAGCCCGCGGCCCATGCCGACCTCGGCCGCGGCCTCCGCCAGCAGGGCAGACTTCGCCGGGCTGCGTACGGCCTTGCCGATCCGTTCGGCCAGGATCAGGGCTGCCGCCACGGCCAGACCAGCCGCACCCAGCTCGGGGGTGAGGGCGAGCAGGGGCACGCACACGGCGGTCAGCGCGTAGCCGCAGGTCGTGAGGGTCCAGTAACGCCGGGTGCGGTCGGCCAGCGGCCCGAAGAACAGGCGCAGCACGAGGGCAGCGGCCTCCCCGGCGCCGGTGACCGCCCCGACGACCAGGGCCGAGGCCCCGAGGGAGGCGAGCAGAGGCCCGTACACCGACCGCGCGCCCTCGTAGACCATGTCGGCGGTCAGGCTGATGGTGCCGAAGCCGACCACCACCCGCCACGGGGACCACCGCGTACCCGTTGCGCGGCGCGGCAGCCTCACTCGAACCCGTCGAGCTTCGCCAGCACCTGAAGCATGACCTCGTCGGCGCCGCCGCCGATCGACAGCAGCCGGCTGTCGCGGAAGTAGCGGGAGGTCCAGGTCTGCTCCATGTAGCCCATGCCCCCGTGGAACTGCAGGCAGGTGTCGGCGACCTCACGGACCAGCCGACCGGCGGCGAGCTTGGCGACCGTCGCGAGACGGGTGGTGTCCTCGCCAGCCATGTGGGCCTCCGCGCAGGCGTAGTTCTGCGCCTGGAGGAGGTCGGCCTGGGCTGACAGCTCGGCCAGGCGGAAGGCGACGTACTGGTTGGACATCAGCGTGCGCCCGAACGCCTCACGCTGCTTCAGGTAGTCGCTCGTGCGGCGCAGAGCGCGGTGCACCGAGGTCGGGACGCCGTAGGCGGCGAACATCCGCTCCACGACGAATTGCGCCATCTGCTGCTGGAAGCCACGTCCCTGCGTGCCGATGGTGTTGCCGACCGGCACCCGCACGTCCTCGAACACCAGTTCCGCCGTGTCGGACGAGCGGTTGCCGAGCTTGTCGAGCGTGCGCGACACCGTGACACCCGGCCACGCCGTCTCGACCACGAGCTGGGACATGCCGCGGTGGCCGCCGTCGTTCGAGGTGCGCACGAGGAGGCACAGCCAGTCGGCCTGCGTGCCGTTCGTGATGTAGAGCTTGCTGCCGTTCACGACCCACTCGTCGCCGTCCCGGACCGCGCGCGTGCGGATCGACGCGACGTCGGAGCCGGCCCCCGCCTCGGTGACGGCGATGGAGCAGACCGACGTGCCCGCCACGGCTGGTGCCAGGTAGCGGCGCTTGAGCTCGTCGCTCCCGAACTGGTGCAACGACGGGGTGGCCATGCAGGTCTGCACGCCGATCGCCATGGGGACGCCGCCTGCACCGGACCGGGTCAGCTCCTCGCACAGGATCACCGTGAACAGGTGGTCTGCGCCCTGACCGCCGTACTCCGGGTCGTACTCGAGCCCGAGCAGGCCGAGCTCCCCCAGCTTGGGGAAGAGCTCATGGGCCGGGAAGGTGCCGGCCCGCTCCCACTCGTCGACGTACGGGGCGATCTCGCGCTCCACCACGTGGCGCACCGTCTTGCGGAACGCGTGGTGCTCCTCGGTGAAGCGCACGAAGGCTCCGTCCTGGTCGGTCCGGTCCTGCACGAGGCAGGCGTGAACGGCGAGCTCTACAGCACCGTGGCCAGCGCCTCCGCGGGGCCCAGGGCCTCCCGGAACTCGAGGTAGTCGGCGTACTGCTCGTTGGTCATCGGTGCCGTCGGGACGTGCAGCTCGTGCTTCTCGTAGCCGCCGGCCCTCACCGAGATCCCGACGACCACGACGTCGTCGTGCTCCGGGCGGACCACCCGGACCGGCACGTCGAACGCACGCTGGCCGAGGGCCGCCGCCGCCTGCACCGCGCTCGAGACGCTCAGGTCGTTCAGGGTGGCCTGCTTCTGGCGAACCGGAGGCAGGGCGCCGATCTGTCGCTTGAGGCGGTCGCGGACGCTCAGGGTCGTGGCCATGTGCAGAGCGTGCCTCATCGAGCAGGGCGCGTTCAGGGTTCGGCCGACTGGGGCCGACCGGTGACGCCGCCCGGGACCTTGGTCCCTGGTCCAGCGGGCTCAGGTCCGAGACGGTTGGCCGAGCCGGTGTCGCCCACGTCGAGGAGCTCTCATGTCCACCCGCCAGGAAGCGCCGCCGCAGTCGCCGGCGCCCCCTCGAGAGGGAGCGGTCCCGGGAGGGGCCTTCGTGGCCCTCGCTCTCGCCACGGCCGGGTTCGGCGTCAACTTCTGGGCCTGGGCGCTGCTCAGCCCGCTCGGGCCGCGCTTCCGCGACGCGTTGGACCTCAGCGCCTCCCAGCTCTCGCTGCTCGTCGCGGTCCCCGTGCTCGTCGGCTCGCTCGGCCGCATCCCGGTCGGTGCGCTGACCGACCGCTACGGCGGCCGGATCATGTTCCCGGCCGTCTCCTTCCTGACCATCGTCCCGGTGCTCTTCCTGGGCCTGGTCGGGTCCGACAGCTACGCCGCCCTGCTGGTCGGCGGCTTCTTCCTGGGCATCGGCGGCACGGCCTTCGCGGTGGGCGTGCCCCTGGTCAACGCGTGGTTCCCCCCCGAACGCCGAGGGTTCGCCATCGGGGTGTTCGGCGCAGGCATGGGTGGCACCGCGATCAGCGCGCTGACCACGGTCCGCCTCGTCGACTCGGGCAGCGCGAGCATGCCGTTCCTCATCACGGCCGCCTGCCTCGCGGTCTACGGGGTCCTCGCTGCGCTGCTCCTTCGCGACGCCCCGGGGCGGGTCCCGCCGACGGAGCCTGCGCTCCGCCGCCTCGGCCTCGCCGTGCGCCTGCCGATCACATGGGAGGCCGCGCTGCTCTACGCCGTGGGCTTCGGCGGTTACGTCGCGTTCAGCGTCTACCTCCCCACCTACCTGCGCACCGCGTACGGGCTGGAGCAGGCCGATGCTGCGGCCAAGATGGCCGGCTTCGTCGTCCTGGCCGTGCTCATGCGCCCCCTCGGCGGCTACCTGTCCGACCGCATCCCCCCGCTGAAGGTGCTGTCCGTGGCCTTCGGTGCCGTCGCGGTCTGCGCGCTCGTGCAGTCCTCCACCCCCGGGCTGAACCCCGCGGGGACGATCGCCTTCCTCGCGATGGCCGCGGCCCTGGGGGCGGCGAGCGGGGCTGTCTTCGCGCACGTCGCGCAGCGCGCACCCGGCGCCCAGGTCGGCTCCGTGACCGGGCTCGTCGGAGCGGCCGGCGGCCTCGGCGGCTTCGTCCCACCGCTCGTGATGGGCGCCGTGTACAGCCGCACGGGCTCCTACAGCGGGGGCCTCGCGGCGCTGGCGGTCGTCGCCGCCCTCGCCCTGACCTGGTGCGTCGTTGCTGGCAGGAGGGCGTGAGCCTGTGCGAGGGTCGGCGCCACATCCGGACGAAAGGCCCCAGATGACCACGATCCGACCCGAGGGCGCGCCGGTCACGTCCGGAGACAACCCGTTCGAGCAGCTGCTGCTCAAGGGCGGTCGGCACTTCCGCAAGGGTGAGGTCAGCGACGACCTCCGCACCCTCCACCAGATCGGCGGCCGTGAGGCCGACAGCTTCTACCGGGACCGCTGGAGCCACGACAAGGTCGTCCGCTCCACGCACGGCGTGAACTGCACGGGCTCGTGCTCGTGGAAGGTCTACGTCAAGGACGGGATCATCACGTGGGAGTCGCAGCAGACCGACTACCCGTCCGTCGGCCCGGACAGCCCCGAGTACGAGCCCCGCGGCTGCCCGCGCGGTGCGGCCTTCTCCTGGTACACGTACTCGCCGACCCGCATCCGCTACCCGTACGTCCGGGGTGTGCTGCTCGAGATGTTCCGGGCCGCCAAGGCGCGCCACGACGGCGATGCGGTCCTCGCCTGGGCTGAGATCGTCAGCACCCCTGAGCTGGCTCAGCGCTACAAGCAGGCTCGGGGCAAGGGCGGTCTGGTCCGCGCCAGCTGGGACGAGGCGGTCGAGATCGCCTCGGCTGCGCACGTGCACACCGTGAAGACCTGGGGGCCGGACCGGGTGGCGGGCTTCAGCCCGATCCCGGCCATGAGCATGGTGAGCCACGCGGCAGGAGCGCGCTTCTACTCGTTGATCGGTGCACCGCTGCTCAGCTTCTACGACTGGTACGCCGACCTCCCGATGGCCTCACCGCAGGTGTTCGGCGACCAGACCGACGTCCCGGAGTCGGGGGACTGGTGGGACGCGTCCTACCTGATCCTCTGGGGCTCGAACGTGCCGGTGACCCGCACGCCTGACGCGCACTGGATGACGGAGGCGCGCTACCGCGGGCAGAAGGTCGTCGTCTGCTCACCCGACTACTCCGACGCCACGAAGTTCGCCGACGAGTGGCTCGCCCCGTCTCCCGGCAGCGACGGGGCGCTCGCGATGGCCATGGGCCACGTGATCCTGCGCGAGTTCTTCGTCGAGAAGCAGACGCCGCAGTTCGACGACTACGTCAAGAGGTTCACCGACCTGCCCTTCCTGGTGACGCTGGAGGAGCGGGACGGCCGCGTCCTGCCCGGACGGTTCCTCACCGCCTCGGACCTCGGCCAGACCGACGAGCACAGCGAGTTCAAGACGGTGCTGCTCGACAGCGCCACGGGCGAGCCGGTCGTGCCGAACGGCTCGCTCGGCTTCCGGTTCGGCCCGCAGGGCGCAGGCAGGTGGAACCTCGACCTCGACGAGGTCGACCCGCTGCTCTCCGCCATCGGCGAGGGCACGTCGACGGAGGTCTGCCTGCCGCGATTCGACTCACCGGACGGGTCCGGTTCGGTCGTCGTCCGAGGTGTCCCGACCCGCACCGTGGCGGGGCACCGGGTCACGACGGTGTTCGACCTGCTGCTCGCGTCGTACGGCGTGGGCAGGGAGGGCCTTCCGGGCACGTGGCCCTCGGGCTACGACGACCCCGGCTCGCCGTGCACGCCCGCTTGGCAGGCGGAGCTGACCGGTGTGCCGGCCGAGAAGGCGGAGCGGATCGGGCGTGAGTTCGCCCAGAACGCGCTCGACTCCGGGGGCCGCTCCATGATCATCATGGGGGCGGGGACCAACCACTACTTCCACTCCGACACGATCTACCGCGCGTTCCTGATGCTGACCACGATCACCGGTTGCCAGGGCAAGAACGGCGGCGGCTGGGCGCACTACGTCGGGCAGGAGAAGGTCCGGCCGGTCACCGGGCACCAGCAGCTCGCGATGTCGCTCGACTGGCAGCGCCCCCCGCGGCAGATGATCGGCACCGCCTACTGGTACCTCGCGACGGGGCAGTACCGCTACGACTCCTTCGACGCCGACGTCTTCTCCTCGCCCACCGGGGAAGGCCGGTTCAAGGGCATGACGACGGCGGACGTCCTCGCCCAGTCGGCGCGCCTCGGGTGGATGCCGTCCTATCCGACGTTCAACTGGAGCTCGCTCGACCTGGGCGACGCGATCGTCGAGAGCGGGCAGAAGCCTGGTGACTTCGTGGCCGACGAGCTGGAAGCCGGCCGCCTGAGGTTCGCAGGGGAGGACCCCGACGCTCCTGAGAACTTCCCGCGGGTGCTCACGGTGTGGCGAGCCAACCTGCTCGGGTCGTCGGGCAAGGGCAACGAGTACTTCCTCAAGCACCTGCTCGGCGCCGACAGCTCGCTGCGCGCCGAGGAGCCGCCGCCTGCCGGCCGTTCACGCGACCTGACGTGGCACCAGGAGGCCCCCGAGGGCAAGCTCGACATGCTGCTCGCCCTGGACTTCCGGATGACGTCGACGACGCTGTTCGCCGACGTCGTGCTGCCAGCGGCCACCTGGTACGAGAAGCACGACCTCAACACGACGGACATGCACCCGTTCGTCAACGCCTTCACGCCCGCGATCTCGCCGCCGTGGCAGACCCGTACCGACTTCGACATCTTCGCGACGCTCGCCAAGACCTTCAGCGAGCAGGCCAAGACCCACCTCGGGACCCGGACGGACCTCGTCGCCTCTCCGCTGGCGCACGACACCCCTGACGAGATGTCCTTGCCGCACGGCAGGGTCAGCGACTGGCGAGCGGACGGCACACGTCCCGTGCCGGGCGTGAACTTCCCCAAGCTGACGATGGTGGAGCGTGACTACACGCAGATCGCCGCCAAGATGGCCGCGCTGGGCCCGCTTGCCGACACGCTCGGCGCAACCACGAAGGGCGTCACGTTCGACCTCACCCAGACGGTCGAGTACCTGCGCCACAAGAACGGCGCAGTGCGGGGCGGGGTCGCTGACGGGCGGCCGCGGCTGGACACCGACACCTCGATGTGCGAGGCCATCCTCGCCATGTCCGGCACGACGAACGGATCGCTCGCCGTGCAGGGCTTCGAGACGCTCGAGAAGCGCACGGGGACCCGGCTCGCGGATCTCGCTCGCGAGCACGAAGGGAAGCAGATCACGTTCGCAGACACCCAGGCCCGTCCGACGCCCGTGATCACCTCCCCGGAGTGGAGCGGCTCCGAGCACGGAGGGCGCCGCTACTCGCCGTTCGTCATCAACGTCGAGCGGTCCAAGCCCTGGCACACGCTCACGGGACGCCAGCACTTCTTCGTCGAGCACGACTGGATGGCCGAGGTCGGTGAGCAGCTGCCGGTCTTCCGCCCCCCGCTGGACATGCACAAGCTGTTCTCGGAGCCGCGCATCGGCGAGCAGGGAGAGCTCGGCATCACGGTCCGGTACCTGACCCCGCACAGCAAGTGGTCGATCCACTCCGAGTACCAGGACAACCTGTTCATGCTGTCGCTGTCGCGCGGGGGCCCGACGATCTGGATGAGCCCGGCGGACGCCGCGAAGGTCTCGGTCGAGGACAACGACTGGATCGAGGCGGTCAACCGCAACGGGGTGGTGGTCGCGCGGGCCATCGTGAGCTCGCGGATGCCCGAGGGGACCGTGTTCATGTACCACGCGCAGGAGCGGACGATCGACGTCCCGATCGCCGAGACGTCAGGCAAGCGGGGCGGCATCCACAACTCCCTCACCCGCCTGCTGATGAAGCCCTCGCACCTCGCGGGCGGCTACGCGCAGATCAGCTACGCGTTCAACTACATCGGGCCGACGGGCAACCAGCGCGACGAGGTGACGGTCATCCGTCGCCGCAACCAGGACGTCACCTACTGATGAAGGGCACCTCCTCGTGCGCGTGATGGCCCAGATGGCGATGGTGATGAACCTCGACAAGTGCATCGGCTGCCACACCTGTTCGGTCACCTGCAAGCAGGCGTGGACCAACCGCAGCGGTGTGGAGTACGTCTGGTTCAACAACGTCGAGACCCGGCCCGGTCAGGGCTACCCGAGGACCTACCAGGACCAGGAGCGCTGGAAGGGTGGTTGGGCGCTGAACAGGCGCGGCAACCTCTCCCTCAAGGCCGGGGGACGGGTCAAGAAGCTGCTCAGCATCTTCTCCAACCCGCTGATGCCGAGCATCCAGGACTACTACGAACCCTGGACCTACGACTACGAGACCCTGACGAACGCCCCGGCTCAGGAGCACACCCCGGTCGCCCGACCGAAGTCGCTGATCAGCGGCAAGGACATGAAGGTGCAGTGGTCGGCGAACTGGGACGACAACCTCGCCGGCAGCCCGGCTCTCACGGTCGAGGACCCGATCCTGAAGACCCTCGGCGACAAGGTGAAGCTCGAGTTCGAGCAGACCTTCATGTTCTACCTCCCGCGCATCTGCGAGCACTGTCTCAACCCGAGCTGCGCTGCGTCGTGCCCCTCCGGTGCGATCTACAAGCGCGAGGAGGACGGCATCGTCCTGGTCGACCAGGACCGCTGCAAGGGCTGGCGCATGTGCGTCACGGGCTGTCCCTACAAGAAGATCTACTTCAACCACAGGACCGGCAAGGCGGAGAAGTGCACCTTCTGCTACCCGCGCGTCGAGGTGGGCATCCCGACCGTCTGCGCCGAGACCTGCGTGGGGCGGCTGCGCTACATCGGCATCGTGCTCTACGACGCGGACCGCGTGCTCGAGGCGGCGTCGGTGGAGGACGAGCACGAGCTCTACATGGCGCAACGGTCGCTGCTGCTCGACCCCGACGACCCTGAGGTCCAGCGCGAGGCCGAGCTCGCCGGCATCCCGCGCGACTGGATCACCGCGGCCCAGAAGAGCCCGGTGTGGGCGCTGATCAACCGCTTCGAGATCGCCCTGCCGCTCCACCCGGAGTACCGCACGATGCCGATGGTCTGGTACATCCCGCCGCTGTCGCCGGTGGTCGACCGGCTCACCGAGACGGGGCACGACGGCGAGGACGCGAAGAGCCTGTTCGGTGCCATCGACGCGTTGCGCATCCCCATCTCCTACCTGGCTGAGCTGTTCACCGCCGGCGACCCCAAGCCGGTCCGCGACGTGCTCGCCCGCCTCGCCGCCATGCGCTCGTTCATGCGCGACATCAACCTCGGTCGCGAACCGGACGTGTCGATCCCGGACTCGGTCGGCATGACCCCGGAGGACATCGAGGACATGCACCGCCTGCTCGCCATCGCGAAGTACGAGGACCGCTACGTCATCCCGACCGCGCATGTCGAGGGCGCCGACCCCCAGGAGCTGGCGCACAAGCTGGAGGAGACCGCCGCGGAGTGCTCCCTGGACTACGACGGGGGTCCGGGCATGGGCGGTTCCGGACCGTTCGGTGAGAGCTCGGGTGGCGCCAGCCCTCTCGCGGTCGAGAACTTCCACATGCTCAAGCAGCGGCAGACCAGCGACACCTTCGTCGATCCTGCGGACAAGCGACGCCGGGTGAACCTGCTGAACTGGGACGGCAAGGGGGCGGGCAAGGACCTGTTCCCACCCCGAGAGGGTGAGCACCGAGGCGCTCCGGACATCGCGCAGGGCGCCGCCGGCACCGACAGCCCCGGTGTCGTGGAGCCCCGCCCGTGAGGAGGCTGCGGGGGGTTCGGGGCCCCGAGATGCCGGAGCAGTCCATCGAGGCGGCCCTGCAGGCCGCGTCGCTGCTGCTCGGCTACCCCGAGCGCGAACTGGTGAGGCAGGTGCCGTTGCTGGACGGCGTCGCCGACCTCCTGCCCGAGTCAGCAGCCGTGCCGCTGCGCCGCATCTGCCGACACCTGAAGTCGACCCCGCTCCTGAAACTGCAGGTCGACTACACCGAGACGTTCGACCTCCGCCGGCGCTGCTGCCTGTACCTCACCTACTTCTCGCACGGCGACACGCGTCAGCGGGGCATGGCCCTGCTCCGGTTCAGCCACGCCTACCGCGCCGCGGGGGTCGACTTCCTGGGCGGCGAGCTGCCCGACCACCTCGCTGTCGTCTGCGAGTTCGCGGCGACGCACGACCTGACCTCCGGGCTGCGACTGCTCAACGAGCAGCGCGCGGGCATCGAGCTCGTGCGAACGGCGCTGCTCGACATGGGCTCCGCCTACGTGGACGTGCTCGACCTGGTCCGCGCTGTCCTCCCCGAACCGGCGCCCCGCGACCTGGAGAAGGCACGGGAGCTCGCTCGCTCGGGTCCACCGGAGGAAGAGGTCGGCCTCGAGCCCTTCGGGCCGCCCGAGCTGATGGGAGGGCGTCGATGACCGGCACCGAGCTGTTGCTGTGGGTGATCGTCCCGTACCTGTGCCTGGCCGTGTTCGCCGGCGGCCACGTGTGGCGCTACCGCTACGACAAGTTCGGGTGGACGACCCGGTCCAGCCAGCTCTACGAACGACGCCTGCTGCGGATCGCCAGCCCGCTGTTCCACTTCGGGATCCTCGCGGCACTCGGCGGCCACGTCATGGGGCTGCTCATCCCCAAGTCGTGGACCGAGGCGGCAGGGGTGCCCGAGGTCGCCTACCACGCCGTCTCGCTCACCTTCGGGACCATCGCCGGCGTCGGCACCGTCGTGGGCATGGCGCTGCTGATCTACCGGCGCCGCACGGTCGGCCCGGTCTTCTCGGCGACGACCAGGAACGACAAGATGATGTACGTCTTCCTCGCCGTGACGATCGTGCTCGGGCTGGTGACGACCGTGCTGACGAACCTGACCGGCCATCCGCACGACTACCGCGAGACGGTGTCGCCGTACTTCCGCTCCGTGTTCTACCTGCAGCCGCAGGGCGAGCTCATGGCCGAGGCGCCGCTGGGCTTCCAGCTGCACGTGATGTCGGCGTGGCTGCTGCTCGCGATCTGGCCCTTCACCCGCCTGGTTCACGTCTTCAGCGCACCGGTCGGATACCTGACGCGGCCCTACATCCCGTACCGCTCGCGCGACGACGTGGCCGGCTCGCGCAAGGTCAAGCCGGGATGGGAACCGGTTGCCACGTCGAGCCGTCGTCCGTGAGCGCGTCGCCGTGTGGGTAGGGCGGAAGGGTGACCTAAGACCCTGTTCGCGGACCGCGGGACCACAGACCATGGGCCCATGATCGAGACCGAGCACGGGGCCAGTGAGCTCTCCCGGGACGCGTGCCTGGCCCTGCTCCCGACCGTTCCCTTCGGCAGGCTCGTCTTCACCGAGGGCGCTCTTCCAGCGCTGCTGACCGTCAACTTCGTGCTCGACCCCGTGGGCGTGGTCATCCGGACCACGCAGGGGAGTCGGATCTGCCGGGCGGCGAACTCCTCCGTCGTCGCCTTCCAGGCCGACGTCATCGACCCGGTGCGACGCAGCGGGTGGACCGTGACGGTGGTCGGCAAGGCCACCGTCGTGACCGACCCGCTGCTCGTCACGCGCCTGGCCGGCCTGCCGCTCAGCACCTGGGTGTCCGGCGAGCGCAACACGTTCGTCGTGGTGGACGTGGGGCTCGTCAGCGGGCTCCGCCTCGGCGGCGCCGAGCTGGCCCACGACGCCACGTCAGCCGTGTGACGGCCACACCGACGTCCTAGCCGGTCTCCACGCTGGCGAAGTCCTCGACCGCCCGGCGGCGGCTGGTCGGGCCGGTGTGCCCGTAGCCGACCCGCAGGAGCATCTGAGGGTGTCCCTGCACACCAAGGGCGTGACGCATGCGTGCGCGCAGGACCGGCACCTCGAGGACCTGCGTCAGTGGCTGTGCGGAGAGCCCGTCGACCGTCGCACGCAGCAGCACCCGGCTCAGTGCCTGACCGGCCACGAGCCAGTCGTGCCGGTCGTCCCCGCGGGTGCCGAGCACCAGCACGGCGGGGTGCTCGGCCGGTAGCGGCGAGCCGTCCCGCCCGACCTGGGTACCTGCCCTCGACTTCGGGGAGTCCGAGGCCGCGTCGAAGTCGCGGGGGACCCAGGTCGACGCCCGGAGCTCGGCCGGCACGGAGGGGAGGGCCCGGGTCGGCACGCCTTCGGCCTCCCGGTCGCGTCGCCAGGAGGCCAGCTCGGCGAGGTAGCGAGGATCGCTGCGCTGGCTGTCGTCGGCGTGGGACAGCAGGACCTGCAGCTCGACGGCCTTCGCGTCCGCCGCGTCGCCGGAGACGAAGCGCAGCCAGGCGCCCTCCTGCTCGGCGGCCAGGCGCAGGGCGGTGCGGGCCTCGGCCGGGACGCTGCGCGCGTCGAACGGGTCGCGGTCGGTGGTGCGGCGGGGGATGGCCTGTGCCAGCGCCCGCACGTCCTCGCCGGCCTCGCTGCTCCCGGAGATGGTCACGCGGGCGAGCAGGTCCTCCCGGTCCGGCTCCGGCAGCAGCTCGACGCTGTGACCGTGACCGAGCTCGGACAGCGCGACGCGCGCGTTGAGCAGCGCCGCGCCGCAGCTGAGCACGCGCTCACGCCCCGTCGGGTCCAGCACCGGGAGGGCGCGGGCCCGGTCCTCGAACAGGGACAGCCTCGCGCCGTCCCAGACGAAGCGCCACGGCTGCGAGTTGTGCACCGACGGCGCCAGGGCAGCGAGCTCGAGCACGGTGCGCAGGTCGCCCCCCAGCGCCTCCCCGAGACCGGTCATGGCGTGCGTCTCCCTCGGTCGTGCGCGGGGCCCGCGTCGAGCGGCGCGCACCAGACCACCTCGGTGCCCGTACCTGCGTGGCCGACACCGACGGCGAAGCGCCCGCCGACCGCCTCGGCGCGCTGGGCCAGGTTGGCCAACCCGCTCCTCGTGACCGAGCCCTCCGGCATCCCCCGGCCGTCGTCCCGGACGACCAGGCGGACGTCGTCCCCGACCTCGAGGACGACGTCGACGGCCTGTGCTCGCGCGTGGCGCGCAACGTTGGACAGCGCCTCGCGCAGCACGGCGAGAAGGTGCTCGGCGACGTGCGGCGGCACGGACGTGTCGACCAGCCCGGACAGGCGTACGGCAGGCGTCAGCCCGAGCAGCTCCACGCACGAGTCGACCACCTCGAACAGGCGGCTGCGCAGGCTGCTGTGGTGGCCGCTGGGCTCCGTGGTGAGCGCGTAGATCGTCGAGCGGATCTCGCGGATGGTGGTGTCGAGCTCGTCGACCGAGCGGCGCACCCGCCCCACCGCGTCGGGGTTGTCGATCAGCCTCGCCGCTCCCTCGAGCTGCATGCCGGTCGCGAAGAGCCGCTGGATGACCAGGTCGTGCAGGTCGCGCGCGATGCGGTCCCGGTCCTCGTACACGACGAGCCGCTCGGCGTCCCGGCGCCTCGCTGCGACCTCCAGGCCGACGGTCGCCTGCGCCGCGAAGGTCGTCAGCTCCTCGACCGCGACCTCTCCCAGGGACATGCCGTCGGGGGGGCAGAGGAGGGCCAGGACGCCGCGCCCGCCCCCCGGAACGCTCAGGGGCACGAGCAGGGCCGATCCCACCGGTTGCGCCTCCAGCGCCCCGGCGGCCGCCTCGCGGGACAGGAGCAGCGGCAGGCCTCCGTCCACCACCTGCCCCCACGGCGTGCTGTCGGTGGACAGCGACAGGCCCACGAGCTTCGCGGCACCGTCGCCGTCGGCGACCTCGACGAGCAGCCGGGTCGGCCCTGCCGGGAGGGCGATCACGGAGGTCGTGGCAGCGGTGATCTCCCGGGCGCGGGCGGCGACGAGGGACAGCACGTCCTCGGAGTCGGCACCGGCCAGCAGCTGGCTGCTCACGTCGGCACTCGCGGCCAGCCAGCGCTCCCGGCGACGTGCAGCGTCGTAGGACCTCGCGTTGGCGATCGCCACGCCTGCGGCCGCGGCCAGGGCCAGCACGACCGTCTCGTCCTCCTCGTCGAACGGCCCCCCTCCCCGCTTCTCGGTGAGGTAGAGGTTGCCGAAGACCTCGTCCCGGATGCGGATCGGCACGCCGAGGAAGCTCGCCATCGGCGGGTGGTTGGGGGGGAAGCCGAAGGCGGCCGGGTCCTTGCCGATGTCGTCGAGGCGCAGCGGGTGGGGGTCCCGGATCAGCACGCCCAGGATGCCCTGGCCGCGAGGGAGGCTGCCGATCCGCGCGTGCTCCGCCTCGTCGATGCCCACCGTGATGAACTGCGAGAGCTGGCCATCGGCTCCGATCACGCCCAGGGCCCCGTAGCGGGCGTCGACCAGGGTCGAGGCCGCCTCGGTGATCCTGCGCAGGACGGTCTGCAGCTCGAGGTCGCTCCCGACGGCGAGCACGGCCTGCAGCAGCGAGTGGACGCGGTCGCGGGTCGCGCGCACGTCGCTGAGCCGCGACTGGAGCTCGTCCAGCAGGTCGTCCAGGCGCATCTGCGGGCGCGAGGGGGTCGCCAGGTCCTCAGCTCCCATGACCGGCCTGACGGTGCTCGGTGACCATGATCGCCGCCTGCGTCCGCCGCTGGAGGCCCAGCTTGCTGAGCAGGGAGCTGACGTGGTTCTTCACGGTCTTCTCGGCGAGGAAGAGCCGCTCGCCGATCTGGCGGTTGGTGAGCCCCTCGCCGATGAGGTCGAGGATGCGCCGCTCCTGCGTCGTGAGCACGGCGAGCGGGTCGGAGACCGGCTTGTCCCGCAGGCGGGCCAGCACGAGCGCCGTGGACCGTGCGTCGAGCAGGGACCCGCCGGCGGCCACGGTGCGGACGGCTCCGACGAGGTCACCGCCGCGGATGTCCTTGAGCACGTAGCCGGCCGCGCCGGCCATGACCGCCCCGAGCAGCGCGTCGTCGTCGGAGAAGGACGTGAGCATCAGGCAGGCCAGCTCCGGGAACTGCGAGCGCAGGTCGCGGCACACGGTGACGCCGTCGCCGTCCGGGAGCCGGACGTCGAGGACGGCCACCTGCGGACGCACGGCCGGGACGCGGGCCATCGCTTCGGCCGCCGTCGCAGCTTCGCCCACGACCTCGATGTCGCCCTCGCCCTCGAGGAGCTCCCGTACGCCCCGACGCACCATCTCGTGGTCGTCGAGCAGGAAGACCCGCAGCTTCGCGCCTGGAGCGGTCATGCCCCATCCTGGCACCTCTTCGGGGGTCCGGGCGCGCCCGTGACGTGGCTACCCGTGCTTGACGACGGTCAGGAGCACCGCCGCGTCGTCCATCGCCTCGAGGCTGTGCCGCTCCTGAGGGACCACCAGCAGGTCGCCCGGGCTCCCCTCCCAGCTCGTCGGACCGGCCGTCAGGCGGACCCGGCCGGACAGGACGTGCACGGTGGCCTCGCCGGGGTTCTCGTGCTCGGCCAGCGATCTGCCGGCGGCCAGGGCGATGACGGTCTGCCGCAGGGAGTGCTCGTGCCCGCCGTACACGGTCTCGGCCGCCCGGCCGCTGGAGGCCGTCGCCGCCTTCCGGCCCTGCTCGCGTGCCGCTGCCACCAGGCTGAGCTTGAACATCGCTTCCAGCTCTCGATCCGGACGGTCCGCTGAACGCCATCCGCCTGCACCGTCAGTGTCGAGCCCGCGCGCGCCCTCCCCCCGGGACCTTGGTCCCGGGGCGCAGGGACCTTGGCCCGCATCGGTCCGGCCCCAGGCTGACGACCCTGGAGCCGAGCCCGCGAGGGCCGATCGGCTGAGCCACCGGAACCCCGGTGCCCAGGGCCGTCTGACCCGATGGAGATCACATGACCAGCGCCGCCCCCGAGCGTCCCCGCACCGTCGACCTCGACAGCAGCCCCAGGACCCACACCAAGAGCGGGGGCGACCGTCGCGTCGGCCTGCTCGGCACCCTGGTCATGGTTGCCGGGCTCATCTTGAGCCTGTCCGGAGCCGGCACCTGGACCCTGGTCCAGACGAGCCTGTCCGACGAGAACGTCACGGTCGCCGAGGATGCCGGCAGCTTCGCCGGCCAGCACGTGAACGGACCGTTCACGGCCTACGCCGAGGCCCAGATCATCGAGAAGCACGCCCTGGAGTCAGCGGGCGGCAAGACCTACTCCCAGATGGACCGGACCGATCCGGCCCGCGCCAGCGTCATGAACGGCTCGTTCCTGCGAGCCAGCCTGTTCACCAGCGTGGTGTCGTTCGGCATCGCGGCCATGGCCGTGGGCCTGGGCGTCGTCTTCATGCTCATCGGCTACGCCCTGCGCAGCCTGGGACGTCCGACGGCCGCCTGAGCTCAGGTACCCCTGCACGTACGACCGGCGACGGCACCCCGGCGCCGACCTCCGACCAAGGAGCGGACATGAAGGCCCTCGTCTACCACGGCCCCGGCGCCAAGAGCTGGGACGACGTCCCGGACCCGAAGATCATCGACAGCACGGACGCCATCGTCCGCGTCGACACGACGACCCTGTGCGGCACCGACCTGCACATCCTCAAGGGCGACGTGCCGACGGTCACGGAGGGCCGGATCCTCGGTCACGAGGCGGTCGGCACGATCGTCGACGTCGGCGCGGCCGTGAGCTCGGTCAAGGCGGGCGACCGCGTCCTCGTCTCGTGCGTCAGCGCCTGCGGGCGCTGCCGCTACTGCCGTGAGGGCCACTACGGCCAGTGCCTGGGCGGTGGTGGCTGGATCCTCGGCAACACCATCGACGGGACGCAGGCCGAGCTGGTCCGGGTCCCGTTCGCGGACACCTCCACCTACCTGCTCCCCGCCGGTCTGGACGACGAGTCGGCGCTCATGCTGTCCGACATCCTCCCGACCGCGTACGAGGTCGGTGTCGTCAACGGGGGCATCTCACCCGGTGACGTCGTGGCGGTCGTCGGTGCAGGGCCGATCGGACTCGCTGCGGTGCTCGCGGCCCGGCTGTTCAGCCCGGCTCACGTCGTGGCGATCGACCTGGTCGACTCGCGCCTCGAGGCGGCGAAGCAGTTCGGCGCCGACATCACGATCAACCCGTCCCGCGAGGACCCGGCCGAGCAGCTCGCCACCCTCACGGGCGGGCTGGGCGTGGACGTCGCGGTCGAGGCCGTCGGCGTCCCCGGGACCTTCGAGACGTGCACCCGCCTGGTGAGGCCCGGCGGCCGCGTCGCGAACGTCGGCGTGCACGGGTCCCCGGCGGTCCTCCACCTGGAGGAGCTGTGGTCCCGCAACGTCACGATCACGACCGGGCTCGTCGACACGTGGTCGACCCCGACACTGCTCAAGCTCGTGGTGTCCGGCCAGCTGGAGGCGAAGCGCTTCGTCACGCACCGGTTCGACCTGGCGGACGTCCTCGACGCCTACGACACCTTCGGGCGGGCCGCTGACACGGGGGCCCTGAAGGTCGTCCTCACCGGCGCCTCGGGCTGAGGTCGCTCCCGTGGACGGGCGCGCTGCAGGGACGACAGGTCCGGCGCGCCACGGATCCGACCGAGGTCACGTCGACCTGTTCTGGCTCCCCCTGGGAGCCGGCGGTCGGTCCGTCCGGGCGAGCGGGGTGGTCTTCGAGTCCGCGTCCGCCCGCATGGGCGGCCGGCCCCGCTGCGACCTCTACCACTCGGCGTTGGAGGTGGCCCTCGGGTCCGAGCGCTTCGTGGTCGAGATGACGCCCGTCCGGCGCGGTGGCGCCGGGCGGGGCGTCGTGTGCGAGGGCCCGGTCGGGAGTCCGTGGCTGGGACGCTCGCGGCTGTTCCGCTACGAGGTGCGCCGCTGGCAGGGCGGCACCATCGGCGACGTGGCCGAGGCGGTGAAGAGCCCCGTGCTGGTCAGTGACGACGCAGGCACGGCGGGGCGCCTGCTTGACCTGGTCGTCGAGTTCCCTGCGCGCACCTGGGGCCGGGACGAGCAGGGCACCGGGGAGATGTGGAACTCCAACTCGCTCACCGCGTGGCTCCTGTCGCGGACCGGCCACGACGTCGCCGGCATCGCACCTCCCGGGCACGGGCGAGCCCCGGGGTGGTCAGCTGGGCTCGTGGTGGCTCGGCGCCAGGAGGCGTCCGACCGGTCGTGGGTCGCGAGATGACGCGTCTGGCGGTTGCCGTCCCGAGGACGGCCGGGCCGTGAGCCATGATGCGCTGGGGACAGCCTCCTGGTCTCCCGTACGGCGAGTTCTTCCGGGCAGGTCGGACCACCACGACCTCCTGCTGACCGGCGCGGTGCGCGTCAGCCGGCCCCTGAGGTAGGACAGAGCATGCGGACGATCAGCCCCGAGGGGCTCGCACGGACCCTGTCGGCCCTCCCGCAGGTGGAGCCGCGGGTGGTGACCAGCGGCAACGCCGCCACGCACCTCGACGCCCTCGGCGTCGTCGACGGGGCTCTGGAGCGCTACCGGCTGTTCCTGCTGAACGCCCCGCTCGGTGTGCCGAGCCGGCCCGGCGTCACGCTGGAGACGCCTTTCGTCGGACCGGGACAGCGCGACCAGCCAGGGCTCGCCTACGTCCCGGCCAGGCTGTCGCTCGTCCCGCTCCTGTTCGGTGGACGTCGTCCCCCGGACGTCGTCGTGCTCCACACCACGACGCCGCGCGCGGGGACCGTCAGCCTGGGCATCGAGGTGAACATCCTGCCGGCGGCGATCGAGCAGGCCCGGGCCCGGGGCGGCCTCGTCGTCGCCGTCATGAACCCGGCGATGCCCTTCACGTACGGCGACGCGGTCCTCCCGGTCGACGAGGTCGACCTCGCGGTCGAGATGCCGTACCCGCTGCCGTCCCCCGGGGTGCGCGCGCGGGACGACGTGTCGCAGGCGATCGGCGACCGGGTCGCCGCTCTCGTCCCGAACGGGGCCACCCTGCAGCTCGGGATCGGCGCCGTGCCCGACGCGACCCTGGCGGCGCTCGGCAGCCACCGCTCCCTGCGCGTGTTCACGGAGATGTTCAGCGACGGCGTCCTCGACCTGCACCGCCGGGGCGTCCTCGACGCGGAGGCGCGGCTCGTGAGCTCGTTCCTGATGGGCTCACCCGAGCTCTACGCGTGGGTCGACCGCAACCCCTCGGTCCGGGTCCTGCGGACCGAGAAGACCAACGACCCCTCCGTCATCGCTCGCCAGCGCGCCATGACGTCGGTGAACACCGCCATGCAGATCGACCTGTACGCCCAGGCGAACGCCTCACGCCGTCCCGGAGGGAGCATCTTCTCGGGGTTCGGCGGCTCGACGGACTTCATCGTGGGGGCGCTGCACTCCTCCGGCGGCCAGGCCCTCTTGGCGCTTGCCTCGTGGCACCCGAAGGCCGGGGTCTCGACGGTGGTCGAGCTCGTCGACGGCCCGGTCACGTCGTTCCAGCACTCGGCCCTGGTGACCGAGCAGGGAGTGGCTCAGGTCTTCGGCGGGAGCCAGGCCGAGCAGGCCCAGGCGGTCCTCGGTGTGGCGCACCCGCGGGTCCGCGACGCGCTCCGGGCAGCCGCGCAGCGCCGTGGGCTGATCGCCGAGGGGGTCAGCCCAGCCGCCGGCCGGTGATCCGGGTCGGGCGGATGCGGATGACGCCGTGCCGCGGCCCGGCCACCCACGGGACCGGCAGCTCTCCCTCGTCGAGGGACTGGAGCTGCGCCGGGGTCAACCGCTGCGCGCGACCGACGAGCACGACGCTCCACCCCGTACTGGCCTCGTCGTCGACGTCATCGACCTCGAAGGCGACCAGCTCCCGCCGCTCAGCGGCCTGCAGCTTCGGCCCGGGTCCCGAGCGCACCAGCACGTCGGAGCCGGACAGGACGTAGTTGACGGGTGCGATGTCCGGCACGCCTGCACGGGCGACGTACGCCATCCGACCGACCGTCTTGCCGCGCAGCAGGTCGAGGCACTCCTCGCGGGGCAGGGTGGCCATCTCGCCCGGGCCCAGAGGGAGCCCCGGCGCGGACGGGGCGAGGGACCGGCGCTCGGCGATCTGCTGGGCCAGGGAGGCGACTGCCTGGCGCGCGTTGTCGACGGCGCTCCCCCCGAGCGAGCTCACCAGGCTCGCTGTCGCGCGGGGGCGGCCGAGGGCTCGTCGCACGCCACGGCCTCGACCGGCGTCTGGAGATGCCATGGGCCGAACCTAGCGGGGTCGGGACGTTCGGCCCTCCCCCTGAGGGCGTGTCCGGAGCACAGTGAGTCGACCGAGACCGACACGAGGAGCAGTCATGAACAGGATCATCGTCGGCGTCGACGCCGGCCCAGCAGGCGTGGCCGCGATGCAGTGGGCCCTCCGCGAGGCCGTGTCCCGGCAGGTGCCGCTGCACGCCGTACGGGCGTGGTCCCCCAGTGCCTACGCCATGGAGTACTCCGCCTACGTGTCCTACGAGGTCGAGCCGCAGGAGCGCTTCGTCGCCCAGGCGCTGGCCGACGAGCAGCTGAAGCTGGCCGTCGACCAGGTGCCTGGAGCGGACACCGTCACGTGCACGGCGGCGGCCGTCCAAGGCAGTGCCGCTCACGTGCTGGTGGAGGAGTCCGCCACGGCCTCCATGGTCGTCGTCGGGTCCCGCAGTCACGGCGTCCTGTCCCGGGCCGTCCTCGGGTCGGTGAGCTCGTCGGTCCTGCACCACGCGACGGTGCCCGTCACCGTCGTGCCGGAGCCCCATGAGCACGACGGAAGGCCCGGTCGGGTGCTGGTCGGCGTCGACCACTCACCGTCGTCGGTCGTCGCCCTGGCGACCGCTGCCGAGCAGGCCCGCCGGCACGGCATGACGCTGGTCCCGGTCTACGCCCACGAACCGGTCTACGGAGATGTCGCCGGACTCGGGATCAGCTCTCCCGATCCGGCCACCCTGGAGGAGGTGGAGCGCCGCACGCTGGAGCTCGCCGCCAAGGTCGCCGGCGGGGTCGACGTGGACGCGGAGGTCGTCGTCGGCCATCCGGCCGCCACGCTGAAACTCATGGCCCGCCCGCAGGACCTGCTCGTCGTCGGCTCGCGAGGCAGGGGCGGCTTCAAGGGCCTGCTGCTGGGATCGACGAGCACCCAGTGCGTGCAGCACGCCACCTGCCCGGTCCTCGTCGTCCGGTCATGATCCAGCGGGCACCCGGTCCCGTGCCCGCTCTCCCGGTGGTGTCCGAGACCCCCTGCGCACGCCGTTCGCGGGCGGGGGCCGGGTCTACAAGGTCAAGAAGGCCGTCGACCTCTGCTTGCTCGACGTCACGACGCTTCGGGGGTCGAGGTGGCCGGGTCGCTCGACCGCTCGAGCATGTCCACACGCGGAGCACGAGACCTGTCGCGCGAGCTCGGAGGCGTCCTACCCGGTCCGTCTCACTCTGGCCGGACGGGGCTGCGCGGGCTGGCACGGGGCCGTCATGACGGGAGCCGGGCGCGGCTCGTCGCCGACCTCGCCGCCCCCGCGCCCGGCACGGCCATGGTCCACTTCGACACCTCGGGGCACCCCGCTCGCGACGAGCAGCCGCAGGACGTCCGCCGCTTCCGGGTCGAGGTCCTCGCGGTCATCTGAGGCAGAAGCCGGACCACCGACCATCCTGAGGAGGACGCATGACGAGCGAGATGACGCAGCAAGGGGCGATCCCCCCCTCACTGCTCGAGCTCACTGCCGGTGAGCTCATGACCCGCGACGTCACGACCGTGGACCCCACAGCGACCGTCGGGGAGGCCATGGCCACGATGCGCGCCCTCGGGATCCGGCACCTCCCGGTCGTCGCCGGGGGCCGCTTCGCAGGCCTCGTCGACGACCGCCTCGTCGCGCTGTCCATGCTGGCGGGGAGCGACCGCGTGGCGGCGCTCGACCACCCGGTGACCACGGCCATGACGCACTACGCACCGCAGGTCGGCCCCGACGTCGACATCCAGCGGGTGGCGCACCTGCTGCGCGCCAGCCGCTGCGACGCGCTCGTCGTGATCGACGCGGACGAGGCGCTGCTCGGCATCATCACGATGGTCGACGTCGTGGCGGCAGTCGCGCGGGACCGAGCCAGCCCTTCATGAGGGTCGAGGTGCCGGCAGGGGACCTGCGCGACGCCACCAGCGATCAGCGGGACACCGATGCCAGCGTGCGTGACGCGGTCGCGGGGCTGCGCGACGAGCGCGACGGGCTGGCGGGGAGCGGGACGTCCACGCGGACCAGCGCGACGCCGCTGCGCGCGAGCGCGACCGGGTGGGGGACCAGCGTGACAGGGTCGCCTTCCTGCGTGACCACCGCGCCGACGAGCGGGACGACCTCGCGAACGCCAGGGACCGGGCGGCGGAGCTCGCTGACGCCGGTCCACAGCAGTGGAGGGAGAGCGCTCGCAGGCACGGGGCCGAACGACGCCTCGCAGCGGCCGATCGGTCGAGCGCCTCGCAGGACCGCGATGCCGGGGTCAGTGAGCGAGGGCAGTCAGGTCGCGATCGCAGCACGGCGTCGGCTGACCGCGACGCCGGAGCGCAGGAGCGGAGCGAGTCGGAGCACGACCGCGGCACCTCGAGGAGCGACCGCCAGGCTGGCGCGGACGAGCGCGGACCCAGGAGTCGCTGGTCGTGGCCTACCTGGACGTCGACCACCTCAAGGCCGTCAACGACGAGGCGGTCACCCCGCCGGCGACCGGATGGTCCAGCCAGGTCAACGACGCCCTGTCCGCCTCGACGCCACCGGGCTCTGTCTCGGTCGGGCTGGCAGAGCTGCGCCCTGGCGACACCTCCGAGTCCCTCGTCGAACGGGCCGACGCGGAGCTCTACCGGGGGCGGCGTGCCGCGCGCAGCACGTCGGACGCGGACCCACTGGACCCTGCGGTCTAGGCCGCCTCGCGTACCGTGCCGCCCCGGTGCCGTGCTGCCTCATCGGTCACCTAGCCTGACGGCGTGGAGGTGCTCCGACGCAACAACGTCACGGTGTCCGGGCACCTCGACGCTCCACCGATGGTCTTCGCGCACGGGTTCGGCTGCGACCAGGGCATGTGGCGCTACGTCGCACCGGCGTTCGAGCAGACCCACCGCGTCGTCCTGTTCGACCAGGTCGGTGCCGGCGGTTCGGACCTGTCTGCCTACGACCCGGCCAAGTACTCCCGGCTGGAGGGCTACGCGAGCGACGTCGTCGAGATCGTGCAGGCCCTGGACCTGCGGCCCGTGACCTTCGTCGGGCATTCGGTCAGCGCGATGATCGGGGTGCTCGCCGCTGCCGAGCGGCCCGAGCTGTTCGAGCGGCTCGTGCTGGTCGGACCCAGCCCGCGCTACGTCGACGACGTGGACTACCGCGGGGGGTTCACGGCCGACGAGATCGAGGAGCTGCTCGAGACGATGGACGGCAACTACCTCGGCTGGTCCGCGCACATCGCCCCGGTCATCATGGGGGTGCCGGGGCGGCCGGAACTCGCCAGCGAGCTGACCAGCAGCTTCTGCCGCACCGACCCGACCATCGCCCGACGCTTCGCGCGCACGACCTTCCTCTCGGACAACCGCGCGGACCTGTCGCGCGTGCAGACCCCCTCGCTGGTGGTGCAGTGCCGAGATGACGTCATCGCCCCGCTGGAGGTGGGCCAGTACGTCAGTGAGCGCCTCCGGGACTGCCACCTGGCCGTCCTCGACGCGACCGGGCACTGCCCGAACCTGAGTGCTCCCGACCAGCTGGTCGCCGCCATGCGGCAGTACCTGCCGGCAGCGTGACCTCGGTCCCGGCTGACGACGCCCGGGCGCAGGACGCCCGCGCCGGTGACGCGTGGGACGGCGCCCCCTGCGGCTTGCTCGTCCTGGCGATGGACGGCGCGGTCCTGCGGGCCAACAGCACCCTGCTGTCGTGGGTCGGACGCTCCCCGGAGCAGGTGCCCGGCCTGCGGATGTCGGACCTGCTCTCGGTCGGTGGCCGGATCTACTGGGAGACGCACCTGGCTCCGCTGCTCCACGTGGAGCAGCGCCTCGACGAGATCGCCCTCGAGCTGAGGACCAGCGACGGGCGGATGCCGGTCCTGGTCTCCGCGACCGTGACGCAGGCCGTCGACGGCCGACCGGCGACGGTGCACGTCGCCGTGTCGAGCTCCCACGAGCGCTCGCGCTACGAGCGCGAGCTGCTGTCCGCGCGCTCTGCCGCCGAGGCGAGCGAGCGGCGCGTCCAGGTCCTGCAGCAGACCACGGCTGCCCTCTCTCGCGCGCTCGGAGTCTCCGCCGTGGCCGACGCGCTGCTGGCGGCGGCACTCGGCCCGCTCGGGGCGGCTTCCGCCACGGTGTGGGTGGCGGAGCGAGAGGGGGGCCTGCACCGGCTGTCCGGCGACGAGGCGTTCCTGCCGGACTCCCGCCTGCTGCTGCACGAGCGGACGGCGGTCCGGGACGGGGAGCGCGTCGTGGTCCCGCTGCACGGGCAGTCCGCCCTGCAGGGCCTGCTGGCCGTCACCCCGCGGCCGGATGCCGGGGCCGAGCCGGTCGACCTCGAGGTGCTCACGGCCATCGGTCAGCACTGCGGCCTCGCGCTCGACCGCGCCAAGCTCTACGAGCACAGCGCCGGGGTGGCCCGCGAGTTGCAGCACTCGCTGCTGGCGGTGGCAGCCCCTGCGGACGCGCGCTTCTCGATCGCCACCACCTACCGCCCGGGCGTCGAGATGCTCGAGGTCGGCGGCGACTGGCACGACACCTTCCTGGTCGACGGCAGCGTCCTCGGCGTCGTCGTCGGCGATGTCGTCGGACGGGGGCTCCGGGCCGCCAGCGCGATGGGTCAGCTCCGCAGCGCGGTCAGAGCCATCGCTGCACCGGGCGTGGGCCCGGCTCGACTGCTCTCCCGGCTCGACCACTTCGTGGAGCAGGTGGAGGCAGCCGGAATGGCCACGGTGGCGTACGGCGAGCTGGACCTGGCCTCGGGTCGGTTCCAGTACTCCTGCGCCGGTCACCCCCCTCCTCTCCTCCTCCCGGCCCGAGGCCAGCCACGCTTCCTGTGGGACGGCCGGTCCGTGCCTCTGGGGGCCTACGTGCACCCCGGTGCCCGCAGCGAGGCCGAGCTGCAGCTCGACCCGGGCGACCGGTTGCTCCTCTACACCGACGGGCTCGTCGAGCGTCGGGACGAGGGCATCGACGACCGTCTCGTGCAGCTGCTGCAGGCGGCGTCGGCCGTGCGCATGCTCCCTCTCGAGGGGGCAGTCGCCTCGCTGACGGCCGCGATGCTCGAGGGCGAGCAGGTGCGTGACGACGTGTGCGTGCTGCTCCTGTCCTGGGGGTCCCTGGAGTTCGAGCACCAGCTGTCGGCCGATCTGACGGCGCTGGCGGGGACCCGCGGCGCGCTCAGCGCGTGGCTGCTCGGGCGCGGCGTCCGCGAGCAGGTCGCGAACGACGTGGTGCTCGCGGCGTCGGAGGCGGTGGCGAACGCCGCCGAGCACGGGGCCGGGTGGGACCGTGACGCCGCGGTGCGCCTGCAGGTACGGCTCGTCCTGGACCGTGGGGCCGGGGAGGTCGTCGTCGTGGTCCGCGACTCCGGCCGCTGGCGACCGCCGGTGTCGTCCCTGGAGCGGGGGCGTGGGCTGTCGATCATGAGGGGGCTCGTGGACGACGTGAGCGTGGACAGCGAGGCGGGCGGCACGACGGTCGTCCTGCGCCGACAGCTGCAGCAGGACGCGTCGTGACCGTCGAGCCGCTGCCTCAGCAGGGGCGCGTGCGCGTCCTGCGGGCGACGGGTGAGCTCGACGTGATGACGTCGCGGTCGGTCCTCCCTGCGCTGCCCGAGATGGTGGAGGGAGCGGCGGGCGTCGTGCTGGACGTCTCGGCCGTGACCTTCTTCGACAGCTCGGGCCTGCGCCTGGTCGACCGCCTGGCGCGGGCCTGCGGCGGCCAGGGGGCTCAGCTGAGGGTGGTCGCGCCGCCCGGCACGATGGCCCGACGGGTGCTCGAGATCGCCGGAATGGTCGCCCACCTCGTGGAGGACGACCTCGCCTCTGCGGTGGCGGCGGTGGAGCCCTGACGGCTCGGCATCGACCGGCCGGGTCGCGGTGGTGACGTCCTTCCTCTAGGTTGCAGGCCGCGTGCGGGGACACGCGGTGGGGGTGACATGAGGCGGGTACGGCTGGCCTGGAAGATCGTGAGGACCATCCTGAAGCACCCGTCCTCGCTGAAGCGCGTCCTCACGGTCCTGGAGCACGACGAGCTCTACGACGAGGACTACTTCGCGCACGTCGAGGAGTCGACGGCGTCGAGCTCAGCGGTGATCGTCGCGTCGATCATGAGCGATCTCCAGCCGAGGTCCGTCGTGGATGTCGGTTGCGGGACCGGAGTGCTCCTCGAAGAGTTCCGGGACCTCGGCGTGAGCGTCAAAGGGCTCGAGCACGCGCGCTCGGCGCTCCGGTACTGCCGTGCCCGCGGTCTCGACGTCGTGTCCTTCGACGTGGAGACCGACGAGCTGCCCGACCGCTTTCGCGGGGCGGACGTGGTGATCAGCGTCGAGGTGGGTCACCAGCTGGACCCGGCGTCGACGCCGCGCTACGTCGACCTGCTCTGCAGCATCGCCGACACGGTCATCTTCTCCTCCAACGTCCCCGGCTCCGGCGACCGGAACCCGAGGAACGAGCAGCCGCACGCCTTCTGGGTCACCCGGTTCGACGAGCGTGGGTTCGACCACGACGAGGCGCTTTCGATGGCCTGGCGGCAGAAGTGGCGTGAAGCCGGGACCGCTGCATGGTTCTCCAGCAACGTCCTGGTGCTCCGGAAGCGACGCTGAGGAACCAGACGCGTCGGCGCTGGCAACGGGGACGTCTACTTTGGTACGCTCGGACTAACGGTCAGACCGAAACGGTGGCGGCGTACGCGTCGCGAGGAGAGCTCCATGAGCGAGACCCTGGCACGTCAGTCACCCGTGGGCGTTCCGGCCTTCGGCCTGGATACGGCCCGTGTCGTCATCGCCGGAGGGACGTCAGGGGTCGGCCTCCACACGGCGCAGACGCTCGCCCTCGCCGGTGCGCCGAGCATCGTGCTCATCGGTCGCGACGTGGATCGCGGTCGGGCGGCGGTCGAGCAGGTGCGGCGACGCTGCCCCGATGTCGCGGTGTCGTTCCTGTCGGCCGACATCAACGACCCGCGCCAGGCGGAGCGAGTGACGGCTGAGGCGCTGGAGGAGCTCGGGGGAGTCGACGTGCTCGTCAACTCCACCGTCGCCAGCTACAGCCCGGTCCTCCTGCACAAGATCCCCCTGGACGAGGTGCACGACATCCTGGTCCGGCAGGCTGTCGGCTGCCTGCTCCTCAGCCGCGCGATGATCGACACGATGCGAGACCAGGGCTCCGGCTCCATCATCAACATCGCGTCCGACGCAGCCAAGGTGCCCACGCCCGGTGAGACGGTCCTGGGTGCCGCCATGGCCGCCATCGTGACCTTCTCCCGGACGCTGGCGCTCGAGGCGAAGCGGTACGGCGTGCGCGTCAACGTCCTGACGCCCTCGCTGATCGTCAACACCGGCTCCTACGACCGGTCGATGAACGCCGAGTTCAGCAAGAAGATCTTCGACAAGATCGTGTCCCAGGCCCACCTCGGCCTGACCGACCCGGAGGACCTCGCGAACGCGATCCTCTTCCTGGCCTCACCCCTGTCGAAGCGCATCACCGGGCAGGTCATCAGCGTCAACGGTGGCATCTCGGTCGCGTGACCCATCCATCCGGAGAGCGGGAGCCATGACAGCCACGGACTTCACGGTGCCGAGCGCGTTCGGGAACCAGGCTGGGAGTGAGCTCGCTCGTCACCGGCTGCGACGCGCGCAGGACGTCGTCGAGATCGAGCGGCTCCCGCCGTCGCAGCTCCTGCCGGCGCTGACGATCCACGGCTGCATCGCAGCCGCAGCGCGGGCGGCGCCGACGAAGGTGGCCATGGCCGTCGTCGAGGCCCCGGACCTCCTGTCACCCGTCCGCGAGGTGAGCTTCCGAGATCTCGTCGCGTCGATCGAGCAGTCCGCCTGCCTCTTCCGGGCCACTGCTGGGGACGGGCCGAGCGTGGTGGGCATCATGCTGCCGATGGTGCCGGAAGGGCTCTTCGGGTTGTGGGGCGCGGCCACCGCCGGTCTCGCGGTCCCTCTCAACCCGCACTTCGACATCGACGCGGTGATCGGGATCCTCCACCAGGTCGAAGCGTCGGCTCTCGTCACGAGCCGTGAGCTGTGGGAGGCCAAGTGCCTTGATCCGGAGGACTTCCGGCGGAGGGTGCCTACCCTCCGCCGGGTCTTCTTCGTCGAGGACCCCGAGACGGAAGACGACTTCGGCACGGCGATGCGCGCGTACGCCGGTCAGGGGCTGGCGTTCCCCGTCGACGAGGATCCAGAGCGCGACGCCATCATCATGCCGACGGGCGGTACGACCGGCGTGCCGAAGCTGGTCAGGATGTCGCAGGGCGGGCAGCTCATGGTCGCCTGGAACGTCGGTGCGCTCATGGGCAACGCTGCTGACGGGGTCGTCGCCCACGGCATGCCGAACTTCCACGTCGGTGGGAGCGTCGTCCTCGGGCTCCGGGCCATGATCACGGGCCAGACGCTCCTGACGCTCACGTCGCAGGGCTTCCGCACGAGATCCGTCGTCGACCGCTTCTGGGAGATCGTCCAGCACTTCGGGGTGACGTCAGTTCTCGCCACACCGACGACGGCGCTCGCTCTGCTCGACCAGGAAGCCGAGGCCCCGCGAGAGCACCGGTTGGCCGACTTCCACTGCGGCGGGAGCGTCCTGCCGATGCAGCTCGTCCAAGGCTTCCACGACCGGTTCGGCATCTGGCTCCGGGAGAACTGGGGGATGACCGAGCTCCACGGGACGACCACGGGCCACTTCGACGACGGCCAGCAGCCGCGCGTCGGTTCAGCCGGCCGGTCACTGCCCTACAACTCGGTCCGCGCCGTGGAGCTGGACGGCAACCAGTTCGTCCGCGAGTGCCGTCCGGGGGAGCCGGGGATCCTCGTCATCGGCGGCCCGGGCGTGACGGCGGGCTACGTGCGCCCGGAGTACGACGCCGACTTCTTCGTGGTCGGCATGCCTGCGCTGGGGCGCTGGGGCAACACCGGCGACATCGGGTCCGTCGACGAGGACGGTTACGTCTGGGTGCAGGGCAGGAGCAAGGACGTGATCATCCGTGGCGGGCACAACATCGACCCGAAGGGCATCGAGGACGCCCTGTGCTCGCACCCGGCGGTGCAGGTCGCGGCGGCCGTCGGACAGCCCAGCAGCTCCAAGGGCGAGCTGCCCATCGCCTACGTCCAGCTCAAGGCGGGGATGACGGCTGACGTCGCCGACCTCCTGGCGCACTGCCGATCCCGCGTGCAGGAGTCGGCGGCGGTGCCGGTGGCCATCGTCATCCTCGACGAGCTGCCGCAGACAGCCGTGGGGAAGATCTCGAAGCCGGTGCTCCGCAGGAGGGCGCTGGAGCACGAGGTGCTCGGCCTCGTGGAGCGCACGATCGGGCAGGGCCAGGCGGCCATGCGGGTCGACGAGACGGGGCCGCGGATGCACATCGTCGTCGAGCTGCCGGCCGGCACATCCACCGCTGATGCGGAGGGCCTCCGGCAGCGGCTGGTCGGCTACGAGTTCGGCTCGGAGATCGTGATCTCCTCCGCCTGAGGGCTGTTGACAGCGCCGACGCCGGCGGGGGCTGACCGCTCCAGCAGCTCCAGTTCACCCTGCGCTGCGCGGTCGCGGAGCACGAACTTCTGGATCTTGCCGGTCGGGGTCATCGGGAGCTCGTCGACGAACGTCCAGAACGTCGGCGTCTTGTGGGAGGAGAGCTGGCCGCGCATGAAGTCGGTGAGGTCCTGGACCGTCGGCTTCTCGACCCCCGCGCGCACCCGCAGGACGGCGGCGATCTGCTCGCCCCACTTCTCGTCCGGCACGCCGATCACGACGGCCGTCTCGATGGCCGGGTGGTCTTGGAGGGCTCCTTCGATCTCCGCCGGATAGACGTTCATGCCACCGCGGATGATCAGGTCCCTGACCCTGCCGGTCACGCGGAGGTAGCCGCGGTCGTCCATCACGCCGATGTCGCCCATGTGCAGCCAGCCGTCGCTGTCGATCGTGCTGCCGGTCTCCTCGGGCATCCGGTAGTACCCGAGCATGGTCTGGTAGCCCCGGAAGCAGATCTCGCCCGGCGTCCCCAGTGGGGTCGGCTCTCCGGTCAACGCGTCCGCGATCTTGACCTCGAGCTGGGGCAGCGGTTGGCCCACGGTGTTGGCCTGGTCCTCCGAGGAGTCGGTGATCCTCGTCTGGCTGATGACGCCGTGTGCCTCGGTCTGCCCGAACAGGATGGTGAACTGGCAGTCCAGCAGGCTCATCGTCCTGCGGACGAGCGAGGCCGAGACCGACGCTGCGCCGCTCCAGATGGTCTGCACGCTCGAGAGGTCGCGCTTGTCCCTGTCGGGATGGTCGAGCAGGGCGATGAGCATGGTCGGGACCACGAGGGTGTGCTCTCCGCGGTAGGTCTCGAGCGCTTCGAGCAGCAGACCGGGCTCGAAGTGCGGGAGCAGGACGAAGGTCCCCTTCTGCACCCAGACGCCGAACGACGTCACCGCGCCGCCCCCGATGTGGTACATCGGCATCGCGTTGACGCAGATGCCGCCGGGCCCCATGCCGGCCCGCTCCGCGACGAACCGCGCCTCGTTGACCAGCCCCTTGTGGTGGAGCATGGCTCCCTTCGGGAACCCGGTCGTGCCGGAGGTGTACTGCACCTGGATCATGTCGTCGGCCGTCGTGGCCGGGAGGTCGGTCGCCGCGTCGCCGCTGGCCAGGAAGGCGTCCCACTCGTCGAGCGACACCGTCTCGCGCAGGCCAGGGAGGGAGGGCAGGATCTCCTGGACCATGCCGGCCATGTCGAACCCGCGGTAGGAAGCCGTGAAGAACAGGCCCTTCGCCTGTGACTGCTCGAGCACGAACCGCACCTCGCGGGCACGGTAGGCGGGGTTCAGGGCGACCATCACCATGCCGGCCAGGCTGATCCCCTGCTGGAGGAAGACCCACTCAGCGCTGTTCGGCGCCCAGATGGCCACCCGGTCGCCGGGGGAGAAGCGGGCGAGGAGCGCCCTGGCCACCTTCTCGGCCCCGTCGACGAACTCGCGGTAGGTCCACTGGCGGCGCAGGGCCGGATCCTCGACGCAGTCCACGAGCGCCACGCGATCCGGGACGGATGCGACCGCGTCGTACAGGACCTCGCCCACGGTGACCGGACGGATCTCCCCCGCCTCCGCGGGCCAGTACGACGTCGTGAGCCGGGTGTCTGCCATGTCTCGAACTCACGTCCTGTCGTGGCCGCTCCGCGGCCGCCTGTGGGGATGAGGCCACAGGCTAAGGGATATGGTTCGTTCAAGTAAATGGTCAGTCCAAGCGAGGAGACAGGATGGAGCGCATCGCGGCCGACGCGGAGCGGGCGTTCCGACGCTCGGACCCGTTGCCGGAGCTGGTCGTCGGGGGGCCGGAGACGATCTTCGGCGTCACGGACCTGTCGTTCGACGGTCCGACGGCCCGCGCCTCCATGCCGGTCACCGGGGCGCTCGTGAGGTCCGGTGGCATCACGGCGGGGTCGCTGGGGGTCCTGATCGACATCGCACTGGGCTACGCCCTCGTCGCGGCGCGCCCCCCCGGTTTCTGGTCCGTGAGCAGCGAGATCGCCGTGGAGGCGCTGGGCGGCCTCCGGTCAGCCCGAGGACGTCTGCGCGCCGAGGCTGAGGTCGTCGACGTCGACGCCCTCGGCGGGCTGGCCCGGGGACGCGTCTTCGACGACACGGGGGAGCTGGTGGCCCTGTGCAGCCAACGAGGCCGGTTCGTGCCGGTGCCGGCGGGAGGGACGAGCGCGTCAGCCGGTGGCTACGAGCGGCTGCCGGCCGGAGGGGAGCTCCTCGACCTGATCGGTGCGGAGCAGCTGCCCAGCGACCAGGGAGCCCGACTGCAGTTCGTGGCGTCGGACGCGGTGACGAATCCGCTGGGGAACCTCCACGGCGGGATCGGCCTGTGCTGCTCCGACCTCGCGGCCCACCTGGCGCTCGGCAGCTCGAACGGGCCGTGGGCCACCACGTCGCTGCAGACGTCCTACGTGCGGCCGGTTCCCGGGGGCGCTCAGGTGGAGTTCCGCGCGACGGCCCGTCATCGAGGCCGTGGGCTCGCCGTCGTGGACGTCGACGGCGTCGTCGACGGGCGGCTGTGCACGATCGCCCGCGTCACCCTCCAGCCGCCGGAGCCCCCGGCGCGGTGATCTCGCGCCAGCCCTCCCGCGCGAGCGGGCTCCACCGGTCGCGCAGCTCGCAGATGAGGGCGGCTGCCTCCCGCCCTCTCCACTCGGGCAGCAGCTCCTTCGGCAGCCTGGGGTCGAGCCGGATGAACCGCTGCAGGTCGTTGAGCAGCTCGAGGTGCGCGAACAGGTGCTCCCCGGGGGTGCGCGGCCGCAGGCCCGAGAACCGCTGGATCAGCGAGTCGTAGCGCTCCTCGAGGATCGACAGGTCCCACGCCTGCTTCACCACGTCGTCGTCGGTCAGGCCGATGCCGCGGGTCTCGCCGACGAACGCGTAGGCAGACCGGGTGAGACCCAACTCGCCCACGAGCAGCTGCAGGCCGTCGGCGGTCGATGCATGGGGGGTGACCCACACGCCCGGGCTCGGGTTGCCCATGCCGAGCCAGGACAAGCCGCCGTACAGCTTCCTGCGCATGCTCCGCTGCTCGTTCGTGAGCGTGACCAGCAACACCAGCCACCGGTCGTCCCACGGGTCAGGCTCCCGCAGGAGGGCGGCTGAGCGCCGGTGCCCGTCCTCCACCAGCCCCTGCCCTGTGGGGGTCAGCGTCCACCAGGCGGTCCTGCCGTGCTTGCTGCCCGCGATCCACCCCGACGCTGAGCTCCTCGCGATCGCCTGGCGGGCCGCGTGGTCCTCCACGCCCATGCCCCGCAGCGCCTGGAGCAGCGCACCCGTCCGGACGGGCTTGTCCTCCGGGTAGACCAGCTCGCCGAGCACGGTCAGCAGGAGCGAACGCGCGCTGGGAGCCGGAAGCGGGCGCTCATCTGATCTCACCGGCTCATTCTCGCCGACGGGTGGCGCGGGCCGGAACCGCTTCCCGCGCAGGGTTCCCATCCGCGGCCAAACGTTGTACGTTCAAGGCGACTCAAGGTACAGAAGTGTATGAGAAACCGTCATGGAGGAGCTTGATGTCCGAGGCACTCGAGGCGCAGCAGCGCCTGCAGGCGGTCGCGCGTGACCCGCGCGCGTACCTGGAGCAGTGGCGGCAGGCACATCCCGGGGGGAAGGTCATCGGCGCGTTGCCTATGAACTTCCCGCGTGAGATCGCCTATGCAGCAGGTGTTCTGCCGGTGATCGTCCAGGACGACCAGAAGCCCGTCACGGAGGGCAGGGCCCTGCTGGCGGAGTTCTACTGCGGGTACACGCGGAACCTCGCGGACCAGGCAGCGACCGGGCGCTTCGACATGTACGACGCGCTGTTCATGGCCGACCACTGCATCCAGCTGATCGGCTCGGCGGACATCGTGCGCGCTGTCACGCCGCAGCCCGTCTTCTTCGGCATGCTGATCAGCTCCCTGAGCGACAGCTGGGCCGGCGCCAAGATCGCCGAGATGATGGGGGAGTTCCGGTCCGAGCTCGAGCGGTTCTCGGGCCGCACGATCGAGGACCACGAGCTGCGCGCCAGCATCGTCGCGTACAACAAGGACCGCCAGCTGCTCCGCCGCATCTTCGACGACCGCTCGGCCGGCAGTGCCGTGCACTCGCCGACGCAGCTCCAGGACTACGTCGTCTCGTCGATGGTCATGGACCCCGTGGAGCACCACAGGCTGCTCGAGGCAGCGGTGTCGGAACCGGCGTCGCGCGACCGGGACGCACGGGTCCGCGTCCACCTGTCGGGTCACCTGTGCCACGCGCCGCGGCGCGAGCTGCTGGAGGTGATCGAGGACAGCGGGGCGCTCGTGGTCGATGACGACCTCTACACCGGCCGGCGCTACCTCTCGACCGACGTGGACGAGTCGCTCGACCCGCTCGACGCGATCGGCAAGTGGTACGCGCAGCGCAACGTCAACATCCCGTGCCCGACCCGGGTCCAGCACGACGCCGACTGGGACGAGTACCTCGTCGAGGCCACCCGGTCCAGCGGGGCGGAGGCGGTCATCCACCTCATGCCCAAGTTCTGCGAGCCGCACATGCTCTTCTACCCCGAGCTCCGCAAGAGCTTGGAAGCGGCGGGGATCCCGCAGCTGCTCATCGAGACCGAGCACGAGGGCATCCCGCTCGAGGCCTTCCGCACGCGGGTCGAGGCCCTCGTGGAGCTGACCCTGCGCAAGCGCCCCGTCCACGTGTGACCACCCCGACCACCAGGAGCCTGAGATGACGACGACCACGACCACGACGCCCGCTCGTGACCAGACGAACCGCCTGACCATGACCAGGACCGGCAGCAAGATGATCGCCGACTACTGGGAGGACCTGTTCGTCGCGCGCGAGAACGGCAAGAAGATCGTCTGGTACAACGGCGGCGCGCTGAACCCGATGTTCCAGGCAGCCGGTCTGGCGTGGTGCCACGGCGAGGCCTTCGCGGCGCGGCTCGCCGCTCAGCAGCTCGAAGGCCCGGCCCAGTTGGCCGGCGCGGAGTACGGCTACAACTCCGAGCTCTGCTCGTACTCGCGGACCCACCTCGGCTGCGCCGTCCTGACGGTCCAGGGGTCCGACGACCCCCAGACCGGAGTCGTCGGACTGCACGATCGTGTCGACCTGGCCTCGAAGCTGCCCTCACCGGACTTCTTCGTGAACAACTACGCGGGGTGCAGCACCGGGCAGCAGTGGGACGAGGTGTCGTTCCGGATCTTCGGCAAGGACCTTCCGATCTTCAACATCTCGCACCCGTTCCTGTGGGGGAACAAGCCCGACGCCGGCTACCTGCGCGGCGAGGAGTGGGACTCGGCCTCGCAGTACGTCCGCGGCCAGCTCGTCGAGCTCATCGACTTCATGGAGACGCAGACCGGCGAGCCGTTCGACTACGACAAGCTCAACGAGTCGATGACCTACATCAAGCGAGCAGCCGAGCTGCGCCAGGAGGGTCTCGAGCTCTGCAAGGCCAAGCCGGCCCCGGCGACCTTCTGGGACTGGATCGCCTGCATCGCGCCGATCAACTTCCTCCCGGGGGACCAGGCGCTGGTCGACTACTTCCAGGGGGTCAAGGACGAGATCCAGCACCGCGTGGACAACGGGATCTCGGGCATCGAGAACGAGAAGTACCGGCTGTACTTCGACGGGATCATGAACTGGAACAAGCTCGGGTTCCTGTCCAGGAGGTTCGCCGAGCACGGCGCCGCGGTGCTGGCCGGGCGCTACATCCAGAACGCGTTCTGGCAGGAGCCGCAGCTGATCGACACCAGTGACCCGCTGCTCGGGATGGCTCAGCACTACCTGCTCTGCCCCACCAACCACGGGTCCAAGACCCTCGACTACCTCACGCTGAAGGACACCGCCGACTACGACATCGACGGGCTCGTCTTCCACGCCACGCGGACCTGCCGGGCCTTCACCGGACCGCAGCGCCTGCTCGCGAAGTCAGCGCGGGACAACCTCGGCGTCCCGTCGATCTTCTTCGAGGGCGACGTCGCAGACGCCTCCTTCTACAAGGACGAGATCCTGGAGAGCCGGCTCGTCGCGATGCTGGAGGCGATCGACGTCGCCCGTGAGCGCGGCGACCACAAGGTCGCAGGATCCGGCGCCGAGGTGGCTTGGCCCTCGTGACCCGTCGCGTCCTGGGCGTCGACCTCGGTTCGACGACGGCGAAGGCGGTCGTCGTCGACGAGGCGGGGGCGATCCTCGCCTCTTCGACGGTGGCCATGGGTGCCGTCTCGCGTGCCGGGATGCACCGGTGCATCGATGAGGCGGTCGGCCGCGCAGGGATCGAGGTCGGTGACGTCTCGGGAACGATCAGCACCGGCTACGGGCGCAAGCTCGTCCCCGGGATCCAGCGGAGCTACACCGAGATCACCTGCCACGCCAGGGGAGTGGCGGCAATGGTCCCCGGCGTCCGGCTCATCGTCGACATCGGGGGCCAGGACTCCAAGGCGATCACCGTGGACAAGGACGGTCTCGTCGTCGACTTCGCCATGAACGACCGGTGTGCGAGCGGCACCGGACGCTTCTACGAGGTGCTGGCCCGGGCGATCGAGATCGAGCTTCCCGAACTGGGGCCGCTCGCGATGCGCGGCAGCCAGGACCTCGAGGTGAGCAGCATGTGCGCCACCTTCGCGGAGACGGAGATCGTCTCGCTGATGGCCCAGGACATGCGCGTCGAGGACATCGCCTCATCGGTGCACCGGGCGATCGCGGGCCGGACCCTCGCCCTGGTCGCGCAGGTAGGCAGGCGCACCCCGGTGGTGATGACGGGGGGGGTGGCCAGGAACCCGGCTGCCGTGCACTTCCTGTCCCGCGCTCTCGACCACGAGGTGCTCGTCCCGGAGCAGCCGCAGATCTCCGGTGCCTACGGTGCCGCGCTGCTGGCCATGGAGTCGTTCCTCCGGACCTCACCGCCGGTCCCGGACGTTCCAGGCGCGGACTTCATCTTCCCCCGGGTCGACCACACGGCCGCCGGCCACTCCTGCGCCGGGTGCGACGGCCACCTCAGGGGCAAGGTCGAGCTCGGCGCGGCCATCCCGCTGCGGAGCAGCTGAGCCGTCGGGGAGCCGGGACCACGGTCACCGGCAGTTGGTCATCCGCGACTGGGGCAGCTGTTCGAACATGCTGACCTCGGCTCCCGCGCGGAGGAGCGCCTGTTCGGTGTAGCGCCGTCGATGCACACCTCAGGGTCGGTGGAGAGCATCTCCGCGTGGTCGGACTCCGGCTCCCACGGGGCCGGGCCGACGCCGTTTCACGAGGCGTGCGGGCGCGCCGCCTGCGGCGTCGCTGCAGCAGTGCTGCGTCACGACGTGCGGCAGGTGAGCCTCAATGTGGACATGTTGGTGAAGTCGTTGACGTGAAGCGTCTCACATCTTATGGTCAGTCCATTCTGAAGGTCCAGCCATCAGAACCCCCGCCCACGTATCGAATGGAGACCCGCATGCGCAAGTCGATGAGGATGGGCCTTCTGGGGACGGCGCTGCTGTCCACGGCTCTGGCAGCTGCGTGCGGAAGCAGCGGCGACACCGCATCCACCGCGGCGGGCAGCTCGGACAAGAAGGTCAACCTGACCCTGGGGCACGCCTTCCCCGCCGACCACCTGACCATGGACGTCCTGACGCCCTGGACGAAGTCGGTGTCCGAGGCGACGGGCGGCACGGTCACCATCGACGTCCAGGGAGCCGGCGCACTCGGCGCCGGGACGGTTGTCTACGAGAACGTCGTCAGCGGCGCGCAGGACCTCGGCATGGCCATCCAGGGCTATACGCCTGGCAAGTTCCCCCTGACCGAGGCGGTGGACCTCCCCTTCCGCTTCACCCGCGCGGAGCAGGCGACCAGGACGCTCTGGGACGCCTACGAGCAGTTCCCCGAGCTGGCCGCGGAGTACAAGCAGACGAAGGTGCTCGCCCTGTGGGCCACCGACGTGGGTGACATCTTCACCGCCAAGAAGCAGGTGAAGACGATGGAGGACATGAAGGGCCTCACCCTGCGCGGCCCCGGAGCGACGCAGAACCGACTCATCGAGGAGCTCGGCGGCAAGGGCGTCGTCATGCCGGCAGCTGACGTCGTCGACTCGGTCGACCGAGGCGTCATCGGCGGACTCATGGTCGCCGGCTCCGGCCCGAAGTCGCTCGGCATGGCGAAGTCCCTCGACTACGGGCTCCGGTGCGCCTGCTACACCACGGCGCTGTTCCTGACCATGAACCAGAAGGAGTGGGACGGCCTGTCTGACGCGCAGCGGGCCGCGATCGACAAGACCGCTGGACGCGAGCTGTCCATCAAGCTCGCGAAGCGGTTCGACGCTGCGTACGACGGTGGCATCGCGGCTCTCGTCGAGGGTGGGGCGACCATGACCGTCCTCGAGGGCGAGGAGCGCAAGCGCTGGGAGGCGGTCGGCGACAAGGTCATCCAGGAGTGGGTCACGGCGCGCAAGGCAGCCGGGCCCTCGCAGAAGCTCGTCGACTTCGTCAAGACGAAGTCACGGGAGTACGCCGCCAAGTAGCGCGTCGCAGTGGCCAGGTCGCGGTGTCCCGCGCCTGGCCACTGCTGTGTCACAGCGACCGAAGTGCCTTAACGACCGAAGTGTCACAGCGCCCGAAGCTCCAGGTGGGCTCCCAACCAATCTCGCGGAAGGAACACCCATGGACGAGTTGGAGAAGCACGCGATCCCCGAACCCGTGCTGGACACGATCACCCCGTCCAGCAAGGCAGAGGCTGTGATCTTCCGGATCAACCAGGCGCTCCACTTCGTCGCCGGTTTCATCCTCATGGCCATGCTTGCGCTCACGATGATCGACGTCGTCGGACGCAAGTTCTTCGACCGTCCGTTCACCGGCACGATCGAGCTGACCGAAGCTGGTCTGGTCCTCGTGATCTACCTGGCGATGGGCTACGCCCAGCACTTCGACGATCACGTCACCATCGACCTCCTGTACGAGGCACTGCCTGCTCGCGGCCGACGCGTGCTCGCCGTCGTCGCCGCCGTGACGGCCGCGACGATCGGGCTCTTCCTGGCCTGGCGCCTCCTGCTCTACTCGAAGCTCCTCAGCGACAGCGGCTACGCAACGCCCAACTGGAACATCCCGCTCGGGGTGGTCGCCGGGATCGCCGGGCTGGGAGCCACGACGTTCGTGGCCGCGATGATCGTCACGGTCTGGAAGACGGACGCTGCGCACGGCCCTGTCTCCACCGCCGTCCAGGCGGAGGAGCAGCTGTGACTCCCGAACTGATGGGCACCGTCGGCATCCTGGGGATGCTGCTCCTGCTCGTGCTTCGTGTCCCGGTCGCGCTCGCACTCATGGCGGCCGCCCTGCTCGGCTACGGCTGGATCGTCAACCCGGACGCGGCCCTGGCGCGGTTCGGGCAGGACGCCTTCCGCGAAGGCGCGAACTCGGCCCTGATCATCGTCCCGATGTTCGTGCTGATGGGCATGGTCCTCGCCAATGCCGGGCTCGGTGCCGACGTGTTCCGGACCCTGGACCGGTTCATGTGGCGGCTGCGCGGCGGGCTCGCCATCGCCACCGTCGGCGCGTCGGCGATCTTCGGAGCTGTCAACGGGTCCGCGATCGCGGGTGCCACCACCATGTCCCTCGTCGCGGTTCCCGAGATGCGAGCGACCGGCTACCAGCGCGGCTTCTCGGGCGGTGTCACAGCCGCCGGCAGCACGCTCGGCATGCTGATCCCACCGAGCTCGCTGCTGGTCCTGTACGGCCTGATCACAGAGGTGCCGATCGGCGATGTGCTGATCGCCGCCGTCGTGCCGGGACTCATCGTCACGGTCGCACTCATGGCCACCGCCTACGCCCTGGTGCGTCGGAACCCGGAACTGGCTCCGAGGATCGCGCAGAAGCCCGAGATCTCCAAGCGGCTGGCGCTCCTCCAGGTCTGGCCGGTGCCGGTGATCTTCGGCATCAGCATGGGAGGTCTCTACGCGGGCTACTTCGCCGCCTCTGAGGCGGGAGCCGTCGGAGCCTTCCTGGCCCTCGCCTACGGCGTCCTGAGCCGTCGCCTGAACTGGTCCACGTTCGCCGGGGCGCTGAGCAGGACCGTCCGGATCAGCGCCATGGTCTTCCTGCTCGTCATCTCCGGCAAGATGTTCGGCTACTTCCTCGCTGTCTCGCACCTCCCAGCGACCCTGGGCAAGTGGGCCGGCGACCTGGACATGGCACCGATCGTGATCCTGCTCCTGCTGTTCCTCATCTACTTCGTGCTCGGCGCGCTGATGGACGAGACAGCGATCCTCGTCATCATGACCCCGATCGCGCTGCCGATCATCCTGGCTCTGGGCTACGACCCGGTCTGGTTCGGGGTCGTCTCCATCATGATGCTGCTGACCGGGCTCATCATGCCGCCCGTCGGAGTGCTCGTCTTCGTGGTGGCCGGCGTGACGAAGATCCCGCTGACGGAGATCTACCGCGGCATCTTCCCCTTCGCCGCCGCCCAGTCGGCCTGCGTGCTCCTGGTCTTCCTCGTGCCGTCCCTGGCGACGTTCGCCCTGCAGTTCATGGGCGACTAGAGCGGACCGGTCGCAGTCCCGGCGGCGTGACCCGGTCGAAGACCGGTCTGGCCTTCCGCTGACGCACCTGGAAGGCCCAGATCGACACGAGTGCGCCCCACCCGGTGCCCACCGACCCTGCAGCAGCGTTCCTGTCCTCTGCTGCCGCAGGCAGTCCTGGCCGCGACGCCCACACGAAGGGTCATGATCAGCAGGGGGTCTTGATCGCTCGAGGTGCCACGGGAAGTTGTTGCGCGTCCGACCACTTGGGAGTGGCACACGACTGAGGAGGACTGCGTGAAGCTCGGCATCGACAGCTTCGTGAGCACCGTCACCGATCCCGCCACCGAGCGGGTGCTCGGCCCGGCTGAGCGGATGGAGCACCTGCTGGAGGAGGTGGTCACAGCTGATCGGGCTGGCCTGCACTCCTTCGGGATCGGTGAGCACCATCGCCATGAGTACTACGACTCGGCGCCTGCGGTCATCCTGGCGGCGGCAGCTGCTCGGACCGAGCGGATCCGGCTCGGCAGCGCCGTCACCGTGCTCAGCGCTGCTGATCCGGTGCGGGTGTTCCAGGAGTTCGCGACGCTCGACCTGATCAGCAAGGGCCGCATCGACCTCGTCGTCGGGCGCGGTTCGTTCACCGAGGCGTTCCCGCTGTTCGGTCTGGACCTCAGTGACTACGACGAGCTGTTCGCCGAGAAGCTGGAGCTGCTGCTGCAGATCCGGGACA
>JAOPWP010000161.1 GCA_025965615.1 Frankiales bacterium
CGAGGTCCTCCTCGTCGGTCATCGGCTCGCCGAGCACAGCCCGCTCGTAGGCGGCGACGAGGGCGGACAGCCCAGGCAGGTCCTCACGGTGGACGGGGCGGGCGGTCAGCCCGGCCGGCAACTCGGCGAGCAGGTGTGCGAGTGCGGGCACGTGCGCCTCCTCGGTCGGGAAGGTGCCCCCAGCCTCCCAGCCGGACGCAACCCGGTTCCTGCTCCCAGCGGGTGAAGCGCTCGACACCGCCGCTGCCAGGGGGTCTCGACCGCTCTCGGGTGGTAGCCGGCTCGGACGTACGCGACGGCCTCCCCAGGCGGCACGCCGTCGAGCACGGCGAGGCAGGCCAGGGCGGTGCCGGTGCGTCCCACCCCTCCCCCGCAGACGACACGCCCGCAGCCGCTCCGCCGTCCGTCACGGGGGCTTGGTACGGCGGAGCAGCCGCGCGCGAGGGTCAGACCGAGACCGGCGAAGGGCGGTCGATGCGCTCGCGCGGGACCGGCAGGGCGGTGTGGCGCTCCGGGTGCCCCTCGACGTGCAGGTGCGGGAGCAGCCGGTCCAGCCAGCCGGGCAGCCACCAGTTGCGCTCCCCCAGCAGCTGCATGACCGCAGGGACGAGGAGCATCCGCACGACCGTGGCGTCGACGAGGATGGCCGTCGCCAGACCGATCCCGATGACCTTGAGGAAGACGACGTCGCTGGGGACGAAGGCCCCGAACACCGCCACCATGATGGCGGCCGCAGCAGTGATGACCTTCGCGGTCGCGGCGAGCCCCTCGGCCACGGCCGTCGACGTGTCGCGCCCGCTCAGGTAGATCTCGCGGATCCGGCTCAGCAGGAACACCTCGTAGTCCATCGAGAGCCCGAACAGGACCGCGAACATCAGCACCGGGATGAAGGCCGGGAGCGGGGTCGGCGAGTCGATGCCGAACAGCTGGCCGAACCAGCCGCCCTCGAGGACGAGGGCGACCACGCCGTACGCCGCGGCGATGGACAGCAGGTTCATCACGGCAGCCTTGATGGCGATGGCGACGCTGCGGAACACGGCCAGCAGGAGCAGCATCGACAGTCCGACCACGCCCCCGATCAGCGCAGGCAGCGTGCCGGTCAGGTCGTCGGTGCTGTCGATGCCCGTGGCGGTCCAGCCGCCCACGTAGACGCGCGTCCCGGTCCCGTCGGTGACGGCCGGCGTCACGTCGCGGATGCGGCGTACGAGGTCCTTGGTCTCGCTGGACTGCGGGCTCGTCGTCGGCACGACGGTCAGCACGGCGGTGTCGCCTGCCGGGTTGACCTGGACGTCGCCGACCGACGCGACACCGGGCAGCCCCTCCAGCCGGTCGGCCACGGCCTCGACCGTCGCGGTGCTGCCCCCGGGGGGCAGCTGTGCGGCGAGCAGGAGCGGACCGTTGGCGCCGGCCCCGAAGCCCTCGGCGATGCGGGTGTAGGCGGTGTGGGTCATGGTCCCCTGCTTGTCGCTGCCGGCGTCGGGGAAGCCGAACGAGACGCCCAGCACGGGGGCCGCGAGGGCCAGCAGGACGGCCGTGCCGGCGACGGTGGCGAGGCCGGCGCGGCGCTGCACGAGGCGACTCCAGCGGACCCAGCCGTTGCTCGCGCCACGGCCGGTCGCCCGTCGCGGCACGGGCAGCCGCAGCCGGTCGATGCGCGAGCCCAGCAGCGAGAGCAGGGCCGGGAGCAGGGTCACCGCGGCGAGCATCACGAGCAGCACCGCGAAGATCGTGACGACGGCCGCGCCGCGCATCGCCGTCAGGCCCGTGGCGAACAGCCCCACCAGGCTGATGATGACGGTCGTCCCAGCCACCAGCACCGAGCGCCCCGCCGTGTCCACCGTGGCGATCGTCGCGGGCAGCGGTGCGAGGCCAGCAGCAGTGTGCTCGCGGAACCGGGTCACCAGGAGCAGCACGTAGTCGATGCCGACGCCGATGCCCATCATCGCCGCGAGGGACGTCGACCAGTCCGGGACGTCGATCACCGCGGCGGTGAGCCCGACCAGCGAGCTGCTGACCCCCAGGCCGGTCACGGCCACGAGCAGGGGCAGCCCGGCGGCGACGACCGAGCCGAACATCAGCAGCAGGATCACGCCTGCGGCCACGAACCCGATGACCTCCGAGCCGATCTCGCCCTGCTGCACCAGGCTGATCGTCTCGCCGTCCAGGGCCACCTCGAAGCCGGGCCGCTCGGCAGCCTCGACCAGCGCGACGATCTCCTCGGTCCGCTCGAGCGGCATGTCGTTGGGGTTCGCGACGTCGAGCTGCGCCCGGGCCAGCAGCGTCCGCCCGTCCGGCGCCTGGCCGGCCGGGTCCGCGTAGGGGTCGGACGTGCCCACCACGTGCTCGACGTCAGCGATGCGGGCCAGCAGGTCGGCGACCTGGGCTCGAGCCTGCGGGTCTGCCGCCGGCCCCTCGGTGCGGAAGACGACGTCGATGACGTCCCCGGCCTGGGCCGGGAAGCGGTCGGAGAGCAGGTCGCTCGCGGCCTTCGAGTCAGACCCCCTGGCGCTGTAGTCGGCCTTGAACTCCCCCGCCAGGGCCCCGGACAGGACCGACGTCGCCACGAGGAGGGCGACCCACCCCGTGATCACACTCCACCGGCGCCGGAACGCCAGGGAGGCGACGCGGGCCAGCAACCCCGTCACGGGTGGGAGGGTGGGATCGACCATGACGCGTCTCCTCGGCTCAGCAACAGCACCACACTTGCGTTATGGAGCGTTACTATGGAGACAGGACATCACGTTGTCAACGTGCTTTCATCGAGCCGACATGACCTCAGACCCGGCGCTGGAGGAGTGACATGACCGCGCACCTGACCCGGCGCGAGCTGACCCGAGCTGCCACGATCGAGGAGATCAAGCAGACCGCCCTCACCCTGATGCGCAGGACGGGCACGACGAACGTGGTGTTCAGCGACATCGCCCGCGAGATGCACATGACGGCGCCGGCGCTGTACCGCTACTTCGCCGACCGCGACGACCTGCTGACCGCGCTGATCACGACCACGTACGGCGAGCTGGGGACGCTGCTCGCCGACACCTCGGCCGCGGTCCCGGACGACGACCCGGGGGGCCGCCTCGTCGCCATGTGCCAGGCCTACCGGCGCTGGGCCAAGACGCACCCCGAGCGCTACGAGCTGCTGTTCGGCCTCCCGGCCCCCGGCTACGCCGCCCCCCAGGACGGCCCGACGACCGAGGCTGCCACGCGCGCCCTCGGCAACTTCATGGCGCTGTACTTCAGCGCGCGGGCCCTGGGCTACGACGCCGAACCGCAGGTGCCGGGCGCCTCGCCGGCTCTGGCCAGGGCGTTCGCCGACCCGGTGCACCAGATGCACGACATGCCCACGGAGGTCGCCGCCGGCATGCTGCACTGCTGGAGCCTGCTCCAGGGCTTCATCTCGCTCGAGTCCTTCTGCAACCTCAACTGGTTCAGCGACGAGGCCCGCGACGACCTGTTCGTGCAGCAGCTCCAGCTGATGGCCTCGATGATCGCCCTGCCGGCCCCCAAGGCCGGGTGGGGCTCAGCCGGCTGAGCCGGCGCCACCGCTGCCGACCAGCTGCCGGCGGCGGACGACCACGCCGGGGCGCGCGTTGGACCTGGCTTCCCCGCCGGACCGGTCCCGCCGGGCAGCCAGCGCCTGCTGGCCGGCTGCCCGTGCCGCACGCAGCCGTGCACCAACCCGGACCACGACCCCATGGGTGAGCAGTCCGACTGCCAGGCAGGCGACCGTGCTGAGCAGCGGTCGGCCCTCCAGCAAGGCCAGCACGGGCCAGTGGGTCAGGTAGACGTACAACGACGCGGCGGCGAGCAGGCCCAGGGCCGGGCGCACCGGGACGAGCCACCGGGCAAGCGCGACGGACGGTGCCCAGAACAGCAGCACCAGGGCCGCCAGGACGACCAGCCCCTGCACCTGGTCGACGAAGAACCACACGACCAGGGCCGCAGCGATCAAGGTCAGCCAGCGCCGCTCCGCCGCGGACCGGCTGCGGGCCGCGCACCAGCCGAGGGCGAACAGCCACAGCAGCGAGGCGGCGGACTGGGTCCGGTCCGGACCGGAGCCCACCGTCAGGACGACCGAGCGGGTCAGCAGTCCGACACCCACCAGGGCAAGTGGGAACCAGAACGGCCAGCGCCGCTCGGCCCGGTCGAGCGCCGGGACAGCCAGGAGGACCGCGACGATCGCGAGCAGCTGGACCAGGGCCTCGACGAACCAGTAGCGCCAACCGGGCCCGAGCACGTCCGGGCCGAGCACGCTGTTGACGAGCGCGACCTGGATGAGGCCGACCTGTGCGGTCGTGACCGCGGTCGCCGCGATGAGGAGCACGCTCGGGACGGCGATCCGGCGCACACCCCGCCACATGCCGAGCAGGCGCTCCCGGCGCGGAGCCGGGGTGAGCCGGAACCGCGCGAAGTTGTAACCGGCCACCGCGATCAGCGCATGGGCGCCTCCCTTGAGCCCGAGCAGGTGGGAGTGGGAGGCGACGACGAGCAGGATGCCGACAGCGCGCAGCAACACCGTCGAGTCGAGCCGCGCCGAGGAGCGCGGCGCTCCCGCGTCCTGCCTGGCCTGCAGCTGCCGCACCGGCGTGACGTGCCATTCCGGGGGCAGCTGGCCCAGGGCGTCCTCGAGGCGCAGAGACACCTCGACGTAGGACAGCGAGTCACCGCCCAGGCCGGTGAAGGTGCTGTCGCCGGTCACGTCGTCGCGGCCGAGCACCTCGGCGAACAGCGCCGCCACACTGTCCCCCGGGGCCGCGACGGCGGTCACCGCCGGAGCCTCCACCGCGGCCGTCGCGAGAGCCAGCGAGCGGGCACCGTCGACCTTGCCCCGTGCCGTACGGGGCAGCTCGTCGACGAGCACGACCCGGACGGCCCGCAGCGGCAGTCCGGCTGCGGCAGCGGCGGCCTCGCGCGCAGCCAGCGCGGCGGCGGGGCGCTCCACCAGGACGACCAGGGCGTCGCCGACCCCGGTCGCCCACGTGGCCAGGCCCTGCGCCGCGAGGGCGTCCTCGACTCCGAGCAGGTCCACCCGCAGCCCGAAGGCCTTGGCGAAGCGGGACCGGCGACCGACCACCTCGAACAGCCCGTCCGGCCCCTGCCGCGCCAGGTCCCCGGTGGCGAGCTCGTGGACCGTACGACCGAGGCCCAGGTCCTCCCGACGCTGCGCGTAGCCCAGCATCACGTTGGGGCCCGTGTAGAGGAGCTCACCGACGCCGGCCGCGTCGACGGCCCGGAGCCGCAGGGCACCTCCCGGCACGGCCCTGCCGATGGCGCCGGGGCGGGTCGCGGCCAGCTCGGGCGGCAGGTAGGCCATCCGCGCGGTGGCCTCGGTCTGGCCGTACATCACCACGACCTCCCAGCCGCGCCGCCGACCGGCGAGGGCGTAGCGGCGCACCTGCTCAGCCGGCAGCTTGCCCCCGGCCTGGGTCACCTGGCGCAGCGAGGGCAGCTCGCGATCGAGGAAGTCGACCCGGTCGAGGAGCTGGAAGGTGTAGGGCACGCCGGACAGCGACGTGACGGCCGTCGTGCGGCACAGCTCCCAGAAGCAGTCGTCCACGACCGACAGCCCGGTCAGGACGAGGGAGGCCCCGCGCAGGAGGTGGCTGTGGAGCACGGACAGCCCGAAGCAGTACGCCAGGGGCAGCGTGGTGACCGCCCGGTCGTCCGACGTGATGCCGAGGAAGGACGCGATCGACTCGGCGTTGGCGTCGACGTTCTCGTAGGAGAGCCGGACGAGCTTCGGCGAGCCGGTGGAGCCCGAGGTGCTGAGCAGCAGCGCGAGGTCGGGGTGCAGGTCGTGGGCGCTCCCGGTCCTGCACTCGGTGGGCAGCCAGCCGTCCGGGCTGCGACGCACGACGACATCGGGGTCGTAGGTGTCGATCCACCCCTGGATGTGGGCGTCGTCCTCGGACGGCACGAGCAGCACCACGTGCCCGGCCGACAGGGCCGCGAGATAGGCGACGTAGCAGTCGATCTCATGGGCCGCGGCGACCAGGACGAGCCGGCGCCCAGACCCCATGACGCGGGATGTCTCCCCCACCCGGGCGGCGAGCTGCGCATAACTGACCGACTCGCCGCCGCTCAGCAGAGCGGGCTGGGACCCGAAGGCCGCGAGCTGCTGGGTCAGCAGCGGCTGGCGGCTCCGGGTCAGCGTCGGCGAGGCCGCAGGAGGGGGAGGCACGGGCACACCCTACTTAGGGCAGCCTTCCCAAAGCCACAAGCGCTAGTGTCGAACCCGAACCTGATCGCGCGACGAAGGAATCCGATGTCCCTGCGGTACCGCTCTGCGCTCCTGGCCGCCCTCCTCGCGCTCGTCGCGCTCACGAGCGGCTGCTCCAGCGACGACGACGACGCCCTGGTGATCTACAACGCCCAGAACCAGAACCTCATGAAGGCGCTCACCAAGGCGTTCACCGACAAGACCGGAATCGCGGTGAAGATCCGCGGCGGAGGCGACTCCGAGCTGAGCAACCAGCTCGTGCAGGAGGGCGCGAAGTCCCCCGCCGACGTCTTCACGACCGAGAACTCGACCGCGATGGCCCAGGTCGACCGGGCCGGCCTGTTCGCGCCCCTGTCGCCCGCGGCCCTCGAGGGGGTCCCCGCCCAGTACGTGTCGGGGCGGAAGACGTGGGTCGGCGTGGCCGCCCGCTCGACGGTCCTCGTCTACAACCCCTCGAAGCTGCCGGCCGCAGAGCTGCCTGCCTCGATGCTCGACCTGTCGCAGCCCGCCTGGAAGGGCCGGTTCGGCTACGCCCCGACCGGGGCCGACTTCCAGGCCATCGCCTCGTCGGTCTTCGCGCTCGAGGGGGACGCGGCCGGCGAGGTCTTCGTGCAGGGGCTCAAGGACAACGGGCGCACCTACGCCAACAACATCGCGATCCTCAAGGCCGTCAACGCCGGCGAGGTCCCGGCCGGGATCATCTACCACTACTACTGGTTCCAGGACCGGGCCAACGCCGGTGCCGACAGCCGCAACGCCGAGCTCCACTACTTCGGCGGCCAGGACGCCGGCGCCTACCTGAGCGTCGCCGGAGCGGGGGTCCTGTCCTCGAGCAAGCGCTCCGAGCAGGCCCAGCAGTTCGTGGCGTTCCTGACCAGCCGCGAGGGCCAGGAGGTGCTCGCCGCCAGCAACGACCTGCAGTACGCCATCAACAACGGGGTGGCGTCGAACCCGGCCCTCAAGCCGATCGCGGAGCTCGAAGCGCCCGAGGTGCCCTTCGACCGGCTCGACGGGCCCAAGGTGCTCGCCGCCTTCCGCAAGGTGGGCATCCTCTGAGCCTCGTCAGCTCCCTGCCGCAGCGCCTGCGCAGGCCGGGCTACCCCCCGGTCCTGCTGGGCGCGGCGGTGGCTGTGGCTGTCCTGTCGCTGCTGCCCGTGGCGTACGTCCTCGGCGACACCGTCAGTGTCGGCTGGACCGAGGCCTACGCCCTGATCGTCCGGCCCCGCGTGGGAGAGCTGCTGCGCAACACCGTGCTGCTGACCCTGACCGGCATGGCCACGAGCGCGGCACTGGGCACCGGCCTCGCCTGGCTCGTGGAGCGCACCGAGCTGCCCGGCCGACGGGTGTGGAACGTCCTGCTGGCGGCGCCCCTCGCGGTCCCGGCCTTCGTGACCAGCTTCGGCTGGGTGTCCCTGGTCCCGTCCGTCGCCTCCCCCCTCGGGGCGCTCCTGGTGATCACCCTGGCCTACTACCCGCTCGTCTACCTGCCCGTCGCCGTCACGCTGCGGGGGCTGGATCCCGCTCTCGAGGAGTCAGCAGCCTCGCTCGGCCTCGGCGCCGCGGCGACCTTCCGGCGGGTGGTCCTGCCGCAGCTGCGGCCGGCCCTGCTCGGCGGGAGCCTGATCGTGGGCCTGCACCTGCTGTCGGAGTTCGGGGCACTGCAGCTGCTGCGGGTCGAGACGTTCACGACCGCCATCTACGACCAGTACTCCTCGTCCTTCAGCAGCCCGACGGCCAGCACCCTCGCCGCCGTCCTGCTGCTCCTGTGCGCCCTGCTCCTGGTCGGAGAGCTGCGGCTGCGGGGACTGCGCCGCTACGCGCGCCTCGGCAGCGGGGCGGCCCGGACCGTCCCGCGCCGCAGCCTGGGGCGCGGCACCGTCCCGGCTCTCGTGGGGGTCACCGGTGTGGTCGTGCTCGCCCTCGGCGTCCCCGTCGGAAGCATCGCGCGCTGGCTGGTGATCGGCGCCGACGCCGCGTTCCCGGTGCAGGGGCTGCTGACCAGCGCGGGCACCTCGCTCGCCCTGGGGGCCGTCGCCGCCGTCGTCACGACCGCCCTGGCCCTGCCGGTGGCCGTGCTCGCGGTCCGGCACGTCGGCCGGCTGAGCAGCACCGTCGAGCGCACGACGTACGCCGCGAACGCCCTGCCCGGCATCGTCGTCGCGCTGGCCCTCGTGACGGTGTCGCTGCGGGTGGTCGAGCCGCTCTACCAGACGACGGTCCTGCTGCTCGCCGCCTACGCCGTGCTCTACCTGCCTCGGGCCGTGGTCACGCTGCGGGCGGCGCTCGAGCAGGCCCCCAGCGTGCTGGACGAGGTGGCCCAGTCGCTCGGGGTGAGCCGCTGGTCGACGCTGCGCCGCGTCACGCTCCCGCTGATCGCACGCGGGTCCCGGGCCGGGGCGGCGCTGGTCTTCCTGGGCGTGGTCACGGAGCTCACCGCGACCCTGCTGCTCGCCCCCCTCGGCACCAGCACCCTGGCCACCGAGTTCTGGGCTCAGAGCAGCCAGCTCGTCTACGGCGCCGCCGCTCCCTACGCTGCTCTCATGATCCTGCTGTCGGCACCGGCGACCTTCCTGCTGACCCGGGACCCTCGACAGGCCGACGTGCTGTGAGCGAGCTGCGATGACCGACCTCAGCTTGCGCGGCGTCCGCAAGGCGTTCGGACCGACCGAGGTGCTGTGCGGCATCGACCTCGACATCCCGGCCGGCAGCCTCACAGCGGTCCTCGGCCCGTCCGGGTGCGGCAAGACCACGCTGCTCCGCCTGATCGCCGGCTTCACCGAGGCCGACGCCGGGACCATCACCTTCGGGGGGCTCCCGGTGGTCGGGCCGGGGGTCTCCGTCCCGGCGCGCCGGCGCAGGGTCGGCTACGTCCCGCAGGAGGGTGCGCTGTTCCCGCACCTGACCGTCGCCGCGAACGTGCTCTTCGGGCTCCCCCGCGACGAGCGCACCCCCGGCGCGCGGCTGGACGGCCTGCTCGAGCTGGTCGGGCTGGACGCCGGCGTCGCCGGCCGTTTCCCGCACCAGCTCTCGGGAGGCCAGCAGCAGCGCGCCGCCCTCGCCAGGGCGCTGGCCCCCTCTCCCGCCGTCGTCCTGCTGGACGAGCCCTTCTCCTCCCTCGACGCCGGGCTGCGCGAGGACACCGGGCGCGCCGTGGCCGACGCGCTGCAGGCGAGCGGGGCCACGGCCGTGCTCGTCACCCACGACCAGGGTGAGGCGCTCTCCCTCGCCGACCAGGTCGCCGTCATGCGGGGCGGCCGCCTCGTGCAGGCCAGCGCGCCGGCGACGGTCTACGGCCGACCGGCCGACCCGGGGGTCGCCAGCTTCGTCGGCGGGGCGGTCCTGCTCCCCGGCACCGTGCTGCCCTCCGGAGCCGGGTCGTCGCAGGTGCGGTGCGCCCTCGGCCTGCTCGACGTCCACGGCGAGGTCCCCGGCGAGGGCCCGGACGTGCAGGTTCTCGTACGCCCGGAACAGATCCTGCTCGGCGAGCAGGGCGTCCCGGCCCGGGTGCTGGACATCAGCTACTTCGGCCACGACGCGTCGGTGCGGCTCCAGCTCGACGGCAGCGCCACCGCGGTCATGTCCCGGGTCTCGGGGGGCGAGGTGCCCGCGACCGGGGCCACGGTCGCGCTCACCGTCCGGGGGCCCGTGCCGGTGTTCCCCTTACCTTCGCCAGCACCGCCCG
>JAOPWP010000170.1 GCA_025965615.1 Frankiales bacterium
CGGCGCAGGGGCTGCTCACCGGTCTCGAGGGAGAGCGCGAGCGAGTCGCGCAGCCGTACGGCCCGGCGCGGGTCACGTCCGGCCGTGACCGACACGACGACGTCGTCCACCCGGGCGGTCGCCGGCACCCAGGCTGACGACCTGGCAGCCGAGTCGGCCCGGACGCACCAGATCCGGCGTGCGGCGCAGGCCTGCGCGACCTCGTCGTCGACGACCCCCGTGCACGCGAGGACCAGCCACGCGCCGTCGACGTCGGCAGCGACGAACTCGCGCCGCTGCACCGGCAGGTCGGGCAGGTCGGGGAACCCGGCGCCGACCTCAGGAGCGACGACCTCCACCGCGGCACCGGCGGCGACAAGGGCCCCGACCCGGCGTGCGGCCACCGCGCCAGCGCCCACGACCAGGACCCGCTTGCCGGCGAGGTCCAGGTGCAGCGGGAACGGGGTCACCCGTCAAGGATCGCGCAGGTGCCGCGCGCTCGAGGTCGGGGCGCCCGCAGGAGAGGCCCTCGCGTACTCTTGACGCATGCCTGTCGCCCTCACGTCACGTCGCCACGTGGACCTGGGGCGCACCTCGAGCGCGGTCTGTCCGTAGCACCCGTTCGACCGGCCCGACCCTCTCTCGAACCGCTCCCCTCGATCATCGGAGTTCCACATGCCCGCCGTGCGCGGTCAGGGTCAGTGGGCGCTCGGCTACCGCGAGCCCCTCAACGCCAACGAGCAGGCCAAGAAGGACAGCAACCCGCTGACCGTCAAGGACCGCATCGTCAACATCTACGCCAAGGGTGGCTTCGACTCGATCGACGGCGGTGACCTGCGTGGTCGCTTCCGCTGGTTCGGGCTCTACACGCAGCGGGCCGACGGCATCCCCGGCGGCAAGACCGCCGTGCTGGAGCCCGAGGAGCTCGAGGCGCCGTACTTCATGTTCCGGATCCGGATCGACGGCGGTCAGCTCACGAACGAGCAGCTGAGCACGATCGGCGAGGTCGCGACGATGTACGGGCGTGACGTCGCCGACATCACGGACCGCCAGAACGTCCAGCTGCACTGGATCCGGATCGAGGACGTGCCCGCGATCTGGGAGCGGCTCGACGCGGTGGGGCTCGACACCACGGAGGCCTGCGGCGACTGCCCGCGGGTCATCGTCGGCTGCCCGCTGGCCGGCGTCGACGGCCACGAGATCCTCGACGCGAGCGGAGTGCTCCAGGAGGTCCGCGACCGCTACATCGGCGACCCCGCCTTCTCGAACCTGCCCCGCAAGTTCAAGACCTCCATCTCGGGTTGCCCGGTGCACTGCACCAACCACGAGATCAACGACGTGGCCTTCGTCGGGGTGCAGCTCCCCGACGGCACCGTGGGCTACGACCTGTGGGTCGGCGGCGGCCTGTCCACCAACCCCAAGCTCGGTCTGCGCCTCGGCGTGTTCGTCGAGCCGGCACGGGTCGCCGAGGTCTGGGCCGGCGTCACCTCGGTGTTCCGCGACTACGGCTACCGGCGCTCGCGCATGCACGCCCGGCTGAAGTTCCTGCTCGCCGACTGGGGCGTCGAGCGGTTCCGCGAGGTGCTCGAGACGGAGTACCTGTCGAGCCCGCTGCCCGACGGGCCGCCTCCTGCAGCGCCGCCGACCGAGGACCGCGACCACGTCGGTGTCCACAAGCAGTCCGACGGGCGCAACTACGTCGGAGCGGTCCCCCGCGCCGGGCGCACCAGCGGCACGCAGCTCTCCCGCGTGGCGGCGCTCGCAGCAGAGCACGGCGACGGTCGCGTCGCCACGACCGCCCAGCAGGGGCTCGTGGTCCTGGGCGTGCCGGACGCTCACGTGGAGGCGCTCGTCACGGCACTCGAGCTGGAGGACCTGCGCGTCACGCCCTCGCGGTTCCGCCGCGGCATGCTGGCCTGCACCGGGCTCGAGTTCTGCAAGCTGGCCATCGTCGAGACCAAGCACCGGTCCGTCGACCTCTACACCGAGCTCGAGAAGCGGCTCCCGGACTTCGACGAGCCGCTCACCATCAACGTCAACGGATGCCCCAACTCCTGCGCGCGCTTCCAGACGGGCGACATCGGGCTCAAGGGCATGATCGTCGACGGGGTCGAGGGGTTCCAGGTCCACCTCGGTGGCCGGCTCGGCGAGGACGCCGGCTTCGGCCGCAAGTCGCGTGGGCTCAAGGTGACCGCCGACGGGGCCATCGACTACGTGGAGCGCCTGCTGCGCAGCTACCTCGACGACCGGGCGCCAGGCGAGCGCTTCGCCACCTGGGCGCGACGGGCCGACGAGGCCCTGCTCCGGTGACCGAGCGGGCGGCGCCCATGCACTGCCCGTACTGCGGCGAGGACACCATCCGCCCGTGGGACCTCGAGCCGCTGGAGGACGCTGCGCCCAAGGCCCACGGGGCCTGGCGGTGCGAGTCGTGCCTGCGGGTCTTCTCGCTCCGCTACCGCGGGATGACCGGCAGGGACTGAGCCCGTCGCGCCGGACGGGTCGCCCGACCTGATCGGTTGGGTGGACCTGGAGCCTGGGTCGGGCGTGCACAGCCACCCGGCCGATCTCGAACGCCGAGGCCCTCGGGCAGGATCAGCACGTGGACGAGCTGCGTACGGCCCGGTTGCGCTTGCGGCCGTGGCGCGAGGAGGACCTCGAGCCGTTCGCTGCGCTCAACGCCGACCCGGTGGTCATGGAGCACTTCCCGGCGGTCCTGTCCCGGAGCGGGAGCAACGCTCTGGCGATGCGCATCCGCAAGCACGTCGACGAGCACGGCTACGGCCTGTGGGCGGTCGACGTCGACGACGTGTTCGCCGGCTTCACGGGGCTGATGTGGAGCGACGTGACCGGTGTGCCCGCGCTCGAGGTGGGCTGGCGCCTGTCGCAGCGGTTCTGGGGTCGGGGGCTCGCGACCGAGGCAGCCACCGCGGCCCTGGCCTACGGCCTCGAGCGCGAGCCGCGGGTCGTGAGCTTCACCGCCGCGGGCAACGAGCGGTCGTGGCGGGTGATGGAGCGGATCGGCATGCGTCGTGAGGGCGAGTTCGACCACCCGCGGGCAGATCTGCCCGACCGGCTGCGCCGGCACGTGCTCTACGCCAGCCCCTGATCGCCGGCTGCGGTGCCACCCAGTCCCGCCTCCTGACCGCCACCTCGGCACGACGGGCTCAGAACGGGGTACGTGCAGCGGCATGACCTTCCCCCTCGTGCTGCAGATCGAGGAGCGCGTCCAGCGCGCACGCGCTCGCAGGTTGATCCGCCGAGGCCACCCGGTGCGCGTCCACCCGTTCCCGGGCGTCGGGACGCACCACCTCGCCCGGGTCCGCGGCCGGGTGCTGGTCGGCGTCGCCAGGGCGCCGGGGCGGATGACCAGAGTGCCTGCTTGGCAGGCAGTCCGGGCCAACCTGGCGCAGTTCCTGACGGTCGAGCTCCCCGGTGCGCGCGTCCAGGTCGAGCTGGGCGGGCGGACGGAGGTGGTGCTCACGGACCGCGAGGGCTACCTCGACGTCACGCTCGAGGGGCTGGCCCTCGACCCGGGCCGCCACGACGTGACGCTGACGCCGCTGGACCCTGCCGGCGAGCCCGCCCGCGGCACCGTGCACGTCCCGGACCCTGACGCCGACCTCGCGGTCGTCAGCGACATCGACGACACCATCGTCGACTCCGGCATCGCCCACGGCATCCTGGCCACGATCACCACCGCGCTGCTGCGCGACTCGGCCAGCCGCGTCCCCCTCACCGGGGCCCCGGAGCTCTACCGGGCCCTGGCCCGTCGAGGCTCCGAGGGGCCACCGCCGCCCTTCTTCTACCTGTCCACGAGTCCCTGGAACCTGGCCGCCTTCCTGCAGGGCTTCCTGGACCGCCATGCCTTCCCGAGCGGGCCGTTGCTGCTCACCGACTGGGGGCCGGGCGCCACGGGGCTCTTCCGCATCGACACGAGCTCGCACAAGCTGGCCGCGCTGCGGGAGCTCGCCGACCTCCTGCCCCTCGTGCGCTTCGTCCTGATCGGAGACAGCGGGCAGCAGGACACGGAGATCTACGCCGCCTTCAGCCTCGAACGACCGGGGCGCGTCGCGGCCGTCTACATCCGGCGGGCGGGCCTGCTCGACGCGCTGACCGAGCAGCGCCTGGCGCGGTCGGCGCAGGGCCTGGCCGAAGCGGGGGTCCCGTTCGTCCTCGCCGCCGACAGCGACGCCATGCTCGCGCACGCCCAGGAACTGGGGCTGGCTCGCCGCTGAGGTCCTGCGGAGCGCCCGTACGGGTCAGACGTGCAGACCGCACTCGGTCTTGGCCGACCCGGCCCACCGCCCGGCACGCGCGTCCTCGCCCGGCGCCACCCGGCGGGTGCACGGGGCGCAGCCGATCGAGGGGTAGCCGTCGTAGGCGAGCGGGTTGACCAACACGCCGTTCTCGGCGACGTAGCTGTCCACGTCGGCCTGGGTCCAGGTGGCGATCGGGTTGACCTTGACCATCTCGCGCTTGGCGTCCCACTCGACGACGCCGATCTCGCGACGGGTCACCGCCTCGTCGCGGCGGATGCCGGAGGCCCACGCGGTGTAGGGCTCGAGGCCCCGGGCCAGCGGCTCGACCTTGCGCAACGCGCAGCAGGCGTTGGGGTCGCGCTCCCACAACCGCTCGCCGTGGGCGGCGTCCTGCTGCGGCACGGTGAGCAGCGGGAGCATCGTGCGCACGTTCACGTCGTAGACCTGGGCGACGGCGTCGCGGGTGCCGATGGTCTCGGGGAAGTGGTAGCCGGTGTCGAGGAACAGCACGTCGACGCCGGACGCGACGGACGAGGCCAGGGACGCGAGCAGCCCGTCCCCCATCGACGACGCGATGACGAAGCGGGAGCCGAACGTGTCGACCGCCCAGCGCAGGACGTCCTGAGCCGATGCGCTCTCGAGGTCACGGCCGGCCTGCTCGGCGATCTGCTGCAGCTCCACGATGACATCCAACACCCGAGTGCAGCCGGGCCTTCCCCGGGGAAGGCAGGAGGCATGACCCGCGCCCTCGCCGCCCTGCTCCTCGCCGCCGGACTCCTGCTCACCGCCGGGTGCAGCAACGAGAACACCTCGGGAGACACCAACACCGACAACCAGAGCGACATGGTGCCGACCCAGTCCCCCTCCTCGCGCTGACGAGTCCGGCCCTCTGGTCGCAGGGGGCCCTGCGGCGTGGCACGCTCGCCGCGTGACCGGTCCTGTCCCTCCGCTGGTGACGCTGCACCTGTGGCAGGTGCCGAGCTCGGCCGTCCCCGCCGCGCTGCTGTCGATGGGGCGTGACCGGTCCCGGGTCCGGCGCACGCCAGGGGTCCGCTTCGCCAAGCTGCTCGGCACCGGCAGCGGGCGGACCTTCACGCTCCGCGACGCCACCCCGCTGCGCTGGGGACTGCTGACGACCTGGACCTCCGCCGCTGCAGCTCGTGACTTCGACGAGCACTCCCCCGTCGCCGCGGCCTGGCGAGGGCGTGCCGAGCAGAGCTGGCGGGTCGACCTGCGGCCGCTCGCCTCGCGCGGCACCTGGGGAGGGACCGAGCCCTTCGGCTCCCCCGTCCCCACGCGCAGCGACGGTCCGGTCGCCGCCGTCACCCGAGCTCGCCTGCGGCTGGGCCGGGCTCCCGGCTTCTGGCGCGCGGTCCCCCCGGTGTCGGCCGACCTGCGGGGCCGGCCCGGTCTGCGGCTGGCGCTCGGCATCGGCGAGGCGCCCGTCGGCCTGCAGGGGACGTTCAGCCTGTGGTCCGGCGCGCAGGCCCTTCGGGACTTCGCCCGTGAGCCGGCACACGCCGCCGTCGTG
>JAOPWP010000211.1 GCA_025965615.1 Frankiales bacterium
ACCTCCCGGCCTGCGCTCGCCCGGGGGCCGCCGTCCTACTGTGGCGATGTGAAGCGTCGAGCGAAGATCGTGTGCACCCTGGGGCCCGCCACCCACTCCTACGACGGTGTACGCAGCCTGGTCCTCGCCGGCATGGACGTCGCCCGGCTGAACTTCAGCCACGGCGCCTACGAGCAGCACCAGCAGGCCTACAGCTGGGTGCGCCAGGCCTCCGACGAGACCGGTCGCGGCGTCGGGGTGCTGGTCGACCTGCAGGGCCCGAAGATCCGTCTCGGGCGCTTCGAGGGGGGCCCGGTGGTGTGGGCGACGGGCGAGACCGTCACCATCACCACCGATCCCGTGGCGGGGACCCACGACCGCGTGTCGACCACCTACGAGGGTCTCGCTGGCGACGTCGCGGTCGGCGACCCGGTGCTCATCGACGACGGGCGGGTGGGACTGCGCGTGCTGTCGGTGGACGGCCCGGACGTCCGGCTGGTGGTGGTCGAGGGTGGCCCGGTCAGCGACTCGAAGGGGCTGTCCCTGCCCGGGGTCGCCGTGAGCGTGCCAGCCCTGTCGGAGAAGGACGAGGCCGACCTGCGCTTCGCGCTCACGCTGAGGGCCGACATGGTCGCGCTGTCCTTCGTACGCTCGGCCGCCGACCTGCTGCCGGTCCACCGGATCATGGACGAGAGCGGCGCCCGGCTCCCGGTGCTGGCCAAGATCGAGAAACCGCAGGCCGTGGACAACCTCGACGAGATCGTCGAGGCTTTCGACGGTCTCATGGTGGCTCGGGGAGACCTCGGGGTCGAGATGCCGCTCGAGCGCGTGCCGTTGGTGCAGAAGCGTGCGGTGCAGGCGGCTCGTGAGCTGGCCAAGCCGGTCATCGTGGCGACCCAGATGCTCGACTCGATGATCGGCGCGTCGCGCCCGACCCGGGCCGAGGCCAGCGACGTCGCGAACGCCGTCCTCGACGGTGCCGACGCGCTCATGCTCTCCGGCGAGACGAGCGTCGGCCGCTTCCCCATCGAGTCCGTCGCGACGATGTCGAGGATCATGGTCGCGGCCGAGGAGGACCTCAGCCGCCTGCCCGTGGTGCTCTCGGAGCCGGCCACGATCAGTGCCGCGATCACCCGCGCGGCCGCCACCGTGGGGCGCACCGTGGGGGCGAGCGCCCTGGTCGCCTTCACCCAGAGCGGCACGACCGCGAGGCTGCTCGCCGAGCACCGTTCGCCGATCCCGCTGCTCGCCTTCACCCCGATGCCCGAGGTGCGCAGCCAGCTGACGCTGACCTGGGGCGTGGAGACCTTCCTCGTGCCGTCGGTGAGCCACACCGACGACATGGTCCGCCAGGTCGACTCCTCGATGCTGGAGCTCGGGCGCATGCAGCCGGGGGAGTACGTCACGATCGTCGCCGGAAGCCCGCCGGCCACGAGCGGCACGACCAACGCGATGCGGGTCCACCGCCTGGGGAGCCCGGTGCCGCGCTCGCCGCACGCCCGGCGCCACGACGATCCCAAGCACTGAGAGGCTGAGCCCGCCCGGGATAGGGTGACGTCCCGGGCCGAGCGCCCGGTCAGCCCCCGTAGCCCAACTGGCAGCAGGCACGAGATTCAAAACCTCGACAGTGTGGGTTCGAATCCCACCGGGGGCACTCTGCAGCATCGGTGCCGGCAGTGGGAGGCGACCCCCCGGTAGCCTGCCCGGGTGGACGCGCCGACCTCTTCCGACCGTCGGCCCCTGCGCGTCCTCGTCGCGGAGGACGAGGCGCTGATCCGCATGGACCTCGTCGAGATGCTCGAGGAGGAGGGCTACTCCGTCGTCGGACAGGCCGCAGACGGCTCTGCCGCCGTGCAGCTCGCCACCGAGCTGCGGCCGGACCTGGTGATCCTCGACGTGAAGATGCCTGTCCTGGACGGACTGTCGGCAGCGGAGCAGATCGTGGCCGCCCGCCTGTCCGCGGTCGTCATCCTCACGGCCTTCAGCCAGCGCGACCTCGTCGAGCGGGCCCGTGAGGCCGGGGTGATGGCCTACCTGGTCAAGCCGTTCCAGAAGAAGGACCTCCTGCCTGCCGTCGAGATGGCCGTGTCCCGCTTCGCCGAGCTGGTCGCGCTCGAGCGCGAGGTCGGGGACCTCCACGGCCGGATCGCCGCCCGCAAGCTCGTGGACCGGGCCAAGGGGGTCTTGCAGTCCGACCACGGCCTCAGCGAGCCAGAGGCGTTCCGCTGGATCCAGCGCCGGTCGATGGACCAGAGGCGTTCCATGCGGGCCGTGGCGCAGGACGTGCTCGACGGGAGCGGGATCCCCACGGGTTGAGCTGGCCGCCGCCGCAGGCGGTCTCGTAGAGGAGCATCCGGGTCTGGGCAGGTTCGTCCCGGCCCGTGCGTGACGGCGGAGGTCACGCCGAAGCACCGGAGGTCACGACCTCGCAACGAGCGCAGCGACTGACGCCGTGACCGGCTCTGCGGGGTTACCGTCCAGCCACAACGGTGCCCGCGAGACCCGCGGCACACCTTCCCCTCCCCGAAGGAGCTCGGATGCGCAACACCTCCCGGACAGCGCGGGTCGCCGTGCTGGTGGCCGCCAGCACGCTCGTGCTCGCCGCGTGCGGCGACGATGGCGGCGGCGAAGGCGGCGGCGGAGGCGCCGGAGCAGCCGCTCCGAGCGCCGCCTGCACCAAGTTCCTGGCGGCCCCGGCCGCGGAGATGGGGACCAAGATCACTCCGCCGAGCGGCGTCTCGAAGACCGACGGCAAGCTCACCATCGGCAGCCTGCTCCCGCAGACCGGGAACCTGGCCTTCCTCGGCCCGCCCGAGTTCGCCGGCCTCGACCTCGCCATCGCCGACATCAACGCAGCGGGCGGTGCACTGGGCCAGCCGGTCGCCTACATCGAGGGCGACTCCGGTGACGCTCAGCAGGACGTCGCGAACCCGACTGTCGACCGGCTGATCGCCGGCGGCGTTGACGCCATCATCGGTGCGGCCTCCTCGGGCGTGACCTTCAACGTGATCGACAAGATCACCTCTGCCGGCGTCATCTCCTACAGCCCGGCCAACACCAGCCCCAAGTTCACGACCTACGCCGACAAGGGCCTGTACTTCCGGACCGCACCGTCTGACGTGCTGCAGGGTCGCGTGCTCGGCGAGAGCATCGTCGCCGACGGCAAGCAGAACGTCGCGATCCTCGCGCTCCAGGACCCCTACGGCGAGGGCCTCGCGATCAACGTCGGCAAGGCGGTCTGCAAGGGCGGCAGCAGCGTCCCGATCGACACGGTCTTCTACGACCCGGCAGCCTCGAACTTCGACGCGCAGGTCGGCCAGATCGCCGCCGCCAAGCCCGATGCCGTCGTGCTGATCGGCTTCGAGGAGTCCGCCAAGGTCATCCAGGCCATGGTCGCCCAGAAGGTCGGCCCCCGTGAGGTGCCGCTCTACCTGGTCGACGGCAACCTGGGCAACGCCCTCGGCAAGGACCTCCCGCCCGGTCTGCTCCAGGGCACTCAGGGCAGCCTCCCCGGTGCGGAGGCCACGAGCGCCTTCCGTGACCAGCTCAAGAAGATCGACCCCGCGCTGACCGACTACAGCTACTCGGGTGAGACCTACGACGCGGCTGTCACGACGGCGCTCGGCGCCCTCATCGCCAAGAGCGACGCCGGTGAGAAGATCGCGGCCGTTCTGGCCGACGTCACCCGCGGTGGTCAGAAGTGCAAGACCTACGCCGAGTGCAAGAAGCTCATCGACTCCGGCACGACCGACATCGACTACGACGGTGTCAGCGGACCGATCGAGTTCTCCGACGTCGGTGACCCGACCGAGGCGACGATCGGCATCTACTCCTACGGTCCCGACAACAAGCTCGTCGAGAAGGTCGAGTTCGTCCCCGGGAGCCTCAAGGAGTAGCAGCTCCTCAGCACGGACAGGAGGGGCTCGGCGCCGCGGCGCCGGGCCCCTCCGGCGTCCGGAGGGCCCGGGCGCCCGCAGCCCTTGCCGGCACGTTGTTCAGGACCGGCAGCCGCGCACGGCGAACTCCTCGAGCACCAGCCGGCTCGCCGGGTCCGGGGTCACCGTGATGCGTCGCGGCTCAGCGTCGTCGAGCCCGACGTGGACCAGCAGCAGGCTCGTGGCCTTGCTCTCGGCCAGCGCGTGGGGATCGCACCGGGTGGGGGTCAGCTCGAGGACGACCGAGGCGCTGGGTGCGGTCGGCTCCAGGACGAGCAGCGGCTTGTTGTCGGGGACACCCCGCACGGAGTAGACGATGTTGGCGCCGAGCGTGTCGACCACGACCCGCCGTCCAGGGGTGCGTCTGTCGAGCGTCAAGACGCCGACGAGCACGGGTCGTCCGTCGCGCACCTGCTCCTCCCAGCCCGTCCCGACGGTGAGGGCGACCTGGCTCAGGAGCTCCTGCTCGGCGCACTCGGCGCTGTGCAGCCGGGCCAGCAGCCCGTCGTCCGCCAGTTCCACGGTCATGGACGGGGCGTCGGCGAGGCTCAGCGTGGCCGACGCGCGTCCCGGCGACCGCCCGCACTCGACAGCGCCGTACGGGACGGGCAGGTCGACCCGGCTGCCGGGCGACAGGCCGACGTCGGCCGGTGCCGGTGGCAGGGTCGCGAAGCCCGGAGCGGCGAGTGCGACCGCACGGACGTGCATCGGGCGGGAGGCCGTCACCGTCACCTGGAGGGTCCTGCGGGCCGCGTCGCCGCGGTACTGCCTGAGCTGTCCGTCGGCGGCGCCGCGGGGGGCCGCCGCGGACCGCTCAGCCGTCGGCGGCGCCGGGCCGCCCGGTGAGGCGCACGCGCCCAGGCACAGGGTGAACGACCCTGCTGCCGCCAGAGCGAGGCGTCCGGCCGTCACGCCTTGGCGAGGGTCCCGAGGTAGAGCTCGATGACCTTGGGGTCGTTCATGAGGTCCTTGCCCGACGCCGTGTAGGCGTTGCGCCCCTGGTCGAGGACGTAGCCGCGGTCGCAGATCTGCAGGCACCGCCGTGCGTTCTGCTCGACCATGATGATCGACACACCCGTCGCGTTGATCTGCCGACAGCGCAGGAACACCTCGTCCTGGAGCGCGGGGGACAGGCCGGCCGACGGCTCGTCGAGCAGCAGCACCGACGGCCCCGGCATGAGAGCGCGGCCCATCGCCACCATCTGCCGCTCACCGCCCGACAGCGAGCCGGCCCGCTGCTTGCGGCGCGCGGCGAGGGCCGGGAACAGCTGCGCGACGTAGTCGAAGCGCTCGGCGTAGCGCTTGGGGTCGCGGAACAGCCCCATCTGCAGGTTCTCCTCGATGGACAACCGGGGGAAGACATTGTTGGTCTGCGGGACGAAGCCGACGCCCTGCGCCACGAGCTCGTGCGCCTTCTTGCCGGTGATGTCCTGGCCCTTCAGCGTCACCATGCCGCTGCGCACGTCGACCAGGCCGAACAGCGACTTGAGCAGCGTGCTCTTGCCGGCGCCGTTCGGCCCGATGATGCCCACGAGTTCCCCCTCGGCGCAGTGCAGGTCGCAGCCGTTCAGGATGTCGACTCCGGGGACGTAGCCGGCGACCAGGTCGACGACCCGGACGAGCGATCCCTCACCCTCGCGCTGGCGCTGCTCCTTGGCGGCCGAGGCGGCCTGCACCGCCTCGTCCTTGGCCTTGCCGAGAGGGGTGCTCATGCCTCGTCCCGTCCGTCGGTGAGGGTCTCGACCCGCGCACCGCCGATCTGGGCCTCTTCCTCCTCGAGGCTGAGCGGTGCGTCGTGGTGCGCGCCGAGGTAGGCGTCGATGACCGCAGGATCGGCCATCACGACGTCCGGCGGACCCTCGGCCACGATCCTGCCCTGGGCCATGACGACCACCCAGTCGCTGATGTCGCGGACCATGTCCATGTCGTGCTCGACGAACAGCACCGTCATGCCCTGCTCCCGCAGGTCCTTGACGTGGCCGAGCAGCGACTGGGTGAGGGCGGGGTTCACGCCTGCCATCGGCTCGTCGAGCATGACGAGGGTGGGCTCGACCATGAGCGCCCGGGCCATCTCGAGCAGCTTGCGCTGGCCACCTGACAGGCTCCCCGCGAAGTCGCCCGCCTTGCTGTCGAGCTTGAAGCGCCCGAGCAGGTCGACGGCCCGGGCGTCGATGCCCTTCTGCTGCGCGGTCCAGGAAGCCGGGAGCAGGGCCCGGAAGAAGTTCTCACCCCGCTGGCCGGTCGCCCCGAGGCGCATGTTGTCGAGCACGGTCATGCGCGACAGCGCCTTGGTGAGCTGGAAGGTGCGCACCATGCCACGCCGCGCCACCCGGTAGGCCGGCATGCCGGCCAGCTCCTTGCCCTCGAAGGACCAGGTGCCGGAGTTGGGCTTGTCGAAGCCGGTGAGGAGGTTGAAGAAGGTGGTCTTGCCAGCGCCGTTGGGGCCGATCAGCGCGGTGATCACCCCTCGCTGCACCTCGAAGTGCTCGACGTCGACGGCGGTGAGCCCGCCGAACTGCCGCAGGACGCCGTCGGCTACGAGGATCGGGTCGGGCTTGGGGACGCCAGGGCGGGGCGGGACCGTCGCGAGGGCAGCCGCTGCGGCGCGAGCCCGCGCCGACCCGTCCGTCACCGAGGTGCCGATGGCGCGGGATCCCACGCCGTCGGCTCCCGGCTCGTCCTGCAGGTCAGCGGGCATCGAGCGCGAGCTCCTTCTTGTCACCGAACAGCCCCTGCGGACGGTAGATCATGAGCGCCATGAGGGCGACCCCCACCAGGACGAACCGGACAGCACCGATGTCGGTGCTCTCGAGGATGCGGTCGGAGATGTAGCCCGCACCCTTGGCCTGGATGAGGACGTTCTCCACGAGGACGAGGGAGGTCTGGAAGACGATCGCGCCGACCACCGGTCCGATCACCCGCCCCGCCCCGCCCAGGATCATGGCCGTGAAGGCGAGAAAGGTGAACTGCGTGCCGTAGTTGTCGGGCTGGACCGAGGAGTTCGCCAGCGCGAAGGCGAACCCTGCGAAGGCCCCGAAGATGCCGCCGAGGACCAGCGACTGCATCTTGTAGCCGACGACGTTCTTGCCCAGGCTGCGCACAGCGTCCTCGTCCTCGCGGATGCCCCGCAGTACGCGACCCCAGGGGCTGCGCATGAGCAGGAAGACGAGAACCGAGCACAGGGCGACGAGGGTCCACCCGACGACCAGCAGGAAGAAGCGGTTCGCGTCGTAGCTGAGCCAGCCGATCCCGTAGCTGCCCGGGCTGAAGGGGTTCATCGAGTAGAAGCCCTGGGAGAAGCCGTTCACCCCGGAGGAGCCACCGGTGAGCTCGCGCAGCTCCGCCGACCGAGCAGTCAGCCGGATCACCTCGGACGAGGCGATCGTGACGATCGCCAGGTAGTCGGCGCGCAACCGCAGCGTGGGGATCCCGAGCGCCAGGGCGAGCAGCACGGCGAGGGCGATCCCGAGCAGGAGGGAGACGCCGAACGGCAGATCGAGGTAGACGACGCCGCTGCCGATGCCGTAGGCGCCCATGGCCGCGAAGCCGACCTGCCCGAAGTTCAGGAGCCCGGTGTAGCCGAAGTGGACGTTCAGGCCGATCGCGGCGAGCGCCAGGATGAGGGCTTCGGCGTTGAACAGCGCCCGGATGGTGTTCTCGAGGATCACCGCGATGTCCATGGCGCCTCCCTCGTCGTGAGCAGGGGCAGGACCGCCGCGCAGGTGCCGGTCATCCGATCCGCTCCCGGCTTCCGAGGATCCCCTGGGGACGCACGATGAGCACGAGGATCAGGACGATGAGCGCCCCCACCACCTGCAGCTCCGCCGCGATGAAGAGCGTGGAGAGCTGCGTGAAGACCCCGATGACGAGGGCCCCGGCCAGGGCGCCGTAGGCCGTACCCAGCCCGCCGAGGGTGACGGCGGCGAACAGCAGCAGCAGCGCGTTCTGGCCGAGCTGGAAGCCGACCTGCTGCGAGAGCGCCAGGAACACGCCGCCCAGGACCGCGAGGGCGGCCCCGAAGACCCAGACCACGCTGATGACCCGATCGACGTCGATGCCCGACGACGCGGCGAGGGAGGGGTTGTCAGCGACCGCCCGGGTCGCCTTGCCGAACCGGGTCCGCTGCAGGGCCAGCCCGACGAGGACGAGGACGAGGACGGAGACGCCCATGATCACCATGTCCCGAGGCAGGATGCCGACCGGACCCACGTCGACCGGTGACTGGGTGGCGTACTGCGCGTACGAGCGGGAGCTGCCGCCGAAGTAGATCAGGTAGAGGTAGCGCAGGACGAAGGCCAGGCCGATGCTGACCACCAGCATGGCGATCAGGCCCGTGCCCCGGCGGCGGAGCGGTCTCCACAGCCCCCGGTCGAGGGCGAATCCGGCTGCGCCGCCGACCAGCACGGCGATGATCGTGGCGGGGATGAGGTTCACGCCGAAGCCCACGTTGACGACGTAGCCGAGCAGCGCGCCTCCCGTGATGAGCTCGCCGTGGGCGAAGTTCGTCAGCCCCGTCGTCCCGAAGATCAGAGACAGGCCGATCGAGCCCATGGCGAGGACGAGGCCGAACTGGATCCCGCCGACGAGCAGCTGGGGGGCCCGGTCCAGGCGCGTGCTCGCCACGTTCGTGTTCTCGCCGAGCAGGAACAGTGCCGCCCCGGACCCTCCCGGCCGGACGGTCACCTCGACCCGCTCGCCGCCCTCTCGTCGGAGCTCCACGCCGTCGGGGAGCGTCCCGGTGTCGAGCACGACCGTGTAGTCGCCCGGTCCGGGCACGTCGATCTCGAAGCGCCCGGCGTCGTTGGTCTGCCCGGTGGCCACCTCGGCGCCGCCGCGCTCGACGCTGATGGTCACGCCCTCGACGGGGGTCCCGGCGTTGTTGAGCGTGCCCACGACGCGCTCGCCCGAGGCGACGGCATGGGCCACCGTCGTCCCACCGACCAGGACGAGGACCAGGGCCATCAGGGCCAGCGCAGCGGCCCGGGCGGAGCGCAGCGCAGCGGGGGGATGTGCGTGTCCGGGGACGATCCCCACCTGCGCTCCTCCAGGTCGGCTCGGCGCGCGGGACGCGCCGGGTCTCGGGTCATCGGGTGTGGCGGACCGGCTCTCGGCAGGGCTCCCGTTTCGGGTCGCTCAGCCGATCATGCGTACTCAACCACGCGCACGGCCGCCCGGTCTGGCAGTCACACGGACGAAACACAAGGCGTGGCGCGGGGCGGGTGTGGGGCTCGTCCACACGCCGTCAGCGGACCCCCTGGACAAGCAGGGTCAGCAGCGGGGCGACGACCAGTGCCGGCAGCAGGTCGCCCACGGCGACGGCCTTGAGCGCCAGCAGGCGGAGCCCGACGCCAAGCAACAGGACCCCTCCCGTGGCGGTGATCGCCGCGACCATCGACGCGGGGAGCAGCCCGCCGAGCAGGAAGCCCATCAGGGTGAGCAGGCCCTGCACCAGCCCGACCGACAGCGCCGAGGCGGCCACCCCCCAACCGAGCGAGGCCGCGAAGGCCAGGCTGGCGAAGCCGTCGAGCGTGCTCTTGAGCGCCAGTTGCTCGATGCCCTGCCCCAATCCGTCCGAGAGCGACCCGAGCACGGCCAGCGGTCCGACGACGAAGACCAGCGACGCGCTGACGTAGCCCTCGACGAAGCGGGCGCGCGCCTCGCCACCGCCTGACTGCGACAGCCGTCGTTGCAGCCAGGCGCCCACCCTCTCGAGCCGGGCCTCCAGCTGGAGGAGCGAGCCCACGATGCCGCCCAGCAGCAGGGCCCCGAGGACGACGAGCAGCGTGCCGTCCTCACCCACGGCCCGCTGGAAGTCGGAGTCGCCGAGGGCCGTGACGTTCAGTCCGCCGATGACCAGGGTGACCAGCCCGAGGGCGTCGGTCACGGTCACCCGGGTGCGCTCCGGGAGGCGACTGCCCAGTGCCACCCCCAGGCCCGAGCCCGCCAGGATCGCCGCCATGTTCAGCGCCGTGCCGGCTCCGCGGACCACTCGTCAACTCCTTGTCCTGGCAACCTGTTGCGGGCCGCCCCGGCGCGCTAGTGTCGATCTTCTGCGGCAGCCTAGGGCGCTCGCACCACTCACTTGCTGGACAGTCAGGAGAGCTCGTGGCCAGGACCGCTCTGTGCGTCCGCCCCGCCACGGTCGACGACCTGCCTGCGCTGCTGGCCTTCAGCGACGAGCTCAGGGACCAGCTCATCGTGCCGGCCGAGGGCGGCCGGGCGAGGACCGTCACGCTGGCCTCGCGCGCTGAGAGCATGGAGCACCGCTACCGCGAAGCCCTCACCGATCCCGACCGCCACCTGGTCGTC
>JAOPWP010000215.1 GCA_025965615.1 Frankiales bacterium
TCAAGATCACCGAGCTGGACCCGGTCGAGCACAAGCTGCTCTTCGAGCGGTTCCTCAACCCCGAGCGCGTCTCGATGCCCGACATCGACCTCGACTTCGACGAGCGCCGGCGCGGCGACATGATCCGTTACGCGACGGAGAAGTACGGCGAGGAGCGGGTCTCGCAGATCATCACCTACGGCACGATCAAGGCCAAGGCTGCGGTCAAGGACGCAGCCCGGGTGCTCGGGTTCCCCTACGCCACCGGCGACAAGATCACCAAGGCCATGCCGGCAGCGGTCATGGGCAAGGACATCCCGCTGGCCGGGATCTTCGACCCGACCCACAAGCGCTACGGCGAGGCCGGCGAGTTCCGGGCCCTCTACGAGAGCGATCCCGACGCCAAGGCGGTCGTCGACACCGCGCGCGGCCTCGAGGGCCTCAAGCGCCAGTGGGGCGTGCACGCGGCCGGGGTCATCCTGTGCCGGGAGCCCCTGCTGGACGTCATCCCGATCCACCGCCGGGACCAGGACGGCGCGATCATCACCCAGTTCGACATGGGTGCCTGCGAGACGCTCGGCCTGCTCAAGATGGACTTCCTCGGGCTGCGCAACCTGACGGTCCTCGACGACTGCCTCAAGCACATCCAGAGCAACCGCGGCCAGACGGTGGTGCTCGAGGACCTCGACGAGATGACGCCGGACCCGCTGACCTACGAGCTGCTGGCGCGAGGCGACACGCTCGGTGTCTTCCAGCTCGACGGCGGCCCGATGCGCGCGCTCCTGCGGTCGATGCGCCCGGACAGCTTCGAGTCCATCTCGGCCGTGCTGGCGCTCTACCGCCCGGGCCCGATGGGGGCCAATGCCCACAACGACTACGCCGACCGCAAGACGGGCCGCAAGCCCGTCGTGCCGATCCACCCCGAGCTGGCCGAGCCGCTCGAGGACATCCTGGGCGACACCTACGGGTTGATCGTCTACCAGGAGCAGGTCATGGCGATCGCGCAGCACCTCGCCGGCTACACGCTGGGCGCCGCCGACCTCCTGCGTCGCGCGATGGGCAAGAAGAAGAAGGAGATCCTCGACAAGGAGTACATCCCGTTCTCCGACGGCATGAAGGCCAACGGCTACTCCGAGGGCGCGATCAAGACGCTGTGGGACATCCTCGTCCCCTTCTCCGACTACGCCTTCAACCGGGCGCACACCGCGGGCTACGGGCTGGTCAGCTTCTGGACGGCCTACCTGAAGGCCAACTTCCCGGCTGAGTACATGGCGGCGCTGCTCACCTCGGTCAAGGACGACAAGGACAAGAGCGCCCTCTACCTCGCCGAGTGCCGGCGCATGGGCATCAAGGTCCTGCCGCCTGACGTCAACGACTCCGACGGCGACTTCACCCCCCGCGGGACCGACATCCGGTTCGGCCTCACCGCGATCCGCAACGTGGGGGCCAACGTCGTCGCCTCCATCGTCGCGACCCGGGAGGCCAAGGGCCGCTACGCCGACTTCGGCGACTTCCTGCGCAAGGTCGAGCCGGTGGCCTGCAACAAGAAGACGGTCGAGTCCCTGTGCAAGAGCGGTGCCTTCGACTCCCTCGGGCACAGCCGCAAGGGCCTGGTGCACGTGCACGCCGAGGCGATCGAAGCGTGCATGGAGACCAAGCGGGCCGAGGCGATCGGTCAGTTCGACCTGTTCGGCGCGGACGACGCCGAGCCCGGGGGCGGCGGGCTCTTCGACGTCGTCGTGCCGATGGGGGAGTGGGACAAGTCCGTGCTGCTCACCTACGAGCGCGAGATGCTGGGGCTCTACGTCTCGGACCACCCGCTGTTCGGGGTCGAGCACCTGCTCGCCAGCGCCGTCGACCTGCCGGTCTCCCAGCTGGCCGACTGCGACGACGGCCGCACCGTCGTCGTCGGGGGCATCCTGTCCAGCGTGACCCGCAAGATGACCAAGCAGGGGAACCCCTGGGCGCTGGTGACCCTCGAGGACCTCGAGGGCGCGGTGGAGGTCATGTTCTTCCCGCAGAGCTACGTCTCGGCGGCGGTGCACCTCGTCGAGGACGCGGTCGTGCTCGTCCGGGGCCGGGTGGACCGTCGCGAGGACATCCCCAAGCTGATCGCCAACGAGGTCACCGTCCCCGACCTGTCCGTCGGCCCCCGCGGACCGGTCGTCGTCTCCCTGCCGACGCCTCGGGTCACACCACCGGTCGTCGAGCGCTTCAAGGAGGTGCTGGCCAGCCATCCCGGGACGACCGACGTGCACCTGCAGCTGGTCCACGCCGGCAAGACGACCGTCGTACGCCTCGACGACTCCCTGCGCGTGCGGGCGACCCCGGCCCTGTTCGCCGACCTCAAGGCCCTGCTGGGCACGGGCTGCCTCCCGACGGGGGCGTGATGGAGGACCACCGCCCCGGCCGCGTCCTGCGACCGGCTACCGGCCGGTCGGGAGGGCCGCGCGCGATCCGCCTCTGCGCGGGGAGCCTGGTGGTGGAGCACCCGGACCAGGTGCTGCTCGACTACCTCGACGTCCGCAACGGCTACGCCTACCCGGCCTACGACTGCCTGATCACGAACGGCTCGTCGGAGCTCGTCGACGGTGACCTGCTGGCTCCCACCCTCATGGGGGCGCACCTGGACGCGGGCCGCTTCTCCCTGCTGCGCGAGATGCTCCCGGCGCTCGAGGCCGTCGCCGAGCTCCCCGCCGTGAGCCTGCAGGACGCTGACGAGGACCACGTGATGTGCGTGGCCGGGCTGTTCGGGATCCTCGACGAACCTCGCTACGCCGGCCGTGGCATCCGGGGGACCATCGTGAGCAAGGTGCTGCACCGCAAGCGCCCCGACCTCGTCCCGCTGTACGACTCGCGGATCTTCGAGGCCTACACCGCGCCGGGGGTCATCCCCCGCTCGCCGCACCACTCCTGGCAGCAGTTCATGGACATGCTCTGCACGCAGATGCGCGACGACCTGCAGGCCGAGGCGGAGGCCTTCGCCGAGCTGGAGCGGCTGGCTGCTGCGGAGGGCACCCCGGTGACCCAGCTGCGCATCCTCGACATCCTGGTCTGGCGCACCGCCGACACCTGGCAGTGAGCGCGAGGGGGCTGCCCCTCCGCGTTGCGGACCCCGCTGCGGCCACGGTGTCGGACCAGCCGCCGAGGCGCTCAGCGGGCACGATGGAGGCGTGAGCACCTCCTGGTCCAGCCCCGACCCGCGCCGGGAGGTCGTGTCGGGCGTGGCGTTCGGCGTGCCCTACGAGCGCGAGGAACCCGTGGCGCCGCCGCTGCGCGACGACATCAAGGCCGGCCTGATCACCTTCTTCGTCACCGTCCTCGCCGGCGTCCCCGTCGGGCTGCTCTGGTCGGTGCTGGCTCCCCGGGTCGAGGTCGTGGTCGTCGGTCAGGACGTCAACCTCGTCGAGGCCTACGGAGACGGCTTCATCGCGGCAGACGCCTACTTCCTGGCCTCCGTCTTCGTGGCGGGGCTCGTCGCAGGGGTGCTGGCCTGGAAGCTGGGCTCGGCCTCCGGTCCGGTCGTCGTGGTGGCCCTCGCCGCGGGCGGCATCCTCGCGGCCTACGTCGCCATGACCGTGGGCCACGAGGTCGGAGCTCCCGCGCTGCGCGAGGCCGTCCAGCGCAGCGACGGCAAGGTCTTCGAGCTGCCCGTGAAGGTGCAGGCCCCGGAAGCGATGATCGGCTGGCCGCTCGCGTCCATGTTGGCCTTTCTCTCCGCTTCGCTGACGCGCAGGAGCAGCTGAGCCGGGCTGCGCCCTGTCCGGGGGCGGGGCTCACCCCCGGGTGCCCGCCGCCACGACCGCCGGGAGGCGGCGACCACCCTCAGTTCAGGGAGATCGGCCCTCGGGTGAGCTCGGGGGCGGGAGCAGCGGTCAACGCCCCCAGCAGGGTCACCTCGCGGCGCAGCAGGGCCAGCTCGGCTCGCAGCCGGGCCACTCCGTCGACGGCGGCGAGCAGCTGCTGCCGCTCGTCGAGGTCCACCAGCACCGTGGCCGCGACGGCGTGGCCCAGAGCGAGCGCGTCGGGCGGCAGGTCGGGCGCCTGGATCTGCTGCCCGGAGGCGGTGCCGAGGGCAGCCAGGTAGGACGAGAAGGCTGCTCGTACGGCCCTGCCGAGCAAGGCGGCCTCGTTCGCCGGGCCCAGGTCGTCCGGGAGCTCGGTCACGAGGCCGGTCGGGTAGGGCTCGCTGCGCTCCGGGCCGTCCAGCGCGTCCAGCCGGAAGCGCTCGGTTCCTTCGGTGAGCAGGACGAACCGGCCGTCCTCCTGCTCCTCGACCCGTCGGACCCGGGCGACGCAGCCGACCTCGTGCAGGGCGCCGACGCCGTCCGCCCCCACCTCGCGACCCGACCGGATGGCGATCACCCCGAACCGTCGTTCCGGCTCAGGCAGCTCGAGCAGGTGCCGGACCAGGACCCGGTAGCGCTCCTCGAACACGTGGAGCGGGAGCGCGACTCCTGGAAACAGCACGGTCCCCAGGGGGAACAGGGGCAGCCGTCCTGACACGCGCCGAAGGCTACGGCCGGCGACGCCGTCGTGCTCGCCGGCGACCCCGATAGGCTGGCCCCACCACCTGCCCCGACGTGCGCTGCACCTCGGAGGCCCCAACCGAGGAGCTCCCGTGTCGACCCGCACTGACCTGCCTGGTCCGGTCGCGGGCAGTGCCGAGGTTCCGCAGGACGCCCCCCTGCCCCTGCGTGACGACCTGGTCGGCCGGACCCCCTACGGGGCGCCCCAGGTGCACGACGCCGTCCAGCTCAACGTCAACGAGAACCCCTACCCGCCGTCGGAGTCCCTCGTCGCCGATCTCGGCGCGGCCGTCGCCGAGGCAGCCCGGACGCTCAACCGCTACCCGGACCGCGAGGCGACCGCCCTGCGCACCGAGCTCGCCGCCTACCTGTCGAGGCGCACCGGCGTGCCGCTCGGCGTGGAGCAGGTCTGGGCAGCGAACGGCTCCAACGAGGTGCTGCAGCAGGTGTGCCAGGCGTTCGGCGGTCCCGGCCGCGTCGCGCTCGGCTTCGAGCCGTCGTACTCCATGCACCCGATCCTGGCCTCCGGGACCAGCACCGGCTGGGTCTCGGAGCGCCGGGCAGAGGACTTCACGCTGTCGGCGGAACAGGTCGTCACCGCCGTCGAGCGTCACGCCCCCTCCATCACCTTCCTGACCAGTCCGAACAACCCGACCGGCACGGTGGTCCCGCTCGAGGTCGTCGAGGCGGTCTGCCGGGCGAGCACGGGGGTCGTCGTGGTCGACGAGGCCTACGCGGAGTTCGCCGCGAGCCCGAGCGCGGTCACCCTGCTCGAGCGCCACCCGCGCCTGCTCGTGACGCGCACGATGAGCAAGGCCTTCGCCCTCGCGGGGGCGCGGGTGGGCTACCTCGCGTCGTCTCCGGCCGTCATCGACGCCCTGAGGCTCGTGCGCCTGCCCTACCACCTGTCGGCGCTCACGCAGGCCGCTGCCCGCGTCGCCCTCGCCCACGCCGATGAGCTGCTCGGCACCGTCGCCGCCGTGTGCGAGCAGCGGGACCACATCGTCGACGTCCTACGCGCTGCAGGCCTCCAGGTGGTGCCGACCGAGGCGAACTTCCTGCTGTTCGGGCCCTTCGACGACCCGCCTGCGGTCTGGCAGGCCCTGCTGGACAGGGGAGTGCTCGTCCGCGACGTGTCCTCAGGTCCCGGCCTCGCCGGCTGGCTCAGGGTCAACGCAGGCACCCCCGACGAGACGACGTCGTTCCTGAACGCACTGCGAGAGGTCATCCGATGAGCCGAACCGCCCTGATCGAGCGGGTCACCAAGGAGAGCGACGTCCGCGTCGAGCTCGACCTCGACGGAACGGGTCAGGCCAGCTCCGACACCGGCGTGCCGTTCTTCGACCACATGGTGGCCCAGCTCGGCAGGCACGGCGGCTTCGACCTGGCCGTGCGCACCCGCGGCGACCTCGAGGTCGACGCGCACCACACCGTCGAGGACACCTCGCTGGCCCTCGGCGCCGCTCTGAAGCAGGCGCTCGGTGACAAGGAGGGCATCCGGCGCTTCGGCGACGCGACCGTGCCGTTGGACGAGTGCCTGGTCTCCGCCGCCGTCGACCTCAGCGGGCGCCCGTACGTCGTGCACGAGGAGCCCGCGATGGTCGAGCTCATCGGCACCTTCGACACCACCCTGACGAAGCACATCTGGGAGTCCTTCGTCGCCACGTCGGGGATCGCCCTGCACGTGCGGGTGCTGTCGGGTCGCAACGCCCACCACATCGTCGAGGCACAGTTCAAGGCGGTCGCGAGGGCGCTGCGGGACGCCGTCGCGCTCGACCCCCGGGTGGCCGGCGTGCCCAGCACCAAGGGCACGCTGTGACGCTCGGGGCTGGGACGTGCGAGGCCGGCCCGTGAGCACCACCACGGTCCTCTCCGTCATGTTCCTCGCGGGCGCCCTGACGGGCTGCGGTTCCTTCCTGCGGGGGCTCGCCCTGCCTCACCGGGAGGCCCGGTGACCTCGGTCGCGCTGCTCGACTACGGCTCGGGCAACCTGCGCTCGGCAGAGCGGGCGCTGATCCGGGCGGGTGCCGAGGTGACGATCACCTCCGACTACGCGACCTGCCTCGAGGCAGACGGCCTGGTCGTCCCTGGCGTCGGGGCCTTCGCCGCCTGCATGCGCGGCATCAACGCCGTCCGGGGCGGCACGCTGGTCTGGGACCGCCTGCGCAAGCGCCGTCCCGTGCTCGGGATCTGCGTCGGCATGCAGGTGATGTACGAGTCGGGGGTCGAGCACGGCGAGCAGGCGTCCGGCATCGGCGTCCTGCCCGGGCAGGTCACCCGGCTCGAGGCCGACGTCGTCCCCCACATGGGGTGGAACACCGTCGAGGTGCCGGAGGGGTCGACGCTGTTCGCGGGGATCGAGCAGGAGCGCTTCTACTTCGTGCACTCCTACGCCGCCAGCCCTCCCGCGGCGGACGACGAGCAGGGGCTCGTCACGAGGGCCGTGCACGGCCAGCCCTTCGTGGCAGCCGTCGAGCGGGGCGCCCTGTCGGTGACGCAGTTCCACCCCGAGAAGAGCGGAGACGCCGGCGCTGCGCTGCTCGCCAACTGGGTGCGCGCGCTGTGAGCCGCGGACGCCGGTGCGGGCCCCGCTCGCTCGAGCACGGCAGCGCGGGATGAGCAAGCAGCGTCAGCGGGACCGGGCCGCCCGTGAGGTGGCCGCCGCGGCGCAGGCCGCCCGCGCCGCAGACGCGACGACGA
>JAOPWP010000241.1 GCA_025965615.1 Frankiales bacterium
CACGACGACAGCGCCGCATCGGACCTCGCCTCGTTCGGTCGTCACCCGGCCCGGCGCGACGGCGAGGACGCGGGAGCGCTCGTGCAGGCGGGCGCCCCGGCGGAGGGCGGCCCGAGCGAGTGCGCGGCAGCGGGCGAGCGGCTGCATGGCCCCGTCGTCGGGGAAGAGCAGGCCCCGTCCCTCGGGGCCGTCGTACGGCGCCACCGCGAACCCGTCCCGGCGCAGCGCCGTGGCCTGGCGGTCGCAGGCCACCCAGCCCTGCTCGTCGTCCTCGATGCGCAGCGACCCGACCCGGCGCACCGTCTCGGGGGCGGCGGCCGTCATGCGGGCCATCTCGTCGAGGGTCAGCTGGTGCAGCGCTGCTGCCCGCGTGCGGCCGAGGACACCGACGAGCCGGTCGTAGGGGTCGGCGAGCCCGGCCAGCAGGAAGCCGCCGTTGCGGCCGGCCGCGCCTCCGGCGACAGGCCCGGCGTCCACCCCGACGACGGTCGCCCCGCGATTCAGGAGCTCATCGACCGCCGCGAGTCCGCTCCCGCCGAGGCCGACCACGCAGACGTCGGCGCTCACCGTCGCCTGCAGGCTCTCGAGCGACGCCCAGCTGCCGTCCTCCCACGCCGGGACGTCCGGGCGGACGGAGCTCAGGGGGCGACCTCCGGGAGGTCCCACCTCAGACGGGTCGCCTTCATCCGTCGAGCCTCCCCCGTGCCCCCTCCGCAGGCAAGTGTCCCCGCGGTGGCAGGCTGCCCGCATGGACGGGCAGGACGACCTGGAGCGGTTCCGGAGGGCGCAGGACGCAGGAGGCACGTACGAGCGGGTCGTCGCGGAGCTGCGGGCCGGTCGCAAGCAGAGCCACTGGATGTGGTTCGTCTTCCCGCAGGTCGCGGGCCTCGGGCGCAGCTCCACAGCGCAGCACTTCGCCCTCGACGGGGTCCACGAGGCCCGTGCCCTGCTCGAGCACCCGGTGCTCGGGCCGCGGCTGGTCGAGTGCGCGAACCTGCTGCTGGAGCTTCCGGGCGCCGATCCGGTCGCGGTGCTCGGCTCCGTCGACGCGCAGAAGCTGCAGTCGTCGATGACCCTGTTCTGCGCCGCCGACCCGGCCGAGCCGGTCTTCTCCGCGGTCCTCGGGAAGTATTTCGGCGGCCTGCACGACCCCCAGACCACTCGCCGGCTCTGAGCGGGCGCGCGCCGGCAACAGGGAAGCATTCGGTGGAAAGCGCCCTGGACCTGCGCATCGTGGCTAGGGTCGCCCGGTGGAGCGCGCAGGGCAGTGAGCGCAGGGTTGCTCCCGCGTGCGGTGCGGGCACTGGCAGGGTCCCCGGACGCCGTGCGAGCGCTGACCGACCTCGCGGCGTTGCTGGTCCCGGAGATGGCTGACTGGTGCCTGGCCGACGAACTGCAGCCGCCGGACCTCGTGAGACGGCTCGTGGCCGTGGGCCGTGACGGACCGCTCGGGCTGCCGACGAGCCTGGGCCCGGTCAGGGCGCAGCGCTCCTCGGCCCAGTCGGTGGGGCTGCTCGCGCGACTCAACGACGCGCCCGGTCGCCGCCTGCGCCTGTCGGCTGGGCAGCTGGCGGCCCTGTCGGGGTCCGACGACGTGCGACTGCGGGCACAGGCCGATCTCGCCCTGTCCCTCGGGACGACGGACGCGCTGGTCCTCGGGATCACCAGCCAGGACGACCTGCTCGGTGTCCTCACGATCGGTCGGGTCGACGGCGAGTTCAGCGCGCGGGACCTCGACGTGCTGACCGACCTGACAGCGCTGGCAGGGCTCGCGCTCAACGGCGCTCGGCTCCGGACCCTGCAGAGGAGCGTCTCCACCGCGCTCCAGCAGAGCCTGCTGCCCCACCTGCCCGTCGTGCGCGACCTCTCCCTCGCGGCCCGGTTCACCCCTGCCGGTCGGAGCCTCGCCGTCGGTGGCGACTGGTACGACGCCTTCGCGCTCCCCTCCGGCGGCGTCGCGCTGGTCGTCGGTGACGCGACCGGGCACGACGTCCTCGCGGCAGCCCGGATGGCGGAGCTGCGCAACCTCCTGCGTGCCCTCGCCGTCGACCGGCGGGACTCCCCGGCGGGGACGCTGTCGCGCCTCGACCGGGTGCTGGGCCAGGTCGCGAACGAGCTCTCGGGCACGTGCGTCTACGCGCAGGTGGTGTCCCGCGCCGACGGTCGGTCCTTGCGGTGGTCCTCCGCGGGGCACCTGCCACCGGTCCTGCTCCGGGACGGCGTGGCGGTCCTGCTCGACACCCCCGCCGACCTGATGCTCGGCGTGCGCCCCGACACGGAGCGGCACGACCACGAGCGCGAGCTGCAGGTCGGTGACCTGCTCGTGCTCTACACCGACGGCCTGGTGGAGGACCGGCAGGTCGGTCTGGACGAGCGGCTCGAGCTCCTGCGCCAGCTGGTGGAGCAGCTCGCGCCCGGCGGGACGGAGGTGCTCGCCGACCAGCTCGTCAGCCGGCTGGCCTCGCTCGAGGACGACGTCGCCGTGCTGGTCGTCCGGGTCGAGCCCCGGTGAGTCGTCGGGACCTGTCCCTGCGTGACAGGGTCGTCCGATGACCGAGGTCGCAAGTCCCCTGCAGGGCACCGTCGTGGCAGTGCTGCGCGCCCCCGGCGACCTCGTGCGCGAGGGACAGGGGCTCGTGGTCGTCGAGGCGATGAAGATGGAGCACGTCGTCCCCGCCCCCTCCTCCGGCGCGGTCCACGCCGTGCTGGTCGAGGTGGGTTCGAGGGTGGAGCGCGACGAGGTCGTCGTCACGATCGGTCCGGCGGTCGGGTCCGACCAGGCTGCGGCAGAGGAGCCTCTGGACGCCGGTCGAGCGGGCCCGGAGGACGCCCCCGACCTGGTCGAGCTCAAGCGTCGGCGCCGCCTCCTGACCGACGAGGGCCGTCCGGAGGCCGCAGCCCGCCGCCGCGAGCAGGGACGGCGCACCGTCCGCGAGGAGCTCGACGACCTGCTGGACCCAGGCAGCCTGACGGAGTACGGGGGCCTCGCCCTCGCCGCCCAGCGGGCCCGGCGCAGCCAGGAGGAGCTCGAGCAGCGGACCCCTGCGGACGGGCTGATCGCGGGGATCGGGCGCGTGGACGGGCACCCCACCGCGGTCCTCGCCTACGACTACAGCGTCCTGGCCGGGACGCAAGGGGTGGTCGGGCACCTGAAGACCGACCGCTTCCTCGAGGTCGTGCACCGGTTGCGGCTGCCCACCGTGCTGTTCGCCGAGGGAGGGGGCGGGAGACCGGGCGACACCGACCACCCGGTCGTCAGCGGTCTGCACACGACGAGCTTCGCCCTGTGGGCCGGGCTGGGCGGGGTCGTCCCACGGGTCGGCATCGTCGGGGGGCGCTGCTTCGCCGGCAACGCCGCCCTCCTCGGGTGCTGCGACGTGATCATCGCGACCCGCGCCGCGACCGTGGGCATGGGTGGGCCCGCGATGGTCGAGGGCGGAGGGCTCGGGACCTGGACCCCCGAGGAGATCGGGCCCGTGCACGTGCAGGCCGCCAACGGCGTCCTCGACGTCGTCGTCGACGACGACGCGTCCGCAGTGGCCGTCGCCAAGCAGGTGCTCGGGCTGCTGCGAGCACCCCTTCCGGCAGGAGCGGAGCCGCCGGGCGCGTGCGCGGACCAGACGGCGATGCGGTCGGTGCTGCCGGTCGGGCCGGCCCGCTCGTTCGACCCTCGGGTCGTCCTCGACCTCCTGGCCGACACCGGCTCGGTCCTCGAGCTGCGCAGCGCCTTCGCCCCCGGGATGGTCACCGCGCTCGCCCGGTTGGATGGTCTCGCCGTGGGAGTCCTGCTCAACGACAGTCGCTTCGAGGCGGGCGCCCTCACCAGCGACGGCTGCGACAAGGCCGCCCGCTTCCTCCAGCTCTGCGACGCCTTCGACCTGCCGGTCGTCAGCCTGATCGACACCCCCGGGATCATGGTGGGCCCCGAGGCCGAGCAGACCGCCCTGGTGCGCCACAGCAGCCGGTTGTTCGCGGTCGGCGCCACGCTGACGGTCCCTGTCGTCGCCGTCGTGCTCCGCCGGGCGTTCGGGCTCGGAGCGCAGGCGATGATGCTGGGCAGCACGCGCACCCCGCTGATGACGCTGGCCTGGCCCTCGGCCGAGCTGGGCCCCATGGGGGTCGAGGGATCGGTGCGTCTCGCCATGCGACGTGAGCTGGCGGCGCTCCCGAGCGACGAGGCCCGCCGGGCACGCGTCGAGGAGCTGTCGGAGCAGGTGCGGGAACGGGGGAAGGCCGTACCCGTCGCGACGGCGTTCGAGATCGACGACGTGATCGACCCTGCCGAGACCCGGGAGGTCGTCCTGTCCGTGCTGCGCTCGGCGCCTCGACCACCGCCCGGCCGCGAGCGCAAGCGCCTGCTCGACACCTGGTGACGCTGCTGTGACGAAGACCTCGGCGCTCCCGGTGGCGGCGGGAACGCCCGCTGGGTAGGGGAAGCGGAACCGACCACGAGGAGTCCCCATGACCAGCTCAGGTCCCGCAGACCAGGCCCGCCAGGGCCTGCTGTCGTCCCTCACCGGCAAGGCCAAGGAAGTGGCCGGCGCCGTGACCGGCAACGACTCGCTCGCCGCGGAGGGTCAGCTCCAGCAGGCGGAGGTGGCCGCCCGGCGTGAGGCCAGCGCGACCGAGGCTGTCGCGCAGGTGCGCGCCGCCGAGTCCGCCGAGGTGATCGCGCAGCAGACCGCCGCCGCCGAGCGCGAGAAGCGCGCCGTGGCCGCCGACGAGGCCGCTCACGAGCGCCGCGTCCAGCAGGAGGCGGCAGCAGAGCAGGCCCGCACCGCCGCCGAGGTCGAGCGCGAGAAGGCAGCGGAGAAGGCCGCCCTCGAGGCTGAGGCGCAGCGGGAGCGGGCAGCCGCTGCCGCGCAGGCCGAGGCTGAGCGCGAGCAGGCGGCGGAGGCCGAGGAGCAGGCTCGCCAGGAGCATGTCGAGAAGCGCGACAGCGCCGATGCCGCCGAGAGCGCCGCAGCGCGCGCCCGTGCCGAGGCGGACCGCCTGGCCGCCGAGGCCGGCCTCCCCCAGTCCTGATCGACCGTCCCCCACCCGAGGAGCAGTCCCGTGAACGTTCTCACCGTCCCCCGCGCCGTGGCCAAGATCGAGTACAAGGCCCTGCGCTTCCCGTCCCACGTGATCGAGACCAAGGTCGTCGCGGCGCTGCTGCCGGCCGAGTCGGGCGTGCGCCTGGCCTACGAGCGGCTGCTGGGCAGCCTCGACAGCGCGGCAGGCTCGCTGCTGGCCGACCCCGAGCTGCAGGACCGGGGCCGGGTCCTCACCCGGCGGGCCGAGCTGCTCGAGAAGGCCGCGACGCTCGAGGAGACCGCTGCCGAGCGCAAGCGGGAGGCCGACGCTCAGCTCGAGGAGCAGGCCCGTCGCGCGCAGCAGGACAAGGCGCGTGCCCGCACCGAGCAGCAGCGCAAGGTGCGCGAGCTCGAGCAGGAGAAGCAGGCCGCCCGCGCCAAGGTGGAGAAGGCCGCGAGAGCCCGCCAGCAGGCCGAGCAGCGGGCCATCGCCGCGCAGAGCCGGGCCAAGATCGAGGCCGCGAAGGCGAAGGCTGCTGAGAAGCAGGCGAACGTCGACGCGCGGACCAGGGCCAGCACGGCGCCCGCGAAGGCCCAGCTGTCCAAGGCCGTCTCCGACACCGTCCAGGCTCAGAAGCAGAAGGCCGACGCCGACGCGCTCGGCACGCTCGCCGACGCCGAGAAGGTCAGCCGGCAGGCGTAGCCCGCCCGGTGCACGTCGACGGCCCGCTCCTCCCGGAGCGGGCCGTCGTCGTGCTCGCTAGCGCTGCGGCCCGCGGGTCGAGCGTCGCGCACACGAGATGCACGTCTGCGCATCCGGTCTCGCTTCGAGTCGCTCCGCGCCGATCGGGTCACCGCAGGTCACGCACCGCCCGTACGCCCCGGACCCCATGTCGCCCAGCGCCCGGTCCACGGCTCCCAGTCGCCCCTGGGCCTGCCCGAGCAGGGCCGCGACCTGGGCACGTTCGAAGGCGATGGTGGCGCCCTCCGGGTCGTGCTCGTCGTCCGCGTTGGACGACTCCGACGCCGCCATGATCTGGGCCAGCTGGTCGCTCAACGACGCGATCGCCTCGACGGCTCGGTCCCGAGCCGCCTGCAGAGCTGCGTCATCTGCTGGCCTGTCCACGTGAGGGACCTACCCCGATCCCGGCTCGTGGCGCGTCAGAACGCCAGGCGCTGCTGGCTCTCGAGGTCGAGCAGGAAGCGCTTGCGGTCCAGACCGCCGGCATAGCCGGTGATGGAGCCGCTCGAACCGATCACGCGGTGGCAGGGCACGACGATGCCGATCGGGTTGCGGCCGTTGGCTCCTCCTACCGCGCGAACCGCCGTCGGCCGGCCGACGGCGGCCGCGAGATCCGCGTAGCTGCAGGTGCTCCCGTAGGGCACCTCCCGCAGGGCACTCCAGACGGCGCACTGGAACGGGGTCCCGCGAGGGGACAGCGGGACGTCGAACTCGCGTAGCTGACCGGCGAAGTAGGCGACGAGCTGCTCGCGCAGTGCGGGCAGGATCGTGTCGTCCCGATCCCCGCAAGCGGCCCAGCGCGGCAGGTCCGGCTGCTCACCCATCAGCAGAGCGACCAGTGCGCCCTCCTCGGCGAGGAGCGTCAGGCGCCCGATCGGGCTGTCCATCACCGTGTGCGTCGTCATGGAGCCGCTCCTGGCAGGTCGTCGGCCGGCAGGGTGTTGATGGCGTGGTCACCGACGGCCCACAGGTGCTGCACCGCGTAGGCCCGGTAAGGGGCCCAGCGCTGCGCGTGGTCGGCGAGGGCGCGTCCGGCACCGAGCCCCAGCGAGCGTGCCGCGACGGCGACGCCGAGGTCGCCGCCCAGGAAGGCGTCGGGGTCGCCGAGCGCCCGCATGGCGATCGTCTCCACGGTCCACGGGCCGATGCCGGGAAGCGCATGGAGTTGGGCTCGGGCGCGGGCTCGGTCGGCGCCGACGCCGAGCTCCACGTCACCCGTCGTGAGTGCCCCGGCCAGCCGCAGGACGGTCGCCCGCCGGTTGCGGGGGAGGGCGAGGACCTCCGGGTCGACGTCGGCGACCGCCTCCGGCGTGGGGAACAGGTGGGTCAGGCCACCTCCGGGGTCGTCGACGGGCTCACCGCAGGCCCGGACCAGCCGGGCGGCATGGGTCCGGGCGGCGGCGGTGCTGACCTGCTGGCCCAGCACCGCCCGGACGGCCAGCTCGGACTCGTCCACGGTGCGGGGGACCCGCCGGCCCGGCGCCCGCCGGACCAGCGGGGCGAGGACGGGGTCCTTGCGGAGCCGGTCGTCCACGGCGACGGGGTCGGCGTCGAGGTCGAGCAGACGGCGGCACCGGGCGACGGCCGGAGCCAGGTCGCGCAGGTCGGTGAGCGAGAGGCGGCAGGAGACGGAGTCGGGCTGTGGTCTCAGCGAGACGGTCCCGTGCCCGTGGGGCAGGCGGAGGGTCCGGCGGTAGGCGCCGTCCCGCCACTGCTCGACCCCCGGCACGGCGGTGGCAACGAGGTGGCCGAACAGGCTGTCCGGCCACAGCGGGGGGCGGAAGGGCAGCCGGAGCGTCAGCGTCCCGGGACTGCTGGGAGCGCCTTGCCTGTTCCGGGCCCGCAACTGGCCCGGAGTGCTGGCGAACACCGCGGCCACGGTCTCGTTGAACTGCCGGACGCTCCCGAACCCGGCCGCGAAGGCGATGTCGGCCAGGCTCAGATCGGTCGTCTCGACCAGCGTGCGGGCGGTCTGGGCCCGCTGCGCCCGGGCCAGTGCGAGCGGGCCGGCCCCGAGCTCGGCCTGCAGCGCTCTCTCCACCTGCCGCCGGCTGTAGCCGAGCCTGGTCGCGAGGGCCGGGACCCCGCCGCGGTCGACGACGCCGTCGGCGATCAACCGGGCGGCCCGGGCCGCGAGGTCGGAGCGGCCGTCCCAGGCCGGGCTGCCAGGGGAGGCGTCGGGCCGGCACCGCTTGCAGGCGCGCAGGCCGGCGGCCTGTGCTGCGGCTGCCGACGGGTGGAACCGGACGTTCCGGCGAAGGGGCGTCCGGGCCGGGCAGCCCGGGCGGCAGTAGATGCCCGTGGTGAGGACGCCGAGAACGAACCACCCGTCGAACCGGCGGTCCTGGGCCTCGACGGCCCGCCACCACAGCTCCTCGTCCATGCGGCTCATCCTGGGGGGTGGCCGGCCGCCTGTCTCGCGGGATCGCGACACGGCGGTCAGGCTCCGAGCTGACCTCGGGAGCGCAACCCGGGCTGACCGAGATCGGCCCGTTGCCCGTCGGTCTGCCCGGCCGCCCGGGCCCGTGCGCTCACCGCGGTCCGGCCGCTCCAGGGCCCGCGCCAGGAACCTCGCGCCTCGGAGTTCTCGGCGTAGAAGCTGGAGACCCGTTCCCCCTTGTCGCGCAGGACGAGCGCGGCCGACGGCCCGCCCGACGGGGTGGGTGTCTCGGCGACAGCCCGTTCCCGCGCTGCCTGCAGTCGGGTCCCCACCGCGTCGGCCCATCCGTCGTAGAACGACAACCGCCAGGTCTGCCCGGCAACCCCGGCCGCCCGGTGCTCACCGGCATCCATCCGCCGCTGCGCCGCGGCGACCATCTGCACGGCCAGGGAGGCCCAGAGCCGCTCGACCACCTCGAGGTCGGCCCGGTGCCCGAAGCCGAGGACGTAGGTGCTGTCGTGGGCGACGTTCACGAGGACGTCGTTGGCCCGTGCGACGACGGAGTAGAGCAGCACCCGGTGGCGGTTGCCCCGCTTGCCCCGCGCCCCGATCTCCACCCGCTCCTGGACCAGGGGCACGCCCGCCCCGCGGGAGTGCTTGTCGCGCTGCCGGCCCCGGGCCAGCTCGAGATCGACCGCGTAGGCGGTCGCCAGCTGCTGAGCCCGCTCGACGAAGGCCGCTGCCTCGTGCTCGTTGTCCGTGCCCTCGGCCTGGGCGAGCAGCTTGCCGATGCGGTCGACCAGCCGGTCTTCACCGCCTCTCGACGAGCTGCCGCCGGTGCCCGTGCTGCCGTGGTCGTCCACGAACCTGCCTCTCGTCCTGTCGCTGTCCTGCCGGTGCTCCGTCGTCACAGGATGCCCACCTCGACGCCGTGCTCGCCGTACTCGACCCGGAGCACGAAAGCGGCCTCCGCCCCGAGAACCGCGTCGACCAGGGCCAGCAGCACGGCCGGGAAGGGGGGCCGGTGCCCGGAGCACCGGCCGGTCGTCTCGCCCACGTGGTGCGCCAGCTCGTGCAGCAGCACCGTCTCGCGCAGCGCCCACGGCTCACCGTGCCTCGCCACGGGCAGGGCGATCGTGCCCGGGCTCTCCCAGTGAGCGCGGGTGCCGCCGCGCCGGGGTCGCAGGCGCGGCGGGGGCACGACCCCGAACAGCTCGAGCACGGGTCCGAGCGCGAGCACCCGCACGGCGTAGCCCGCTGCAGCGTCGAGCGACCCGAGCCGGCGCTCCGCGGGCAGGACCAGGCTGCTCCCGCCGACACGGGCGAGCGCAGCCCCCCGGCGTGCGGCGTCGAGCCGGTCGCCCCAGGCGTCCTCGGCCCGGTAGACGCGCGCCCGCTGGAGGTCACGGGTCCCGGGAGCGGGAGGTCGCTGCGCTGGCACCCCGGCGACGCTAGGCGACGGACAGGACAGCCCCGGTCGCCTGCTGCCGGGCTGTGGATGGCGGGTGCCGGCTCGGCCTGCCGGGCCGACCAGCTGCGGTGCCAGCGGTGCCCCCGACACGGGCGGGACCGCCGCGTCCTCCCGCTCCAGGCCGACGTGGGGCGCAGCCGGGTCGCCCGCCCCACGGAGCTCGGGCAGCACCGTTCGCGTGCTCGTGCTCACGACCTTCGAGCCCGACGAGTACGTCTCCCGCGCCCTCCGGGCGGGGGCGAGCGTCCTGACCAAGCTGGGTCTGCGGGACCGCGCCCAGGTCGTCGTGTTCGCCTACGAGAGCGGGCTCGTCCGGGCCGCCGGCGCCTGACCCGGGGCGGACACGAGGTCGGGGGTGAGCTCGGACAGCGACCTCGCCCCCGCGAGCCCCATCACGTGCGCGAGGTCCTCGGTCATCGCGCGCAGACAGCTCTCGACACCGTCGGCCCCGCCGGCGGCGAGGGCCCACAGGACCGGGCGGCCGAGCAGGACGGCATCTGCACCGAGGGCGAGTGCGCACAGGATGTCGAGGCCCGACCGCAGGCCGCCGTCCACGAGCACAGGCGCCTGACCGCCCACCGCCGAGACCACCTCGGGCAGGGCGTGCGCCGAGGCGACGGCCCGGTCGAGCTGCCGCCCGCCGTGGTTGCTGACGACGACGCCGGCGGCGCCTGCGTGGAGGCAGGCCACGGCGTCGTCGCCGCGCAGGACTCCCTTGACCAGCACCGGAAGACCGGTCGCCTCGGCGAGTTGGCCGATGGCCTCGAGACCCGCGCTGGGGTCCTGACCGGCCTCCGGCGCAGCCGGCCCGAGCAGGTCGAGGCGGGACCTGCCGTGCCGCTGGCCCAGGTAGGGGACGTCACCGGTGAGGACGACCGCGCTGGCCCCGGCCGACACGGCACGCCGCGCGAGGGACAGGGTCCGCTCGCGGTCGCGCATGACGTACGCCTGGAACCACCAGGGACCGGCAGGCACGTCCTCCAGGTCGCGTGAGGAGCGCGTCGACAACACCAGCAGGCTGCCGGCGGCTGCCGCGCCCGACGCCGTCGCCACCTCGCCCTCCGGAGCCGCGAGGCCGTGGGCGGCGGTGGGAGCGACCAGCACCGGGGTCTCGAGACGGGTTCCGAACAGCTCCAGTGACGTGTCGATCCGGGAGACGTCCCGCAGGACCCGTGGGCGGAGCCGGACGGCTGACCAGGCATCCGGGGCCTCGTGCAGCGACACCTGCCCGCCGGCTCCCCCCGCGTAGTAGGCAAAGACGTCGTCGGGCAGCAGCGCCCGGGCCGCGGCGAGCTGCGACGAGAGCAGGGGGTGCACCCCCCTAGTCTGCCGCTCATGGAGCTGGTGGGGGTCGTGGGGGCGGCGCTGGTGCGGGACGGCCGGGTGCTGGCGTCCCGTCGTACCGAACCCCCTTCCCTGGCCGGCTTGTGGGAGTTCCCCGGCGGAAAGGTCGAGGAGGGCGAGACCGACGTGCAGGCGGTCGTCCGCGAGCTGCGCGAGGAGCTCCGCGTCGAGGTCGAGGTCGGCGGACGGTTGGGGCCCGACCTCCCGATCCGGGACACCGCCGTCCTGCGCGTCTACCTGTGCCGCCTCGTGTCGGGCGAGCCGGAGCTGGTGGACCACGACGCGCACCGCTGGCTGGGTCCGGGAGAGCTCGGGGAGGTCCCGTGGCTGCCCGTCGACCTCCCGCTGCTGGAGCCGCTGCGCGGGGTGCTCGAGGCGCAGGCACCTCCCCGGAGCGTGCGCCGGTAGGCTGGCGGCGCCGGCTGTTCCGCTCGGCAGTCCCTCATCGTGTTGAGGCCCACCCGCCGATCATCGGAGCACCACCGTGTCCACGGACTCAGCCACGACCCAGACCCGCCAGCGGGACGACATCCGCAACGTGGCCATCATCGCCCACGTCGACCACGGCAAGACCACCCTCGTCGACGGCATGCTCCTGCAGTCCGGTGCCTACAGCGCCCTCCAGCAGGTGGAGGGCGCGGTCACCGAGCGGGTCTTGGACTCGATGGACCTCGAGCGCGAGAAGTGCATCACGATCCTCGCGAAGAACACCGCGGTCCGTCGCAAGGACCTGCTGATCAACATCATCGACACCCCGGGCCACGCCGACTTCGGCGGTGAGGTCGAGCGCGGCCTGTCCATGGTCGACGGCGTCGCGCTGCTGGTCGACGCCTCCGAGGGCCCGCTACCGCAGACCCGCTTCGTGCTGCGCAAGGCCCTCGCGCAGAACATGCCGGTCATCCTGATCATCAACAAGGTCGACCGCCCGGACGCGCGCATCGCCGAGGTCGTCGACGAGTGCTACGAGCTGTTCCTGGACCTCGACGCCACCGAGGAGCAGATCGACTTCCCGATCGTCTACTGCCAGGCCAAGACCGGTCAGGCCTCCCTGAACCGGCCCGCCGACGGCACCAGCCCGGACAGCCCGGACCTCGAGCCGCTGTTCCAGGTCATCA
>JAOPWP010000260.1 GCA_025965615.1 Frankiales bacterium
CCCCGGCCTGGTCAACTCCACCGCGTACCGCCAGCTGGTCAGCAAGAACGCCGGCCAGATGAAGCAGGGCGACAACGTCCTGGTCTGGGGCGCCTCCGGCGGCCTGGGCTCCTACGCCACGCAGTACGTCCTCAACGGCGGCGGCCAGCCGATCTGCGTCGTCAGCTCGCCGGAGAAGGCGGAGATCTGCCGCCGCATGGGGGCCGAGCTGATCATCGACCGCAGCGCCGAGGGCTACGCGTTCTGGAAGGACGAGCACAACCAGGACCCCAAGGAGTGGCAGCGCTTCGGCAAGCGGATCCGTGAGCTGACCGGCGGCGAGGACATCGACATCGTCTTCGAGCACCCGGGCCGCGAGACCTTCGGGGCCTCGGTCTACGTCACGCGCAAGGGGGGCGTGATCACCACCTGCGCCTCGACCAGCGGCTACATGCACCAGTACGACAACCGCTACCTCTGGATGAACCTCAAGCGGATCATCTCCTCGCACTTCGCCAACTACCGCGAGAGCTGGGAGGCCAACCGCCTGATCGCGAAGGGCAAGATCCACCCGACGCTGTCGAAGACCTACGCCCTCGCGGACACCGGGCAGGCCGCGTACGACGTCCACAAGAACCTGCACCAGGGCAAGGTCGGGGTCCTGTGCCTCGCCCCGGAGGAGGGGCTCGGCGTCGAGGAGTCGGCTCAGGAGTTCCGGGCGACCCACCTGCAGGCGATCAACCGCTTCCGGAACGTCTGAGGGCTCTCGAGGTGCCTTCGCCCACACCACCTGCCGGTCGCGGGTGGCGGTCCCGGTTCTCCGGCCCTGCGGGTGGTATCACAGGCTTCATGGACGACACAGGGCGAACCCCCGGCACCTCCGACGACGTGGTGGGGCTCGACGGTGACCGGAGCGAGGGCTTCGTCGTCGTCCGGCGTGGGGGCTACGACCAGGCTCAGGTCGACGACTACCTGGAGCGGGTCAACGCCTCCCTCGACGAGGCAGACCTGCGGCACGCCGAGGACGGCGAGCGGCTCAGCGCCCTGCAGACCGAGCTCGAGCAGATGCAGCAGCGCCTCGCAGAGGCCGAGCGCCGCGCCTCCGGGCAGCCGGAGCCGGCATCGGTGATCGGCCGTCGGCTGGCCCAGATGCTCGAGCTGGCCGAGCAGGAGGCCACCGAGATCCGCGAGCAGGCGAACGCGCAGGCGCAGCAACTCGTGACGACGGCCAAGACGCAGGCCGCGAAGGAGAGCGAGGACCTGCTCACCGACATCCAGCGCCGGGAGCGTGAGCTGGTCAAGGCAGCAGAGGCTTCGGAGGTCGCGACGGTCCAGGCCCAGCGCGACGCCGAGGTCGTGCGTGCCCAGGCCAAGCGCGAGGCCGAGAACTCGCTGGCGATCGCCAAGCGCGAGGCCGACGCCGCTCGGGCCGCCGCTCGGCGCGACGCCGAGAAGGAGCTCGAGCAGGCCAGGATGGACGTGCAGGGCATGCACGAGCAGGCACGTCGCGACGCTGCCGCGAACGCCGCCGAGGCGCGCCGTGAGGTCGAGCAGCTCTCGCGGCAGCGCGACGCCATCCGGGCCCAGCTGCAGCAGCTGAACGACGCCGTCGCCGCAGCCATGGCCCCTCTGACGGCCAGCCGCACTGCCACCCAGGCCGAGACGGGCGGCCAGCCGGGCCCGCAGGCCGGGTCCCACCGCGTCTGACGCCGGTGGCTGACCCCGGGGCCGGGAGGCGCCCGCGCGACGGCTCGGGCGGCGAGGGACTCGCCGAGGTCGCCGACGTCGTCGAGGAGCGGGTCGAGCAGCGCCTCGAACAGGCCGTCGAGGGCCGGGTCGACGAAGCCGTCGACGAAGCGGTCGACGAAGCCGTCGACGAGCGCACGGAGGAGGTGCTCGAGCAGGCCGGCGGCGCTGCGGACCGGGCCGAGCAGGCCCAGGCCAGCGCCGAGCAGGCGGAAGCCGGCGCGCTCGACGTGGTCAAGCTCGTGGTGCCCGAGGACGACCCGGTCCTCGACACCGCAGCGCGCCGCATCGAGGCGAAGGTCGATCCCGACAACCCCTTCGGCGTGCCGGGTCGGCCGATGTCGTCCCGCTCGCCCTTCCGGGTGGCCTTCATGGCCGCTCTCGGGGTAGCCCTCGCCTACGGGCTCGTCCAGGCCCTCATCGCGGTGCGCTCCATCCTGATCCTGCTGCTGGCCGCAGCCTTCCTCGCCATCGGCCTGAACCCCGCCGTCGAGTGGCTGGAACGACGCAAGCTCAAGCGCGGCCGAGCCGTCGGCGTGGTGCTGCTGGGGGTGATCCTGTTCTTCGTGGGCTTCGGCTTCGCCGTCGTCCCGCCCATCGTGGAGCAGGCGCAGGAGTTCGGGACCGACCTCCCCCGCTACGTCCAGGAGCTCCGGGACAACGAGCGGATCGCCTCGCTCGACGAGCGCTTCGGCCTGCTCGACCGAGCGCAGGCGATGCTCGACGACCCGGGCCGGATCGGCGTGAGCGCCGCCGGCGGCGTCCTCGGCGTCAGCAAGGTGGTGTTCGGGGCTGTCTTCAGCGCCCTCACCCTGCTCATCCTGACGCTCTACTTCCTGTCGAGCCTGCCGACCATCAAGGCCAACGCCTACCGGCTGGTCCCCCGCAGCCGACGCGCCAGGGTGGGCCTGCTCTCCGACGAGATCCTGTCGCGCGTCGGAGGCTACGTCGCCGGCGCAGCCGCCATCGCCAGCCTCTCCGGCGTGACCACCTTCATCCTGCTGATGGTGCTCGGGGTGAGCTACCCCCTGGCTCTCGCGATGCTGGTCGCCGTGACCGGCCTCGTCCCACTGGTCGGGGCGACCATCGGCGCCGCGGTGGTGACCTTCGTCGCGCTGTTCACCTCGGTGAAGGTCGGCATCATCTGCGCCGTCTACTACCTGATCTACCAGCAGGTGGAGAACTACTACCTCTACCCGCGCATCATGCAGCGCTCGGTCGACGTGTCCCCTGCCGCCACGGTCGTCGCCGTCCTGATCGGCGGGTCGCTGCTCGGTGTGCTCGGCGCCCTGCTCGCGATCCCGATGGCGGCGGCGGTCCAGCTGGTGCTCAAGGAGGTCATCTCCCCCCGGCAGGACCACTCCTGACCAGGGCTCAGGCCTGGGTCGCCTCGTCGTACGACGTGGGCAGCGGGTAGGCCGCCGGGGCGACCCGGCGCACCACCTCGTCGAGCACCCGCTCGGTGTCACCGACGAACAGGTGCTTGCCCCCCGCGACAGCCACCACCTCGGCCTGGGGCACGGCAGCGAATCGCTCCCGTGCCTCGACGGGCCGCAGGAAGTCGTCCAGCTCGGGGATGATCGCCGTGAGCGGCTTGCCGGACTCGCTCCAGGCGGCCAGGTGCTCGGGGCCGGAGAAGCGCAACGGCGGGCTGATCAGCACGGCGCCCACCACCGACGGGTCGCAGCCGTGCATCAGCGCCAGGTCGGTGCCGAACGACCAGCCGAGCAGCCAGATCGCGGGGAGGTCCTCGGCCTCGCACAGGTCGAGAGCAGCGGCGACGTCGTACTGCTCCCCCCGCCCCTCGTCGAAGGCCCCCTGGCTGGTCCCCCGCGGGCTGCTCGTGCCGCGGGTGTTGAAGCGCAGCACGGCCAGGTCAGCCAGCGCGGGCAGACGCCAGGCCGCCTTCTTCAACAGGTGGCTGTCCATGAAGCCGCCCTGCGTGGGGAGCGGGTGGAGGCACACCAGGGTGGCCACGGGGTCCCGCTCAGCAGGCAGCGCGAGCTCGCCGACCAGTTCCAGACCGTCGGCCGTGTGGAGCACGACGTCGCGCCGCCGCGCCGGGAGCACGCTGTTCGCGCGGATGTCAGGCACGGTCGGCACCCTAGCCGCGGCGCGTGCACGCGCTGCGCTCAGCCGTAGCGGGGCGCGTTCTTGCTCCGGTGCACCTTGACGCCCCGTCGGTCGCGGGCCGCCCAGCACGCGGTGTGCCAGTGCCGACGGTCGTCGGGCCGTCCCTCGGGCCAGACCACCAGATGGGGGCTGCCGGCCGGGAGCTCCTGGTCACAGCCAGGACAGCGGTACGGACGGGCACTCGCCGTGCCCGCCACCGACCGGACGACGGAACCGTCCTCGACCCGCTCCCCCGCCGGCACCCGCGGGCCCGCGCCCTCGTCGTCGCGCTTGAGGGCCTCGAGCGCCGCCGCACGCATCGCCGAGCGGCGCGAGCCGCTCGCCACTAGCGCCTGCTGTAGTCGCGGAAGCCGCGACCGGTCTTGCGACCGAGGTAACCGGCCCGGACCAGGTGCTCCAGCATCGGCGCCGGGACGTCGCCCGGCTCGCGGAACTCCTCGAACAGGGTCCGCTGGATCGCCAGCGTCACGTCGAGCCCCACGACGTCCATCAGCGCGAACGGACCCATCGGGTGGCCGCAGCCCTTGGTCATGGCGAAGTCGATGTCGTCGATCGTGGCGTAGTGCGCCTCGAGCATCTTGACGGCGTCGTTGAGGTAGGGGAACAGCAGCGCGTTGACGATGAACCCGGCGCGGTCACCGCACAGGACCGGGTGCTTCTTGGTCTTCTTGCAGACCTCCAGCACGGTCGCGACGACGTCGTCGGCCGTCGTGACGGTCGGGACGACCTCGACGAGCTTCATCAGCGTGGCAGGGTTGAACCAGTGCATGCCAACGACGTCGGCCGGGCGGGAGGTCGCCTGGGCGCACTCGATGACCGGGAGCGACGAGGTGGTGGTGGCCAGGATCGCACCGGGCTTGACGATCTCGTCGAGCGCCGAGAACAGCGCCTTCTTGATCGCGAGGTCCTCGACGACGGCCTCGATCACAAGGTCGCAGTCGGCCAGGTCGTCGAGCGACGTGGTCCCGGTGATGCGGCCGAGCGTGGCCGCCCGGTCCTCCTCGGACACCTTGCCGCGCTGCAGCGCCTTGTCGAGCGAGCCCTCGATCTTCTTCTGCACCGCGGCGACCTTGTCGTCGCCCCGGGCCCGGAAGACCACGTCGTAGCCGCTCTTGGCGCAGACCTCGACGATGCCGCTGGCCATCGTGCCGGTGCCGATGACCCCGATGCGCTGGACCGGTCGCGGCGAGGCCGAGGAGGCGATGGGCGTCGAGTCGTCGGCCACGACCTCAGGGGAGTCGGGCGCGGCGTAGGTGTAGAGGCCGCGACCGGTCTTGCGTCCCAGCAGCCCGGCCGAGACGTACTGCTTGAGCAACGGAGCGGGGGCGTGCCGGTGGTCGCGCGACTGCGTGTACATCGTCTCGAGGATCTCGTAGGCCGAGTCGAGGCCGATCAGGTCGAGCAGGGCGAGCGGGCCCATCGGGTGGCCCGTGCCGAAGCGCATCGCGGCGTCGATGTCCTCGCGCGAGGCGTACTTGCTCTCGTACATGCGCAGCGCGTTGTTCAGGTAGCCGAACAGCAGGGCGTTGGCGATGAAGCCGGCACGGTCGCCCGCGGTGGCTCCGGTCTTGCCCACCCGCTGCACCAGGGCCTGGACGTCCTCGACCACGGAGGGGTCCGTGACGACGGTCCGCACGACCTCCACCAGTCCCATCACCGGCGCGGGGTTGAACCAGTGGAGCCCGACGACCTTGCTCGGCCGGCTCGTCCCCGTCGCGAGCTCGGTCACCGACAGGGCCGAGGTGTTCGTGGCGAGTACGGCGTCGGCGGGCAGGAGGGCGTCGAGGCGGGCGAACAGCTCGGACTTGAGCTCCATGCGCTCGGGGATCGCCTCGATGACGAGCTCGCAGTCGGCCAGCGCGTCGAGGTCGGTGCCGGTGGCGATGCGGCCCAGCAGCGTCTCGGCCTCCTCGGGGGTCAGCTTGCCCTTGCCGACCGCACGCGAGGTGGAGCGCTCGAGGTGCCCGCGGGCCCGCTCGACCCCCGCCTCGTCGTGCTCCACGCCGACCACCTCGAGGCCGGACCGCGCCAGGACCTCGGCGATGCCGGCCCCCATCGTGCCCATTCCGACGACGCCGACCTTCGAGAACTCGCGCACCACTGTGGATCTCCCTGTCCTGGAACAGCCCGGGGCGGGCATGGGGGCTGAGTATCCCAGGTCAGAACAGCGTGGGTGTCCCGGCCTCCATGCCACGCAGCTGGTCGTAGTCCAGCTGGACGCAGGAGATCCCGCGATCGGCCGCCAGCACCCGCGCCTGGGGCTTGAAGCTCTGGGCCGCGAGCACCCCCTTCACCGGCCCCAGGACCGTGGACAGGCGCTGGAGGTAGCGGGTCAGCTGCTCCACCCCGTCGATCTCGGCGTGGCGCTTGATCTCGACGGCGACGTGGGCGCCCGCGCCGTCTCGGCACAGCAGGTCGACAGGCCCGATGTCGGTGGGGTACTCGCGGCGCACGAGCGTCCACCCGGCGCCGAGCACCTCGCAGCGGTCCGCCAGCAACTCCTGCAGGTGCTTCTCGACGCCGTCCTTCACCAGGCCCGGGTCGCGCCCCAGCTCGTGGGAGACGTCGGAGAGCACCTCCTCGACGGTGATGACGAGCTGCTCACCGCCCTTGTTGATGACCGTCCAGACGCCGTCGGACTCGTACGTCGTGCAGGGCGGGCTCATCCACATCAGTGGCTTGTAGGCCCGGTCGTCGGCGTGGATCGAGACCGAGCCGTCCGCCTTGACCAGCAGCAGCCGGGTCGCCGAGGGCAGGTGCGCGGTGAGCCGCCCGACGTAGTCGACCGAACAGGTCGCGATCACGAGGCGCACGCCGCGAGCCTAGGCGAGCGCCCCGCGGGTTCACCCAGCCGATCATCGGGCCCAGGGCGATGATCGGCTGGGTGAACGGGCTCCGCGCAGACCGGTCCCTGGTTTCACCCGGCCGATCAACGGGCCCGAGGGCGATGATCGGCTGGGTGATCGTGTACGGCTGAACCCGGTCGCGGGTTCACCCGACCGATCACGGGCCGCGGCCCATGATCGGCTGGGGAGCCCCGTGGGCTCGGAACGGCACGGGGGTTCACCCGGCCGATCAGGCGGCACAGGCCGGTGTCCGCTCCCTCGAGGCCGGTCGTACGGCCGCAGCTCCCGTGGCGCCCGACTCGTGGCAGGTCCACGCGGCGCCCGCGGGCAGGCGTGAACAGTCGCTGAACCGGGCACCAGGGCTTCGTGATCATGGCCTTCCTGTCCTCGCGAGTGCGCACCTGGGTGCTGTTCGCGGTCCTGCTGCCGCTGTTCGGGCGGGTCCTCGAGAAGGTCGGGCTGCGGGTCGGCCCACGCAACCCTCGCGCCGGCTCGGCGCTCACGAGCGCGGGCGGCTGGGCCCGGCGCCCCACCGGCCGGATGCGGCGGCGCTCCCGCTCCTGAGGTCGCCGACAGGACCGTCGTCGTCCTGGAGCGCGGCGACGGCCCGCGCGGTCGTACCGGGATCGGGTGATCCGGCGGCGTAGCACTCCTGCTCGACCACCTCGATCGCTTCCGCCAGGGACGGTGCGAGGTCCAAGCGGCGGCGCATGCCGGCCAGCGACTCGGCCGGTCGGCGCCCCTGCGGGCCGAGCCGGTCGTCCCAGTGCTCGAAGGCGTCGAGCGCTGGGCGACCCCCCGTCCAGGTGGCCGGTCGCTCCGGGCCCTTCCGTCCGGCCGGACGAGCCAGCCAGCGACGCGAGGCCCGGCCGCCGGCGAGCAGGAGGGCGAGCAGCGCCGCACCGAGCGCGGTGCGCCCGCCGGGGAAGCGGTCGACCAGCGAGAGGACCGAGGTCAGGCCGGCCGCGAGGCGCGATCGCAGCGACCGGCTGACCTGCGCCAACGCGGCCTCGGCCGTCGGGTCCGACGGCGCCCAGCCGGCGTCGGCGTAGGACACCTCCACCCAGGCGTGCAGCGACTTCTCGCGGAAGATCCGGCGGCCACCACCGACCGGTTCGCCATAGGCGAGGCCGACGACCAGTCGCGTGGGGACGCCGACGGCCCGGAGCAGGACCGCCTGCGCAGCCGCGAACTGCTCGCAGAAGCCGGTCCGGTCCACGAACAGGAAGCGGTCGACCGCGTCCTCACCGGGGCCGGGCACCGGGGAGTCGAGGCGGTACGTCGCGTTGGCCGTGAGCCACTGCTCGACCGCCCTCACCTTGTCGTAGGTGGTCGGGGCGCCGGCTGTGATCTGCTCGGCGAGCTCCCGAACCCGGTCCGGGAGGCTCGCCGGCAGCTCCAGGAACTTGGCGTCGGCCGGCCCGACCGCGGACCGGCGGAGGACCTCTGGGTCGAGCTCCGGCGGCACCGAGTCGACGACGTAGGACCGGGTCCGCGCCGGCAGCAGGAGCGTCCCGGCGCCGTCGATGCGGGCACTCGGGGCGTCGGCCTGCACGGCGACGGGGAACCCCGGCGAGTAGACAGCGCTCCCCGTGCCGACGAGGTCGACCTCGGCTCGGGTGGTCGCGCCGAGAGGCGCGTCCGGGACGAGGAACCTCGGTCCGGCCAGGGCCCGGCTGACCTGGCCAGGCGACGTCCAGCCGGAGCCGTCGTAGGTCGTGTAGCTCGTGGAGCGCCACAGCGCGGTGCCGTCGTCGGGCACCTCGGCCAGGACACGCTCGCTGAGCTGTCCGCGGGTCCGCATGTCCAGGCGTTCCCCGGTCAAGGCGCGGGCCCGGGCCGACGACGGTGCTGCCTCATCACCGGCCGAGGAGAGCCGCCGTCCGATCGGAGCGCTGCTCGGAGCGGGGACGACGAGGAAGGCGAGCAGCCCGAGTGCCACGGCGAGTCCGGTGGCCTGCAGGACGCTGTCACGCCGACCGGCGCCCGAGGAGGGGTCCCCGGCGACGACGTCGACCCCGACGCGACGGGCGGCAGCGCCGACCGGCACCAGGGCGGCGACACAGACCGCCCATCCCGCCACCAGGGGCAGCCCTACCAGCACGTCCGGGGCGAAGGACGCACCGAGCACGAGCAGTCCCGACGTGACGACCAGGCCCGTTCGCAGGTCTCGAGGCGACCGCCAGGTGAGCGCGTGCGCGACCTGGACCGCGACCAGGAGCGGCCCGAGCACCTCGCGCACCCCTCCCGCCCCTTGCGAGGTCAAGGCCGGAGCCGCCAGGAGGGAGGCGACCAGGGCAAGCCCCGTGCTGACCCGGCGCAGCACTGCCGCGCCAGCCGGGTCGGCGGCCGCGGCGGCGCGGGTCGCGCCGACGAGCAGCGCGGCTGCCACGGGGAGCACGGCGGTCGGAAGCACACCTGCCGACCAGGCGGCCACCTGCCCGAGCAGTCCGGCGAGGAGCACAGCCCTCCTGGCGTCACGCATCGAGGACCACCAGCCGGCATCCGGCAGCCGTGACCAGCAGGGCAGCGGCGCGCTCGGCCGGAGCGCCAGGCGGTGCGACGAGGACGATCGTGCCGCCGCGTCCGGCCACCGCGATCGCAGACCGTACGCCCGGCTCACCCAGCGGCTCGGCCCAGTCGGCCGCGGCGAAGGCGTCGAGGACCTGCACCGGGTTCGGCCGCTGCGGGCAGGGGGGGCCCAGCAGCACGACCGGGTCACCCGAGCGGACCGCCGAGACGGTGAGGGCGGCCGCTCGGCTCAGCAGCAGTTCCCAGGCCGGGCCGGAGCCCCCGCCCGCGACGAGGACCACCAGGGCCGGGTGCTGCTCTCGCTCGCGCTCGAGCACCAGCGGACGGCCGTGCCGTGCGCTGGCACGGGGGGACACGGCTCGGGAGGCATCGCCGGGGCGCCAGGGGCGCAGTCCCAACACCTCGGTCCCGGCGCCGGCCGCCGGCCGGCTGCTCCCGCTTCCGGGCCCAGGACGGAGCCCGCCGGGGCGCCCTGGCGTCCGGTCGGCCGGCGCCGGGTGGCTGACGACGTCTGCGGTCAGCGGCACGTCGCGCCGCGCCGTGACCAGCCCGATCGGCGAGCTCGCGCCGATCCGCACGACACCGCCGAGGTGCCGCCCGCGGGCACGTACCTCGCGGAGGGTGCGCACGGACACCGAGGCGCCCGGAGCCAGCGAGGGCACCTCGATGCGCAGCGTCTGGTGGGCCGGCAGCTCGTCGACCGCGACCATCGCCGGCGTACGACGACCGCCGTCGTTGGTGACCACCAGAGTCGTCTGGACCAGGTCGCCCACGGCACCGCGGCTGTCCAGCCGGCGGACCACGGTGACGTCGTCGAGCCGCGGTCGCAACAGGACCGCCGTGAGCAGCAGGGCGATGCAGGCGGCGGCTCCCAGTGCGAGCCAGCGGCCGGCGTCGACCCGGTCGAGCAGCTGCAGGCAGCCCGCAGCCCCCAGCGCCACGAGGGCACCACTCGTGGGCCTCGTGCGCGTGGTCAGCCGAAGCGGGTGGAGGCGGTCGAGCTCCGCCTGCCCCCGGTCGAGCGTCCACCCGGAGGGCAGCCGGTCGACGTCGAAGCGCGGAGGCCTC
>JAOPWP010000275.1 GCA_025965615.1 Frankiales bacterium
GCTGGGGCCGTACGCCGCAGCGCTCCCCCGCTGGATCTCACTCGGCGCGGCCGGAGTCCTGCTCGTCGCGGTCGGCGCGACGTACGAGAAGCGCCGCGCCGACGTCAGCCGCCTGCGCAGCGGCTTCGACGCGATGAGCTGACCGCGGTCAGCTGACCGGCTCGGCCTGGCGGCTCAGCCGCGTCGCTGCTCCGCGAGGCTGGCGTCCTTGGCCCGCGCGCTCTCGCCGAGGGCGACCTGGAACTCGCGCATGCGCGTCACGAGCTCGGGATCACCGGCGCCCAGGATGCGCACCGCGAGCAGACCGGCGTTGCGAGCCCCGCCGATCGACACGGTGGCGACCGGCACCCCGGCCGGCATCTGCACGATGGACAGCAGCGAGTCCATGCCGTCGAGGTGCTTGAGGGGGACGGGGACACCGATCACCGGCAGGGGCGTCATCGACGCGACCATGCCCGGCAGGTGCGCGGCGCCGCCCGCACCGGCGATCACCACCTGGAGCCCCCGGCCGGCGGCCGCCTCGGCCCAGTCGAGCATGTCGCGGGGCGTCCGGTGCGCCGACAGGACCCGCACCTCGCAGGCCACGTCGAACTCGCCGAGGGCCTCGGCCGCCCCCTGCATCACCGGCCAGTCGGAGTCGCTGCCCATGACGATCCCGACCCGAGCGCTCAACGCGACTCCGTCTCCGGCCAGCGGCCGTCCTTGAGGTAGGCCGCACCGACCTGGGCGCGGGCCCGGACGTCGGCGAGGTCGCTGCCGAGGGCGGTCACGTGCCCGATCTTGCGTCCGGGCCGGACCGCCTTTCCGTACAGGTGCACCTTGAGCGACGGGTCACGGGCCATCAGCAGGTGCAGGCGCTTGTCGAGGTCGGGCTCGGCATCCTGCCCGCCGAGCACGTTGGCCATGACGACCCAGGGCGCCGTGGCCGTGGTCGCGCCGAGCGGGTAGTCGAGCACGGCCCGAAGGTGCTGCTCGAACTGGGACGTGCGGGCCCCCTCGATGGTCCAGTGCGCCGAGTTGTGCGGGCGCATCGCCAGCTCGTTGACGAGCAGCGTGCTGGTGCCGTCCGGCCCGGCGACCTGGAAGAGCTCGACGGCCAGGACCCCGACCACGCCGAGCTCGTCGGCGAGGCGGAGCGCCAGCGACTGGGCCTCGAGCGCCAGCGCCTCGGGCAGGTCCGGCGCGGGCGACACCACCTCGACGCAGACCCCGTCGGACTGCACCGTCTCGACGACGGGCCAGGCAGCCCCCTGCCCGTACGGCGAGCGGGCCACGACCGCCGCGAGCTCCCGCTGCAGCGGGACCAGCTGCTCGGCCACGAGGCGCACCCCGCTCGCCACGACCTCGGCAGCCTCGTCCGCCGAGGCCACGACCCACACGCCCTTGCCGTCGTAGCCGCCGGTCGCCGACTTCAGCACGAGCGGCCACCCGACGTGCTTGGCGAACCCCTCGATGTCGCGCACCGTCGCCACGGGCGTGAACGGCGGTACGGGGACGCCGAGCGCCGCGAGCCGCTCCCGCATGACCACCTTGTCCTGCGCGTGCCGCAGCGCGGCCGGGCCGGGGTGCAGGGTGGCGCCGCCCTGCTCGAGGGCCTCGAGCAGGCCCTCGGGGACGTGCTCGTGGTCGAAGGTGACGACCTCGCACCCGGCGGCGAACGCCCGCAGGTCGTCCAGGGAGGTGTGGTCGCCGACGGTGACGCCGCAGGCCACGAGCGCCGCACTGTCGTGCGTGGCGTCGGCGAGCACCTTCAGCGACAGCCCGAGGGCGATCGCGGCCTGGTGGGTCATGCGGGAGAGCTGACCCCCGCCCACCATGCCGACGACGGGCAGACCCATGGCGCCCCTCACCACCTCGCGCGCAGGGACGTCCCGGTCTTCGGCCACGCGGCCAACCTAGGTGACGCGCCGCCCCGACCCGGAGCCGTCCCGGTCCGCGGGCCGCCCGGACGAGCCGACGAGGCGGGCCCGCAGCCGGGTCACGGTCTCCTCGTCGACCCCGACCGTCATCGCCAGCCCGTGCGGCCCGCCGTACTCGCGGTCGACGTGGTCGAGGAAGCGCTCCATCGACCCTGCGACCGGCCGGAGGTCGTCCGCGTCCACGCTCTTCAGGCTCGGGCCGTAGGTCGCGGAGCTCTGGAGGCGCGCGAGGATCTGCTCGATCCGCTCGGCGCTGCGGACGTAGTCGGCCACCACCGCGTCGCGGGTGACCCCGGCGAGCGAGAGCGCGAGGGCGACGACCACGCCCGTGCGGTCCTTGCCCGCAGCGCAGTGCACCACGACGGGTCCCGTGGCGGGGTCGGCGAGCAGGCGCAGGGCGCGGGCCAGGTTGCCCGGTGCGTCCTCCACGTAGCCGACGTAGTAGCCGGTCATGTCGGTGAGCGTGGCTCCGGCTCGCTCGGGTCGGTGGGGCACGGCACGGTCGACCTCGGCCTCGTCCGGCTCGCCCGGCGCCTCGGGGATGAGGGGCACGTGGTGGTGCACGACGGCTGTGGAGCGCAGCGGACCGGGCCCCTCGAGTCGCAGCTCACCGGTGGTGCGCAGGTCGACGACGGCCTGCACGCCGAGCTCGTCGACGAGCCGGCTCACGTCGGCCTGCGTGAGGCCCTGCAGGTTGTCCGCCCGCAGCAGGACCCCCTTGCGGGTGGCGCGCCCGTCGACGGTGGGCAGTCCGCCGGTGTCGCGGACGTTGGCTGCGCCCTCCAGGTCGATCCAGCTCACGGCTCAGCCTCTCGTCGTCCCGGTGGGTCAGGTCGAACAGTAGGCTGGCGCGGTGGACGAGCCCAGCCCGTGAGGCCGTTCCACGCCCTCGCGGACCGGGTCCGCGGACTCATCTCCGAGCTCGCCAAGTTCGGCACCGTCGGCGCTTTCAGCCTCGTCGTCGACGTCGCGGTGTTCAACGCGATCCTGACGGCGACGGACAAGCCCCTCACGGCCAAGATCCTCGCCACCCTCGTCTCGGCCACCAACGCCTTCGCGCTCAACCGGGCCTGGTCCTTCAAGGACCGCGAGCGCACCAGCGTGCGCCGCGAGTACGGCCTGTTCTTCGTCCTGAACGTCGTCGGGCTGGGGATCGCCCTGCTGTGCCTGGCCGTGTCGCACTACGTGCTGGGCTTCGAGTCGCGGCTGGCCGACAACATCGCCGCCAACGGCGTCGGCCTCGTCCTGGGGACGGCGTTCCGGTTCTGGTCCTACCGGAGGTTCGTCTGGGCAGCGCCTTCGGAGGTCGAGGAGGCCGCCGCGGACGGCGATGCTGCTGCCCGCGCCGTGCTCAGCGACCTCCGCGACGGCACGATCCACCGCTGAGACTCACGCCTGCTCGGTCCGCCGCAGCAGGTGCGGGGTGAGGGAGCGGTAGCCGCGCACGGAGCGGCGGCGCAGCCGCTTGAGGTCGTAGGTGCCGTCGTCGGCGAGCGCCTCGGCGGTGCGGGCGTCGACGAGCAGGCCGCGCGGCCGGGCCTCGTCCGTGAGCCGGCTGGCGATGTTGACCGGCTGACCGAACACGTCGCCCAGGCGCAGCAGCACCGGACCCGTGGCCACTCCCGCGCGCACGTCCGGGAGCTCGTCGTCGGCAGCGTGCGCCTCGATGGTCAGCAGCGCGACCTCGACCGCCGTCCCGGGGTCGTCGGTCGTGAAGAGCACGGCGTCACCCAGGGTCTTGACCACCTGCCCCCCCACGGCGGTGACCCGCAGGGCCGTCTCGCTCTCGAACCGCTCCAGCAGCCGCTCGAGGGTCGAGGCGTCCCACTGCCGGGTGGACCGGGTGAAGTCGACGAGGTCGACGAAGCCGACGGCCAGCACGGGCATGCCGTCCTCCGTGGCCGAGACGAACGCCCGCGCCGTCGCTGCGGCGAACTGGCGCCGCCAGACGTGCACCAGGATGCTCTCGAGCCTCGGCAGCACGTCGGCGGCCGTGTCGGCAGCCGTCTGCGTCGCCTGCTCGACCGACAGCCCCTTGGCCAGCTCCCGGAAGACGTCGACCTGCGCCTCGGACATGCGCGCCAGGCCCTGGCCCATCGAGCGGGCCAGCACGAGCAGGGTGTCGCCCCCGACGAGGCCGCTGTCGCGCAGCGCCAGTGCGTGCCGCAGCGACTCGACGTCGAGCTGGGTGAACGCCCGCTCCCCCGGCGGGACCTCCGCGAAGCCCATCGCGTTCCAGAGGGCCCTGGCCTCCTGCTCGGGGATGCCCACCGCGTCCGCGACCTCCTCGCGGGTCAGGGTGCAGGGCGCACCGAGCAGTGCCGCTTCGAGGTCCTCGGGATCCACCCGCGGAGCGTACGGCGACCGCTTGCGCACGCCGCATCCCGGCGTAGCGTCGATGCGTGAAGCGGTCTCGGGTGCGCACGTACCTGGCCCTCCGGGCGCTGGCCGCCGCGGCCTTCCTGCTCGCCGTGGTCCTGCCTCCGGGGCTGCCCGCCGCACTGCTGGTCGTGGTGGCCGGCATCACCGCGGTCGCCTCCTGCTTCGGCGTCAACGCCGGAGGGCCGGGCGAGCGCGCCGGTGCCCGGCCGCAGGACCGCTGGTTCGACGCGCACACCGCTCCGCAGGGCGACTGGCCGCCGTTCGACCCGCCGGTGCCGGACGACTCCGACCGCGCGCAGGAGCGGGGTCAGCCCTCCTAGAGCGGCGCGGGGCGCAGGTGGACGACGTCGCCGGCGCCGTACGGCACGCCGTCGACCACCAGCCGGCCCTCCTTGTCGACCGCCTGCGCCGTCCCCTCCACCGCTGTGCCTCCCGGCAGCTCGACCCGCACGAGCGACCCGACGGTGCTGCAGCTCTCGCGGTAGGCAGCACTGGCCGCCTCCACGTCGGACAGCACCCGCGCCAGCGAGCGCAGGACGGCCCGCAGGACCGTTCCCCGGTCACTGGTCGAGGCCCCCGCGAGGCGCAGCGACGTCGCGCCGTCGTGCGGGAGCTCGCTGGCCCGGGTCGTGACGTTCAGGCCGATGCCGAGCACGACGGCCCCGGGCATGGGCAGCTCGGCCAGCACTCCGCAGACCTTGCGGCCGCCGATCAGCACGTCGTTCGGCCACTTGAGGACGGCCTCCACCTCGGCCCGCTCCTGCAGCGCGGTGGCGACAGCGAGTCCGGTCACGAGCGGCAGCCACGGCAGCCGGTTGGCCGGGAGCGACGGTCGTACGAGCACCGAGAAGGTCAGCCCCGCCCGCGGCGGCGACACCCAGGTGCGGTCGAGCCGACCGCGGCCCGACGTCTGGGCCTCGGCGACCACCACGAGGCCTCCCGGCTCACCGGCCCGGGCCCGGTCGGCCACGACCGCGTTGGTCGAGCCGGCCGAGTCCAGCACCTCGAGCCGCCAGCCGTCGGGCTCGAGGGCCCGCTGCAGGGCGCGCTGCCGCAGCGGCGGGCGCTCGAGGTTGCCGTACGAGCTGGAGCGGTCCACGCGTCCAGTCTGCGCCCCTCGACGGGGACGCCCGCGTCGCCCCGGTAACCTCCCGACGTGACCGCTGAGCCGCTGCCCCAGAACGAGCTGGACGTCCACACGACCGCAGGCAAGCTGGCCGAGCTGCGGCGCCGCAACGAGGAGGCCCTGCACCCCGGTTCGGAGGCCGTCCTCGAGAAGCGCCGGAGCCAGGGCAAGCAGTCGGCCCGCGAGCGCATCGAGGCCTTCCTCGACGAGGGCTCGTTCACCGAGACCGACGCGCTCGCGCGCCACCGGGCCCGCGACTTCGGCCTCGAGGCCAAGCGCCCGACCGGCGACGGCGTCATCACCGGGTTCGGCACCGTCGACGGCCGCCCGGTCTGCATCTTCAGCCAGGACGCCAGCGTCTTCGGCGGGGCCCTCGGCGAGGTCTACGGCGAGAAGATCGTCAAGGTCATGGACCTCGCCCTGACGAACGGCGTGCCGATCGTCGGGATCAACGAGGGCAGCGGGGCGCGGATCCAGGAGGGGATCATGGGTCTCGCGCTCTACGGGGACATCTTCTACCGGAACACCCTCGCCTCGGGCGTGATCCCGCAGATCAGCCTGATCCTCGGCAACTGCGCGGGCGGTCACGTCTACAGCCCGGCCCTCACGGACTTCAACCTCATGGTCGACGGCGCCTCGGCCATGATGATCACCGGGCCGGACGTCATCAAGACGGTGACCGGCGAGGACATCTCGATCGAGGACCTCGGTGGCGCCAGGGCCCACAACAGCAAGAGCGGCGTCGCGCACTTCATGAGCGCCGACGAGGCGGAAGCGCTCGACGTCGCCAAGGCGCTCCTGTCCTACCTGCCCTCCAACAACCTCTCGCCGGCGCCGGTCTTCGACGGACCGGACGCGCTGGCGGAGGAGCCCGACCTCGAGCTCGACACCTTCATCCCCGACAGCAACAACGCGCCGTACGACATGCACCGGGTGATCGAGCACGTGCTCGACGACGGGGAGTTCCTCGAGGTCCAGGAGCTGTGGGCGCAGAGCATGATCTGCGGCTTCGGCCGCGTCGAGGGCCGCAGCGTGGGTGTCGTCGGCAACAACCCGATGCACTTCGCCGGCACCCTCGACATCGACGCCTCCGAGAAGGCCGCGCGGTTCGTCCGCACCTGCGACGCGTTCAACGTCCCGGTCATCACCTTCTGCGACGTGCCCGGCTTCCTCCCCGGCGTGGGCCAGGAGCACGCCGGCATCATCCGCCGCGGCGCGAAGCTGCTCTACGCCTACTCCGAGGCGACCGTCCCGCTCGTCACGGTGATCACCCGCAAGGCGTACGGCGGCGCGTACGTCGTGATGGGGTCCAAGCACCTCGGCGCGGACGTCAACCTGGCGTGGCCCACTGCGCAGGTGGCGGTGGTCGGGGCGCAGGGAGCGGTCAACATCATCCAGCGCAAGGCCATCGCCGCCTCCGACGACCCCGAGCGCACCCGGGCGGAGTTCATCCAGCAGTACGAGGACACCTTCGCGACGCCCTACATCGCCGCCGAGCGGGGTTTCGTGGACGCCGTCATCGAGCCCTCGCAGACCCGTCGCGAGGTGGCCAAGGCGCTGCGGCTGCTCCAGACCAAGCGCCAGACGCTGCCGCCGAAGAAGCACGGGAACATCCCCCTGTGACCGACCGAGGCAGCGTCGCCGACCGAGATGCCCTGGCCGTGGCCGTGCTGGCCGCGCACGAGGCGCTCGACGCCTGGGCCGCAGCGGTGCGTGAGGCCGCCGACGCGCACCCCGCAGACCCCGACTCCGCGACCGAGGCGCCCGCGCTGGGAGCCGCCGAAGAGGCCTGGGACGGCGCCTTCGACGCCTTCCACGAGGCAGCGGGCCGCGTGCTCGGGTACGGCGACGAGATCGACGAGCTGGCCGAGGAGGCGCTGGACGACCTCGACCGCGACCCCGAGGACGCCGTCGGCGTGGAGCTCTACGCGACGGTCACCGGCGCCGGCAACGGGGAGCCCCTGCTGCTCGTCGACGCCGAGGGCGAGAAGCTCGTCGAGGCGCTCGAGGCGGCCGGCTTCGAGGTCCCCGAGTGGGGCGTGCGACTGGTCCCGGTCGAGGACCTCAGTGCCGACGACAGCCTGCTCGACGGGGACGAGGCGGACGACGGTGCCTGACCTCCCCGCGGACCCGGCTGGTGCCGGCCCGGTGCGTCCGCTGCTCACCGTGGTGCGGGGCGAGCCCACCGCGGAGCAGCTGGCCGCGCTGACCGCGGTGATCGCGGCACGCGCCTCCGCGGGCGGGCCGGACGCCGACCTGCGCCCGGAGCCGTCGCTGTGGGCCGCTCCGGTGCTGCGCGCCCCCCTCAGCCACGGCAGCGGTGCCTGGCGCGCCTCCGGACTGCCCACCCGCTGAGCGGAGCCCGGGTTCAGTGGTGGTCTGCTGCTGGACGCGCCGGGCGGGTCGAGCAGTGATCGACCACCGCGGTCCGTAGCCGCGCGCTGTCACGCGCGACGAAGGCGCGCGGCACGGCGCCCGGGTGCCGGCGAACAGGCCGGGCCCTGGCATCCTCGCTGGCATGACCTGGATGTCGGGATCCTCTCCTCCGAGGGCCTTCCACGTCGTCCTGGCGGCCCTGGCGGCAGGGCTCTGCGCCGCGTGCGGGGTCGGCATCGACCAGGGCCAGCTGCCCGGAACGGCGCAGGACGGGCCCCCCGCGTCGACCAGCCCGTCCCCTCCAGCCGTCACCGACCCGGCCCTGCTGCCGGGCATGCCGGCGCCGGGAGACCCCGACGACGTCTACGCGGCCACCCGCGACGGGCTCTCGCCCGCGGTGCGCGGCTTTCCCGAGCTGGTCTACGTCCCGAACGGGTCGGCCAACACGGTCAGCGTGATCGACCCGGAGACGGCCAAGGTGATCGGCACCTACCCCGCCGGCAAGGTGCCGCAGCACGTCGTCCCGTCGTACGACCTGAAGACCCTGTGGGTGAACAGCAGCGGCAGCAACACCCTGACCAAGATGGACCCGGCCACCGGGAAGGTCATCGGGACGATCCCGGTGGACGACCCCTACAACCTGTACTTCACCCCCGACGGCAAGGACGCCGTCGTGATGGCCGAGCGGCTCCGTCGCATCGACTTCCGCGACCCCGAGACGATGGAGCTGCGGGCGTCGCTGAAGACGCCGTGCGACGGGGTCAACCACGCCGACTTCTCACGCGACGGGCGGACCTTCGTCGCCAGCTGCGAGTTCAGCGGCGAGCTCCTGCTCGTGGACACCGCCGCCCGGTCCCTCCTGCGGAAGATCACCCTGCCGAAGGGCAGCAAGCCTCAGGACGTGAAGCTGTCCCCCGACGGCTCGACCTACTTCATCGCCGACCTCGACCGCGACGGCCTGGTCGTGCTCGACGCCGCCACCTTCGAGGTGACCGGATTCCTCGGGACGGGGGCCGGTGCGCACGGGCTCTACATCAGTCGGGACAGCCGGGACCTCTACGTCACCAACCGCGAGGAGGGCAGCGTGTCGGTCGTCGACCTCGCCACCCGCACCGTACGGGTGACGCACCGACTGCCGCGAGGTGCCAGCCCCGACATGGGGAACCTGGCCGGGAACGGCAAGACGCTGTGGCTCTCCTCTCGCTACGGGACCGACATCCACGCGCTCGACATGACGACCGGCGAGACGACCGCGACCGTGCGCGTGGGGGCGGGCCCGCACGGCCTGACGGTCTACCCCCAGCCGGGCCGCTACTCGCTCGGGCACACCGGCATCCTGCGCTGACCTCCCGATCGTTCGGCCGGTGTTCATCCTCCGGCCGCTCAGGTCAGGCCCTTCTGCGAGGTCACCGGCGTTCTGTTGGCCCCGACCGCCCGCCGACCGAGCGGGCCGCGACCCGGAGTCCTCCTTGCGCCTGCCTTCAGCCACCCTCGTCCTGCTCGCCCTGAGCACCGCCGCCGTCACCGTCTCGACCGCCCTGCCCGCCGCGGCCGTCTCGGCCGTCGCGACAGGTCCCAGCACCCGCACCGCCCCGTACCTCCTGCCCGTCGCGGACGGCGTCGGGCTCACCAGCCTGCTGACCGTCGACGACGGCGGCTCCGCCCGCGGGTACGAGATGGTCGGCATCCCCGACGGTCTCGGGGCGTACCGCAGCGGCAGCCGCACCACCGTCCTGATGAACCACGAGCTCCGGCCGGACGCCGGCATCGTGCGTCGCCACGGGACGACCGGTGCCTTCGTCTCACAACTCGTGATCGACAAGCACGGCGAGGTCCGCCGAGGCAGCGACCTCATCGACCCACGGGTCAGGTTCTGGAACTACGTCACGGACACCTACAGCGACTCCCCCGTGGCCCCTGAGGACCACGTCGCGAACCCGGCGAACCCCTTCGACCACAAGCCGCACTTCTCGCGCTTCTGCTCGGGCTTCCTGACCGAGCCGGGCCAGCTGCGCACCGACGGCCCGGGCAGGGTGGGCTACGGCGGCCAGCTGTACTTCGCGAGCGAGGAGTCCGGCAACGAAGGACGCGCGTTCGCCGTGACCCTCGACGGGCGCGCGTTCCAGTTGCCCCGACTCGGGTTGTTGTCCTGGGAGAACACGCTCGTGGCCCCGAGCGAGAGCGCCACCACGGTGGTCATGGGCAACGAGGACGCCCTCCCGGGCCAGCTCTGGGTCTACACCGGCACCAAGGACAGGCACGGCTCACCCGTCCAGCAGGCCGGCCTGACCAACGGCCGCAACCACGTCGTGAAGGTCGCGGGCGTGACGACGGACGCCGCCTTCCGCACCGCCTATCCGGTCGGCAGCAAGGCGCCGTTCACCCTCCAGGACGTCGAGTGGGACCAGAGCGGCAGGGCCCAGAACGCCGAGGCCGTCGCCGAGGGCGGTCTGGGGCTCAACCGGATCGAGGACGGCTCGTTCAACCCGCACAACAAGAACGAGTACTTCTTCCTCACCACCGAGGGCGGCGACAAGACCCCTGCCGCGACCGGCAGCCGCGACGGTGGCGGCCTGTGGAAGCTGACGTACGTCGACGTCGAGCGGCCCGAGCTCGGCGGGACCCTCGAGCTGCTGCTCGACGGGTCGCAGACCTGGGGTGACGGCATCCGCACCAACAAGCCGGACAACATGACCATCGACCGCACCGGCAACGTGCTCATCCAGGAGGACCCGGGCAGCAACGACCACCTCGCCCGTGTCCTCGCCTACCGCATCTCCGACGGGGCACGTGGAGTCCTCGCGCAGTTCGACCCGGCCCTGTTCGGAGCCGGAGCCACCGCCGACCCGGCCCGGCTGACCACGGACGAGGAGTCCAGCGGCATCGTCCAGCTCGGGGACGGGAGCTACCTGCTCGACGCCCAGGTCCACACCGCGAAGGGCCTGCCGGCCGGGACGGGTCCGGACACCGCGCAGGAGTACGTCGAGCACGGCCAGCTGCTCCGCATGACCGTCGAGAGCTTCGCCAGGATCTACGGCCGGCCGCAGGTCTGACCGCTCGGGGAACCCCGCCCCGGGGCCTGATCAGCGAGCTCGTCCAGGGCCCCGTCGCACCCTGCGACGGGGCCCTGCGCGCACGCCGATAGGCTCGGGCGCCAACCGATGACGGGGAGTCCTGTGCACAAGGTCCTGATCGCCAACCGCGGCGAGATCGCCGTCCGCGTCGCCCGCGCCTGCCGCGACGCCGGGTTGCAGTCCGTGGCGGTCTACGCCGAGCCCGACCTCGACGCCCTGCACGTGCGGGTCGCCGACGAGGCGTTCGCACTGGGCGGCACCACGCCCGGCGACAGCTACCTGCGGTTCGACAAGGTGCTCGCCGCCCTCGCCGCGTCTGGGGCCGACGCCGTCCACCCGGGCTACGGCTTCCTCTCGGAGAACGCCGAGTTCGCCCAGGCCGTGATCGACGCGGGCGCGACCTGGATCGGCCCGTCCCCCGCCGCCATCGCCGCCCTCGGTGACAAGACGACGGCCCGGCACATCGCCCTCAAGATCGGTGCTCCGCTCGTCCCTGGCACCGCCGACCCGGTCGCCGGAGTCGAGGAGGTGCTCGCGTTCGTCGAGGAGTACGGCCTCCCGGTCGCGATCAAGGCCGCCTTCGGCGGAGGCGGCCGTGGCCTCAAGATCGCGCGGACGAAGGAGGAGGTGCCTGAGCTGTTCGAGTCGGCCGTCCGGGAGGCGGTTGCCGCGTTCGGTCGCGGTGAGTGCTTCGTGGAGCGCTACCTCGACAAGCCGCGGCACGTCGAGACCCAGGTCCTCGCCGACAGCCACGGCAACGTCGTGGTCGTCAGCACGCGCGACTGCTCGCTGCAGCGCCGCTACCAGAAGGTCGTCGAGGAGGCGCCAGCGCCCTTCCTCACCGACGAGCAGCGGACCCAGATCTACGACGCGTCCAAGGCGATCATCCGCGAGGCGCAGTACGTCGGCGCCGGGACCTGCGAGTTCCTCGTCGGGGCCGACGGTCTCGTCTCGTTCCTCGAGGTGAACACCCGCCTGCAGGTCGAGCACCCGGTCACCGAGGAGGTCACCGGGGTCGACCTCGTCCGCGAGCAGTTCCGCATCGCCGACGGTGAGGAGCTCACGTTCGGCGATCCCGAGCCGCGCGGGCACTCCTTCGAGTTCCGGATCAACGGCGAGGACCCGGGCCGCGGCTTCCTGCCCGCGCCGGGCGCCGTGACGACGTTCGTCCCGCCCCTCGGCCCCGGCGTCCGCGTCGACACCGGCGTGGAGTCCGGCTCGGTCATCGGCGGCGCCTTCGACTCGCTGCTCGCCAAGCTGATCGTCACCGGCGCGACCCGCACCGAGGCCCTGGAGCGGTCGCGCCGCGCGCTCGACGAGATGCAGGTCGACGGCATGGCGACGCTGCTGCCCTTCCACCGGCTCGTCGTGCGCGACGAGGCCTTCACCAGCGAGCCCTTCACGGTCCACAACCGCTGGATCGAGACCGAGTTCCAGAACGACATCCCTCCCTTCGCGGGTGCGGCGGAGGCCAGCGGTCCCGACGAGCCGCGCGAGAAGGTCGTGGTCGAGGTGGGAGGTCGTCGCCTCGAGGTGACGTTGCCGGCGGGCCTCGGCGCCTCCTCCGGCGGCGGCGCGGCAGGCGGCGGCGGCACGAAGGGCGCACCGAAGCGGACGGCCAAGAAGGCCGGCGGAGCAGCAGCCTCCGGCGACAGCCTGACCTCGCCGATGCAGGGCACCATCGTGAAGGTCGCCGTCGAGGACGGCGCCACCGTCGAGGCCGGCGACCTGATCGTCGTGCTGGAGGCGATGAAGATGGAGCAGCCGCTCAACGCCCACAAGGCCGGCACCGTCACCGGCCTGACCGCCTCTGTCGGCGAGGTCGTCACGAGTGGCGCGGCCCTCTGCGAGATCAAGGACTGAGCCGAGACCAAGGACTGAGCCCGGCTCCTAGGAGGTCGTGGCGGCCGCTCCGAAGGCTGCTCCGAGCCCGGTCAGGTCCACGGCACGTCGCTGCAGCTCGGGGTTCCCCTCGGTCATCTGCTTCATGACCTCGAGCGCGGTGAGGATCTGCCGCCCCACCTGGTCGGCAGGGCGCATGGCGTCCACGGTCACGAGGATGCCGCGCTCGTCGTACCACTCGAGGATGGGGTGGGTCACCTCGTAGTAGAGCGCCAGCCGTCGCCGGATGACCTCCTCGTTGTCGTCGGACCGGGCCTGCACCGCAGCGCGGGCCAACAGGCGGCGGACCAGCTCGTCGTCGCTGACCTGCAGGTGCAGGGCGACGTCGGCCGTCATGTCGAGCTCGAGGGCGATCTCGTACAGCGCCCGGGCCTGGTCCATCGTCCGCGGCACGCCGTCGAGGACGAGGCCACCGCTGCCCCGGGCCGCCTCCAGGGCCTCCCGCACCATGGCCAGCACGACCTCGTCCGGGACGAGGGTGCCCGAGTCGAGGTGGGTCTTGACCGACAGGCCGAGCTCGGTGCCACGGGCGACGTGGTCGCGTAGCAGGTCACCCGTCGCGACGTGGGGGACGCCGAAGTGCTGGGCGATCGTGACCGCCTGGGTGCCCTTCCCCGCTCCAGGTGGGGCGATCATCAACAGCTTCACGAGGGCCTCCTGTGCTGGTCCATGTGCGATACCTCACCACACCCGAACCGGCGTCTCGCACGGACGTCCGCAAGCGCGGGCGCCGCTCCACCACCGGACCACCGCGAGCAGGTGAGGGTCAGCCGTCGTGCAGCATCAGCTGACGGGCGGCCTCGGTGACCGAGCCCGACAGGGACGGGTAGATCGAGAACGTGTGGGCGATCTGGTCGGCGGTCAGGCCGTTCTGCACGGCGAGCGAGATGGTCATGATGAGCTCGCTGGCGGTCGGGGCGACCACCACCCCGCCCATGACGGTGCCCGACCCGGGCCGGCAGAACAGCTTCACGAAGCCGTCGGTGAGCCCCTGCATCTTGGCTCGCGCGTTGGTGGCCAACGGGAGCATCACGGTGTGGACGGCCAGGGAGCCCGACTCGACCTGGTGCTGGGTCACTCCGACCGAGGCGACCTGCGGGTCGGTGAACACGTTGGCCGAGACCGTCCCGAGGCGCAGCGGCGAGACGGCCTCACCCAGCGCGTGCCACATGGCGATGCGTCCCTGCATCGCCGCGACCGAGGCGAGCATCAGCACGCCCGTGCAGTCGCCCGCCGCGTAGACCCCCGGGAGGTTGGTCCGCGAGACCCGATCAACCGTGACGAAACCGCTCTTGTCCAGGGCGATCCCGGCTTCCTCGAGCCCCATGCCGTCGGTGTTGGGCACCGAGCCCACCGTCATCAGGGCGTGGGACCCCGCGACGGTCGTCCCGTCGGTGAGGTGCACGACGACCCCGTCGTCCTTGCGCTCTACCCGCTCGGCACGGCCCCGCCGGATGTCCATGCCCCGCCGCTCGAACACCTTCTGGAGCACCTCGGCCGCGTCGGCGTCCTCGCCCGGCAGGACGCGCTCGCGGCTCGAGACCAGGGTGACCTCGGAACCGACGGCCAGGTAGGCGGCGGCGAACTCGGCCCCGGTCACGCCCGAGCCGATGACCACGAGGTGCTCGGGCAGGCTGGGCAGGTCGTAGAGCTGGCGCCAGTCGAGGATGCGCTCGCCGTCGGGCTCGGCCCCCGGCACGACCCGGGGATGAGCACCGGTCGCCAGCAGGACGATGTCGGACTCGACGACAGAGGTGTGGCCGTCCGGCGAGGCCACCTCGACCTCGTGCGACGAGAGCAGCCGCGCGCTGCCCGCCACGACGGTCACCCCCTCGTTGCCGAGCCGCCGTGTGATGTCGGCCGACTGGGCGAGAGCCAGGGCCTTGACCCGCGCGTTCACCTCGTCCACCGCCGTCGTGACGTGACCGGTCGTGTGGACGCCGACCCGGTCGGCGTGCGAGAGCTGCGTCATCGCCTCGCTGGTGGCGATGAAGGTCTTCGACGGGACGCAGTCGGACAGCACGCACTGCCCGCCGACGCCGTCCCGGTCGACGAGGGTCACCTGCGCCCCCAGCTGATCCGCGACCAGGGCCGCCTCGTAGCCCGCTGGGCCCCCTCCGACGATGGCGATGTGCGTCATGCCCCCATTGTCCCGCACGCCAGCCGGTGTGGAGCACGCAGATCGCCCTGTCCTAGTCTGCGATGCATGGCGCTCTACGCGGCGTACGGCAGCAACCTGGACCCCGCCCAGATGCACATGCGCTGTCCCCACTCACCCGTCGCCGGCACGGGTTGGCTCGAGGGATGGCGGCTGACCTTCGGCGGTGAGGACCTCGGCTGGGAGGGCTCCCTCGCGACCCTGGTCCAGGCTCCCGGTGAGCACGTCTTCGTCGGCATCTACGACATGACCGACGCCGACGCCGCGGAGCTCGACGCCTGGGAGGGCGCCGACCGCGGGCTCTACCGCAAGCTCAGGGTGAGGGTGCACACGCTGGAGGGCGACAAGCTCTGCTGGGTCTACGTCCTGGACGGCTACGAGGGCGGCCTGCCGTCGGCGCGCTACCTCGGCCTGCTGGCCGACGCGGCGTTCGAAGCCGGCGCTCCGGACGACTACGTGATGGCGCTGCGCACCCGGCCGTGCCGCTCCGCCGGGCGGTAGCAGCCTCGTGCCGATGACCCCACCTGTCGTGTCCCGGCAGTGGTTGGCCGAGCACCGCGACGGGGTCGTGCTGGCCGACGTGCGCAGGGACGTGCCCGGCCTGCCCGCGGGCGACGCGTTCGAGCGGGGGCACCTGGCTGGTGCGGTGTTCGTGGACCTGGACCGGTGGCTCGCCGGACCCCCCGACCAGGGGAACGGGCGCCACCCCCTGCCGACCCCCGAGCACTTCGCCGAGGGCCTGGCCGCGGCCGGCGCCGGCGAGGGCGACACGGTGGTCGCCTACGACGACGCGGACGGCGTCCTGGCGGCCAGGCTCGTCTGGATGCTGCGGGCGACCGGGCGGGACGCGGCTCTGCTCGACGGCTCGCTCCGGGCCTCCGAGCCGCTGCTGGAGCGAGGGGCCGCGACCCCGCTCCCGCGCCGGTCTCCGCTCGTGCCCCTCCGGCCGACACCGTGGCCGGCGGCTCAGCTCGCCGACCTCGACGACGCGACCGACTCCAGCAACGTCGTGCTCGACGCGCGACCGCGCCCGCGCTACCTGGGGACCGTGCACGACCCTCTCGACCCCCAGCCGGGCCACATCCCGGGGGCGCGCAGCCTCCCCTGCCGCGACAACCTCGACCCGCAGGGCCTCCTGCTCCCGGTGGACGTCCTGCGGCGGCGCCTGGCCGACGCTGGAGTCACGGACGCCGCGTCCGTCGTCTCGTCGTGCGGCTCCGGCGTCACGGCCTGCCACACCCTGCTGCTCCTCGAGCACGTCGGACTGGGCCGCGGGCGGCTCTACCCCGGCTCGTGGTCGGAGTACGCGAGCGACCCCGCCCGTCCGGTGGCCCGGGGCGAGGGCTGACCCGAGCTCACCACCACGGCGACAGAGCCCGGGTCATGCCGCGGCCAGGGCCGCCAGGGCGACCGCGACGAGCACGCGCACAGCGGTGGGAAGGGCAGCCTCGTCGACGTCGAAGGCCCCCTGGTGCAGGTCGTGCGGACGCTCCTGTCCGGGCGGGCGGACCCCGAGCCGGGCCATCGCGCCCGGCACCTTGTCGAGGTACCACGCGAAGTCCTCGCCGCCCAGCGACTG
>JAOPWP010000039.1 GCA_025965615.1 Frankiales bacterium
TCGTCGACGGCCTTGAACGGGTCCTTGCACAGCACGGTGCGCTGCGCCTGGTCGTTGAGCTTGAGGTGCACCCAGTCGACGGTGAAGTCGCGGCGCTTCTCCTGGGCCTGCTTGATGAACTCGCCGCGCAGCTTGGCCCGGGTGGTCTGCGGCGGCACCGACTTCGCCTCGAAGACGGCGAGATCGGTGGTCGCCCGCTCCACGGAACCGTTGCGCTCGAGCAGATAGTAGAGGCCGCGCCGGCGGTGGACGTCGTGGTAGGCGAGGTCGAGCTGGGCCACCCGCGGGCTGGACAGCTGCAGGTCGTGCTTGGCCCGGTAGCGCTCGATGATCTGGTACTTCGTCACCCAGTCGATCTCGCGGTCCACCAGGGACAGGTCACCGGTCTCGACCGCCAACAGGGTGCGGCCCCACAGGTCCAGCACCCGGTGCACGGTGGCGTCACCGCCCCGCCGGGCGATGAAGTCGACGGCCTTGCTGTGGTACTCGCGCTGGATCTCGAGGGCACTGGCCTCCTTGCCGTTGGCGAGCCGGACCTTGCGGCGACCGGTGATGTCGTGGCTGATCTCCCGGATCGCCCGGATCGGGTTCTCGAGCGACAGGTCGCGCAGCACGACGCCCGCCTCGATCATGCGCAGGACCAGGTCGGTGGCGCCGACCTTCAGCAGCGTCGTCACCTCGTTCATGTTGCTGTCGCCGACGATGACGTGCAGGCGCCGGAAGCGCTCGGCGTCGGCATGAGGCTCGTCGCGGGTGTTGATGATGGGCCGGCTCCGGGTCGTCGCGCTGGAGACGCCCTCCCAGATGTGCTCGGCCCGCTGGCTCACGCAGTAGACGGCGCCACGCGGGGTCTGGAGGACCTTCCCCGCGCCGACGACGATCTGGCGGCTGACCAGGAACGGGATGAGGACGTCGGCCAGGCGGGAGAACTCGCCCTGGCGGCCGACGAGGTAGTTCTCGTGGCAGCCGTAGGAGTTGCCGGCGCTGTCGGTGTTGTTCTTGAACAGGTAGATGTCCCCGACGATGCCCTCCTCGGCGAGGCGCCGCTCGGCGTCGACCAGCAGGCCCTCGAGGATGCGCTCCCCCGCCTTGTCGTGCGTCACGAGGTCGACCGCCGAGTCGCATTCGGGAGTCGCGTACTCGGGGTGGGACCCGACATCGAGGTAGAGCCGGGCGCCGTTGCGCAGGAAGACGTTGGAACTGCGCCCCCAGGACACGACGCGGCGGAACAGGTAGCGCGCGACCTCGTCCGGCGACAGGCGGCGCTGGCCCTTGAAGGTGCAGGTGACGCCGTACTCGTTCTCGATCCCCATGATGCGGCGTTCCATCAGCAGGCGCCCGCGTCCCAGGGACGGCACACGGGGCGCACGTCGCCGGTCATCGCGCTCCTCCTGCTCCGTCGGCCGGCCTCGGCCAGCGCGGTCCGCTCCGGCTCAGCCAACCACGTCCCCTGCCGTCAGACCTCCCGTGACGCCGGCCCCGGCGCGCCTCCTGTCCCTCGACTGGGAGCCGCTCTGGCCGGGTTTCACGGCGGCGCCCGCGGTCAGACCTGCCACGACGTCGCGACGAGGAGGAACCATGTGGTTGACCACCCTGGCGGGCAAGCTCGAGCGGGCGGCCTTCCTCGACCCCGTGGCATCGGTGGTCACGTCCGGCGTCGACGCGGTGCTGCCGAAGGGCAAGGTGAAGGACGCCCTGCACGGCAGGCCCCTGGGTCACGCCGCTCACCCGCTGATGGTCACCGCCCCGATCGGGCTGTGGACCGGTGCGCTCCTGCTCGACCTGACCGCCGGCGAGTCAGGGCGGTCAGCGGCCAAGCGACTGGTCGGAGCGGGTGTCCTGGCCGTCGCGCCGACGGCCGCTGCTGGGTTCGCCGACTGGTCCGAGCTCGGGGAGTTCCGGCGCCCCAAGCGGGTCGGGCTCGTGCACGCCACGGCCAACGCCGCGACGGCGGCCCTCTACGCAGCGAGCTGGCTGGCCCGCCAGCGCGGTGACCACCGGCGCGGGCGAGAGCTGGCGCTGCTCGGAGTCGTCGGCTTGAGTGTCGGCGGGTACCTGGGCGGCCACCTCTCGTACGCGGAGGGGGTCGGGGTCAACCGCAACGCCGACGAGGATGCGAAGCAGCCCCGCGAGTGGACCGATGCCGTCGCCGACGCGGACGTGACCGAGGGACACCTGCAGCGCGTCGAGGTCGGCGGCAGGCCGATCGTGATGACCCGCCGCGACGGGGCGGTGCACGCCATGGGGGCGGTGTGCAGCCACTTCGGGGCGCCGCTCGACGAGGGTGAGGTCGACGACGACGGCTGCCTGGTCTGCCCGTGGCACCAGAGTCGCTTCCGGCTGCACGACGGGAGCGTCGCGCGCGGACCTGCCACGTCGCCCCAGACGTCGTACGAGACGCGTCTATCGGGCGGTCGACTGCAGCTGCGGGCCCGCCGGTAGGGCCTCGGCAGGGCGGCCGAGGGCGTGACCCTGCAGCAGCTCGCAGCCCAGGCCGGACAGGACGTCGGCCTGCTCCAGCGGCTCGACGCCCTCGGCCACCACCGTCAGGCCCATGCGGTGCGCCAGGTGGAGGATCGCGGTCACGATGCCCCGGTCCGCCCCGTCGCCCACACCCGCGACGGAACACTTGTCGATCTTGACGACGTCGACGGGGTCGCGGTGGAGCCAGCTGGGCGATCTTCTGCTTCGTGATGTCGGCCAGCGTCCCCCTGATGAGGATCCGCCCGTCCTCGGCCACGTCCCTCGTGGCGATGTTGCGCACCCAGGACCCAGCCTGTCCCGGGCCGACCGCTCCCTGGAGGTTGCGGTGCCGACCGACCACGCGGTGACCATGGCCCCCCGCAGTGCTGCTCGACGACCGAGCGTCCCTGCCGCGAGAGCGATGGCGATGTCGAGGACGCCGACCGCCATGAGCGGGCCCAGCAGCTCCAGCCAGCCGGCGATGAAGGCGGCGACGATGACCTGGCCACCGCGGTCGCGACCCCGTCTCGGGCAGGCGAGCACTCCACGCTGGCCCATCGGCAGGCGACAGCACTTCGCTGACCCCTCTGCGCCAACACGTGACGGTCGACCGGGACCGGGACGGGTGGGCCCCCGGCTGTCCGGGCAAAACCCTCCCCGCGACGGCCGGTGCTTCAGCCGGACCACAGTTTCTGACGAGGAACGTGCGCGAAGGAGGCGTGAGGGTGACAGTCGGAAGCGGACGACGCAGGCGGAACGTGCTGCTCGGCGTCCTCGCGGTCATGGTCGCCTTCGCCGTCCCGGTGCTGACCCTGCCGGCGCTGCCCGAACTCTCCTGGGCTCCTGCCGCCCTCGGCCTGCTCCCGTGGATCCTCGGCAAGTACGTCCTGTGCCCGCTGCGCTGGCACGCCCTGTCCGAGAGCGGCCAGACCCGGCGGTGGCACATCCGCGCCTACGCGGAGGCCGAGCTCTGCGGGCTGCTGACCCCGGGGCACGTGGGCGCTGATGCCTGGCGGGTCCGTCGGCTCATCCGGACCGGCATGACCACCCCGGACGCCGCCGCCGAGGCGGGCCTGGACCGCTTCGTCGGCGCCCTGGGCCTCGTGGCCTTCGTGGGCGTGTCGGCCGTGGCGTTCCCGCTGACGATGGTGCTCACCGCCGTCGCCCTCGCCGGCGTCGCGGTCCTGCTGGCCGTGCTGATCGGGCGCCGCCACCCCCGGCTCGTCCCGCACCGCAAGCTGCCGGGCCGTCGGGCTGTGGCGTTCGGGATCGCCCTGTCGGTGGCCTACCAGCTCTCCATCTGCCTGCTGCTGCTCGGTGCGGTCGCCGCGACCGGACACACCCTGGGCCCCGCGGCCGTCCTCGGCGCGTTCGGCGCCAGCCAGCTCGCCGGGGCGGTCCCTGGCCCCCACGGGGCGAGCCCGCGCGACGGGGCCCTCGTGGTGGCGCTCGCCGGCCTCGGACTTCCCTGGCCGGCCGCTCTCGGCGCCGTCGCCCTCAAGGCCACGCTCGCTTGGCTCCCGGCCCTGCTCCTCGGTGGAGCGAGCCTGCTGGCCGCCCGGCGGCTCGCTGCTCGCCACCACGGTCACGTCGCGCACGTCTGAGGCCATGACGGGGCCGGCAAGGGGCCCGTCGCGCAATCCCCTGTCGGGATGCCCCGTCTTGCGTCAGACTCGACGCAGCCGTCGGGGGGTGGCCATGAGAGCAGGACCAGCCAGAGCCGGCGCAGGTGCGCCAGCACCGGCACGCCCGGGCGCATGGCGCCGTGCGCGCACGATCGGCCTCGACGTCGCCGTCCTGACGACCGCAGTCGTCGCCTACTTCGGTGTCCGGGGGTTCACGGCCGGGTCCCCGCACGTCGCCCAGGACCACGCGATGGACGTGCTGCGGCTCGAGCAGTCCGTCGGGCTCGACGTCGAGGACGAGGTGCAGGCCGCGATGCTCAGCGTGGACGGGCTCGCGACGGCGGCGAACTGGATCTACATCTGGGGCCACTGGCCGGTGATCGTGCTGACCCTGCTGTGGCTGGCCCTGCACGACCGCGTCGTGTTCCGCAAGCTCCGCAACGCGATCATCGCTTCCGGCCTGCTGGGGCTCTGCGTCTACACGACCTACCCCGTGGCCCCGCCCCGGCTGGCCGGGCTCGGGCTGGTCGACACCGTCACCGAGACGTCCCGCGCCTACCGCGTCCTCCAGCCGCCGGCCTTCGTCAACCAGTACGCAGCGATGCCGAGCCTGCACGTCGGCTGGGACCTCCTCGTCGGGCTGGCTCTGGTGGCCGCGGCTGGCACGACGCTGCTGCGGGTGCTCGGGCGCACCATGCCGGCGGTGATGGCGCTCGCCACGGTCCTGACGGCGAACCACTACGTGCTGGACGTCGTGGCCGGAGCCGCGTTCGGCCTGGCCGGGTGGACCATCGCGCTCGGGCTGGAGCGCCGGTCGCGGCAGCGCGAGCAGCGCCGGCTCGGGCGGGAGCGGCGACTGCTCGCTGTTGACGTCCCACCCGAGCTCGAGCGGCGCCTGCTCCCGTGCAACTCCCCCCCTGGGCCCGGGCGGCGCCCTGCGAGCATCCCTCGCCCGCGCGAGGGCGAGCTCGTCGAGTCGTCGTCTCCGGGCCCGTGCGGCAGGAAGCGGCCCTCTTGAGGGTGCTGGCGATCGCTCACCGGGCCGGCAACGACCTCCCCTCCCTCCCCCGCGCCCTCGCTCTCGGCGTCGACGTCGTGGAGGCGGACGTGCACGCTCTGGCGGGGCGGCTCGAGGTGCGCCACAGCAAGTCGCTGCACCCGCTGCCCTGGCTCTGGGACCGGCCCAGCCCGAGGACCGGCCCCCGGGTCGCCCAGCCCAGGATCGTGTGGACGCCCGCAGCGCAACCCCAGCTGTCGCTGCGCCAGCTGCTCGCCGAGCTGGACAGCAGCACCACGTTGATGCTCGACCTCAAGGGCGCGGGGGCGGTCGGTCGGCGCGCCCTGCAGGAGCTGGCTCGGGCTCCCCGACAGCCGCCGACGCTCGTCTGCGGCCGCTGGTGGCCGTCCGTGGAACCCGCGGCCGGACAGCCCTGGGCACGTCCGGTGCTCACCGCTCGCAACCGCGCCGAACTGGCCCGCTTGCGCCGGCGGGTCCGCACCAGCCGGCGGCCGTACGGGGTGAGCCTTCACCGCTCCTTGTTGACGGCTCCGCTCGTGGCAGAGCTGCGGGAGAGGGTGGAGCTGGTGATGACCTGGCCGGTGAACTCGAGGGCCACCCTGGACGAGGTGCTCTCCCGTGGGGTCACCGGCGTGATCAGCGACGAGGCCGAGGTCCTGCGCGCCGTCGTCGGCTTGCGGTAGCCCGGTACGTCAGCTGCGACGGGCTCGAGCCGTCGCCCGGCCGTTGGCCTTGCCGATCGCGGCCACCAGCTCGTCCTTGCTCATCGAGGAACGCCCCGGGACCTCGAGCCGCTGGGCGAGCTCGTAGAGGTGCCGTTTGGAGGCGTTGGCGTCCACGCCCCCGGCGGTCGGGGTCGTGCTGTCCCGCGCCGCGGCGCCGGTCTTCTCGCTCTGCGCGTCGCTGGGACCCCGCTCGTCCTTGGCCTCCCAGTGGTCGCCCACCTTCTCGAAGCTGTGCTTGACGGCCGAGAACGCCGTGCGCGCGGCCCGCTCGCCCGGTCCGTAGCTCTCGGCGGCCGAGTCGTAGGTCTTGGCGAAGGTGGCCTGCGCCTTGGGCTCCGAGCGCTGCAGCGTCGAGGGCAGCTCGCTCTGCTTGGGCTTGCCGGAGCGGGTCGTCTTGGGCATGTCGCCTCCTCGGCAGGGTGGGACCTGGAGCGGGTCTTCCCTGGGCGTCCTGGCGGCACTCCTCGCAGCTGCTACAGCACCTTGACCAGGTCGACGACGAACACCAGGGTCGCCCCGCCCGGGATGGTGGGAGGCGAGCCCCGCATGCCGTAGCCCAGGCGGGCCGGGATGGTGATGGCCCGACGGCCACCGACCTTCATGCCGGCGGGACCGACGGCGAAGCCGGGGATCACGCCGCTCTGGCAGATGCCGAACGGGATGGTCTGGGTCGGGCTGGCCTTCCAGGACGAGTCGAACTCCTGGCCGGTGTCGTAGAAGGCGCCGACGTACTTCACCTCGACCCGGCTGCCGTTCACGGCCTCTGCTCCGGAGCCCTTCACGATGTCGGCGTACTGCAGCTCGGTGGGCGGGGGCGTGGGGGACGGCGTGACCACCGGCTTGGTCTGCAGGTCGGCAGTCACGCCTGCCGGAGCAGGGACCTCGGTGGCCGTGATCGGGCACGGCGCGAGAGGCACCGCAGACGGGCTGGGCGCTGTCGATGGCGCCGGTGCGGCGGTGTCGATGACGCCGTCACCGCAGGCGGTGAGGGCCAGGGCCACGACGGCGGTCGTCGTGACCAGGCGGGTGCGGACGGCGCTCATGCGGGGGTCGTCTCCTGGCCGAGCAGGCGCTCGAGTCGGGGGCCGACGAGCCGCTGGAAGGCTCGGCGGGGGCGGGTGCGGTCGAGGACGGCGGCTTCGAGGTCGCCGGCGGAGATGGTCCGTTTCGTGCCGTCAGGCGCGTGGGACAGGGCGGCCACGGCGAGCTCCAGTGCCTGCTCGAGAGAGGCGTCCGGGTCGTAGCGCTCGGTCACGTAGGTGCTGATCGGCTCGCTGTTGCCACCCATGACGACGTGCCGGTGCTCCTCACCGACCGAGCCGTCGTAGGTCAGCCGGTAGATCTGGTCGTCGGCGGCCCGCTCCCCCACCTCGGCCACGACGAGCTCGACCTCGTAGGGCTTGCCGGACTCGGTGAAGATCGTCCCGAGGGTCTGCGCGTAGGCGTTGGCCAGGCCCCTGCTCGTCACGTCGCGACGGTCGTACTGGTAGCCCCGCAGGTCGGCGTAGCGCACTCCCGCGAGCCGCAGGTTCTCGAACTCGTTGTACTTGCCGACCGCGGCGAAGGCGATCCGGTCGTAGATCTCGCTGATCTTGTGCAGCGCGTTGCTCGGGTTCTCGCCGACGAACAGGATCCCGTCGGCGTAGGCGAGCGTGAGCACGGACCGCCCCCGGGCGATGCCCTTGCGGGCGTAGTCGCTTTTGTCCTTCATCAGCTGCTCGGGCGAGACGTAGAAGGGCTGCGTCATCGAAGTGGCTCCTCGGTCGTACGGGGTGTGCAGGCCGGGCGTCGGAGGGGCTCGGGCGAGCTGCCGACGGGGACGGCGTCAGCCACCGGGGTTGGTCATGCGCTCGTCGACGACGGTCTGCACGACAGCGCCGACCTCGTCGTCGGGCAGGCGGCGCGAACCGCTGTCGGTGACGCCCATGACCACCGGCCAGATGCGCCTGGTGAGGTCGGGGCCACCGGTCGCTGAGTCGTCGTCGGCGGCGTCGTAGAGGGCGTCGACGGCGAGCTTGACCGCCTCCGCCTCGCTCACCCCGTCGCGGTAGCGCTTCTTCAGCGCGCTGCGGGCGAACGTGCTCCCCGAGCCCACCGAGTGGAACGAGTGCTCCTCGTAGCGCCCGCCCGTGACGTCGTAGGAGAAGATCCGGCCGACCGCCCCCTCGAGGTCGAAGCCGGCGAACAGCGGCACGACGGCCAGGCCCTGCATGGCCATGGCGAGGTTGCCGCGGATCATCGCCGAGAGCCGGTTGGCCTTGCCGTCCAGGGACAGCACGTGCCCTTCCATCTTCTCGTAGTGCTCGAGCTCGACCTGGAACAGCCGCACCATCTCCACGGCGAGCCCCGCCGTACCGGCGATGCCGACGACGGAGTAGTCGTCGGCAGGGAAGACCTTCTCGATGTCGCGCTGGGCGATGACGTTGCCCATGGTCGCCCGGCGGTCGCCCGCCATGATCACGCCGGAGGCGTGCACGACGGCCACGATGGTGGTGCCGTGCGGCGCATCGATCACCCCGGGGGGCAGCTCGCGCTTGGACGGGAGCAGATCAGGCGCGGCCACTGCGAGGAACTCGCTGAACGATGCGCCGCCGGGCGCGTGGAAGTGGGCCGGTAGACGCCCGTGCCCTCCTGGTGCCTGTGCCACGTGGTCCTCTCGAAGTAGTCGGCGCGACGCGCGAGGCGGCGACGTCGTCGCGGAAGCTGCCCAGTCCCTGGTTGCAGCCAGAGCACAGCACACCACGGACCTGGCCGCTCACGTGGTCGTGGTCGACGTGCTGGCGGCTGCTTGCCGTCACGGCTGCGCCGGCAGGGCATCGATCAGCGCCTTCGCCTTGCCACGATCAGGACCCCCTCTGACGATCACTCACCCCCCTTTTGCACATACGACCTGACGAAGTCCTCTGCGTTCTCCTCGAGGGCTTCATCGATGTCGTCCAACAACGCATCGACATCATCGGTGAGCTTTCCCACCCGCTCCTGGACGTCGCCGGTCGGCTGCTCGACGACCTCGTCGACCTCGTCGCTGCGCCGGCTCGCCCGGTCCTGCCCACCGCTGTCCTTCGTGGCCATCTCGCAGCTCCTCGTGGTCGGCCTCGCGCGCGTGCGTGCTCGTTCGACCCTAGTCGCGGGGTCTGAGGTCCGCGCCCTGATCGGCCTCGACGACGTAGTGCTCGCCGGAGCGGCGCACCGGTCGGCGGCGCAGGACGAGCACCTTCCCGTAGGCCTTGATCAGCTGGGTGTAGCCAGGGGTCCTGCCGACGTACCAGAGGAACCCCTTGGGGCCCGACACCATCTCGCCGCTGTCCACGTCGTAGCGCGAGCCGTGCCACGGGCAGACGAGGCACCCGGAGGCGTCCAGACTGCCCCTGGACAGGTCGCCGAGCTGGTGCCGGCAGCGCGCCGAGACGGCGGCGACCTGCCCGTCCCGGTTGACGACGGCCCACCGGCCGGCACGGCCGACGGAGCCGGCTGGGAGGGAGGCGGCGGGGATCCGGTCCGGCACGGGGGCTCCAGGGTCACGGGGGCGTGGCCCGGTCGGCCCTACCCCTCCAGAGCCGGCTTCCACGGCAGGATGACCGCTGTGGACCCGGACCAGCTGTACGCGCTGCCGCCCGAGGAGTTCACGGCGGCTCGCGACGCCGCGGCGAAGCAGGCCAAGGCCGAGAACGACGCCCCCCGCTCGAAGGAGCTCAAGGCGCTCCGGCGCCCGTCGGTCGCTGCCTGGCTGGTCAACCGGCTGGCCCGTGAGCAGCCCGCGCTCCTCGAGCAGCTGCTCGCGCTCGGGCCCGCGCTCGCAGAGGCGCAGTCCTCGGGGCACGCCGACCAGCTGCGGACGCTGGGCCGGCAGAGGCGGGACCTCGTGGAGGCGGTCGCGGGAGCGGCCGTCTCGGTTGCTGACCGCAGCGTCGCTGGTCCGGTCCGTGACGAGGTGGTCACGACCCTCGAAGCGGCCCTCGCCGACCCGTCCAGCGCCGCCGCGGTCCGCACGGGTCGCCTCGTGCGCGCTCTGACCTACGCCGGTTTCGGTGAGGTCGACCTCTCGGGGGCCGTGGCGCCAGCGGCTCCGACCCCCAGTGCCGGAGGTGACGGTCCCGGCCGTGCCCCGCGACCGGCCGAGGCCGACAAGGCGGCTGTCCGCAGGCGTGAGGCCCTCTCCGCGGCGGAGCGGGCAGCACACGATGCCGCAGGCAAGCTGGACGACGCCGCGCACCGGGCCGCGCAGGCGAGGCGGCTCGCCGTGCAAGCGGTCCAGGCCCTCGAGGCGGCGCGACGGGACGTGGCCGAGGCCGAGCGGGCGCTCGCCGGCAGCAGGCGGGCCCGGGACGCCGCCGCGACCGCCTCCGAGGCGAAGGAAGCAGCCGCCGAGAAGGCCGACGAAGCGGTCCGGACGGCCCAGGACGCCGCCGAGCGGGCTCGCAAGGAGCTCGACGCCCTGCGCCGGGGCTGAGCCGGTCGCGCGGTTCAGTGCCGGGACAGGGCAGCCACGAGGTCGGCAGCGGTGGGCGAGGCGTCGAGCAGCGCACCGACGTGGGCCCGGGTGCCGCGCAGCGGTTCGAGGGTCGGGACGCGCTGCAGCGACTCCCGCCCCAGATCGAAGATGACGGAGTCCCACGAGGCTGCCGCCACCTGGCTGGGGTAACGGGCCAGGCAGGAGCCGCGGAAGTAGGCGCGGGTGTCGTCCGGCGGCGCCTCGACGGCCCGCAGGACCTCTGCCTCGGTCACCAGCCGGTCCATCGCCCCACGGGCGACCAGCCGGTTGTAGAGCCCCTTGTCCGGGCGCACGTCGGCGTACTGCAGGTCGACGAGGTGGAGCTTGGCAGCGTCCCAGCCCAGGCCCTCGCGCTCGCGGAAGCCCTCGAGCAGCGCCAGCTTCGCGACCCAGTCGAGCTCGCGTGACAGCGACATGGGGTCGGTCGCGAGCCGGTCCAGCACCGACTCCCAGCGGTCGAGCACGTCGGCGGTCTCGGCGTCGACGTCGTCGCCGAGCCGGTCCTCGACGTGCTTGCGGGCCTGCTCGAGGTAGTCCAGCTGGAGCTGCACCGCCGTGAGGCGGCGGCCGCTGCGCAGCTCGACGAGGTGCTGCAGCGAGGGGTCGTGCGACACCGACTGCAGCGCCGATACCGGGTTGCGCACCGCGAGGTCGATGCCGTTGGCGTCCAGCCACCCGTCCTCGATCATCGCGAGGACGAGCGCTGTCGTCCCGACCTTCAGGTAGGTCGACACCTCGGACAGATTGGCGTCCCCGATGATCACGTGCAGCCGGCGGTACTTCTCCGGGTCGGCGTGGGGCTCGTCGCGGGTGTTGATGATCGGTCGCTTCAGGGTCGTCTCGAGCCCGACCTCGACCTCGAAATAGTCGGCGCGCTGGCTGATCTGGAAACCCTCACGGCGGCCGTCCTGGCCGATGCCGACGCGCCCCGCGCCCGTCACCACCTGGCGGCTGAGGAAGAACGGCGTGAGGTGCCGGACGATGGCCGCGAACGGGGTCCGCCGCGGCATCAGGTAGTTCTCGTGCGTGCCGTAGGAGGCGCCCTTGTTGTCGGTGTTGTTCTTGTACAGCAGGATCGGCGCCGCCCCGGGCACCTGCAGCGCCCGCTCCGCCGCGAGGGCCATGACCCGCTCCCCCGCCTTGTCCCACACGACCGCGTCGCGCGGCCCCGTGACCTCCGGCGAGGAGTACTCCGGGTGGGCGTGGTCGACGTACAGCCGCGCGCCGTTGGTCAGGATCACGTTGGCGAGCCCGAGCTCGTCGTCGGGTTCACCGGCGAGGTGGTCGGAGAAGCCGGGACCGACGTCGAACCCCCTCGCGTCGCGCAGCGGGTTCTCCTCCTCGAAGTCCCAGCGCGTACGGCGGGAGCGCGCCGGCCCGTCGGCCATGCCGCTGGCGTAGCCGTTCACGACCTGGCTGCTGGCGACCATGGCGCTGGTCGCGGCCCGTCCGGGGACGGAGACGCCGTACTCGGTCTCCACGCCCATGACCCGGCGGGTGCTCATGGCGACCAGGGTACGGGCGGAACGGCAGCTCGGTCGCTCAGAGGTACTGACCGGTGTTGGCGACCGTGTCGATGGAGCGGCCCGTCTCGGACCCCTTGGCGCTGGTGACCAGGGTGCGGATGTAGACGATCCGCTCCCCCTTCTTGCCCGAGATCCGGGCCCAGTCGTCGGGGTTCGTCGTGTTGGGCAGGTCCTCGTTCTCCTTGAACTCATCGATGCAGGCGGCCATCAGGTGCTGCAGACGCAGGCCCTTGCCGCCGGTCTCGAGGAAGTCCTTGATCGCCATCTTCTTGGCGCGGGCGACGATGTTCTCGCTCATCGCCCCGGAGTTGAAGTCCTGGAAGTAGAGGACCTCCTTGTCGCCGTTGGCGTAGGTGACCTCGAGGAAGCGGTTGTCCTCGTCCTCGGTGTAGATGCGCTCCACCGTGCGCTGGATCATGGCGGCGACGGTGGCCTCGCGCGTCACGCCGTGCTCGGCCAGGTCGTCGTCGTTCAGCGGCAGGTCTGTGCGGAT
>JAOPWP010000055.1 GCA_025965615.1 Frankiales bacterium
CGCCTGCACGACCTCCGGCACACCACGCTGGCCCTACGGGCCGGAATCCACCCCCGGATCGTCCAGGAGCGGCTGGGCACGCCAACGTCTCCATCACGCTGGACACGAACTCGCACGTCGACCTCGACATGCAGGCGGCCGCCGCGCGTCAGGGTGCAGCCCTCGTCGCCGCGGCTCCGCCGCCGAGGGCTCCCTGAATCCTGTGACCACTGGGCCGAAAACGACGCCTGGCGACGTTCCCGCAAGGGTCTCACCTGCGGAAACGTCGCCAGCACCCGGCGGTGGCGGTGGGATTTGAACCCACGGAGGAGTTGCCCCCTCACACGCTTTCGAGGCGTGCTCCTTCGGCCGCTCGGACACGCCACCGGAGTGGACTCTAGCGAAGACCCCTGCGGCCCTCGAAGAACGAGCGCAGCAGCACCCCGCACTCCTCGGCGAGGACCTCGGGGACCACCTCGGGGCGGGAGTTGAGCCGTCGGTCCCGCAGGACGTCCCAGAGCGAGCCGGCCGCGCCTGCCTTGGGGTCGACCGCCCCGTAGACGACCCGACTGACCCGGGACAGCACGAGGGCTCCGGCGCACATGGTGCAGGGCTCCAGGGTGACCGCCAGGGTGCAGCCGGTCAGTCGCCAGGAACCAGACGCGGCAGCAGCCGCGCGAAGTGCCACCACCTCGGCGTGCGCGGTCGGGTCACCCGTGCGTTCCCGGTCGTTGTGACCGACGCCGATCACGAGGCCCGCAGCATCGACGACGACGGCCCCGACGGGGATGTCCCCGTGGGCCGGGGCCAGCTCTGCCTCGTCGAGGGCGAGGCGCATGAGGTCGTCGTACGGCGTCATGCCTCGCGGAGCTGCTCGAGCACGTCGTCGCAACCAGCCCGCTCGCAGAGCGTCGTGAGCACGTCGGCCGGCAGCAGGCCCTCCTCGGCGCACAGCTCCAGCAGGTCGTCGGCCGGGGTGCCGAGGTCGGCCAGCAGGGAGCTGTCACCGACCGGCTCGGCGATCGGGCGGGTGCCCTCGTCCTCGTCGTCCTCGGCCTCGACCGGCGCCTCTTCCCAGAGCATGGCGGCCACCTCGCTGCCCTGGATCGCACGGCGGTCGGACAGGAAGACCCGGGGCTCGCTCAGCCCGACGCCGCTGTCGACACGCACGAGGGCCAGGTGCTCGTCGTCCTCCTCGAGCACCAGCAGGGCCGGCCCGGGGCCCTCGCCCAGGAAGTCACGCAGGAGGTCTGCGAGGGCGTCGAGGTCCTCGACCCCGTCGAGGTCGAGCTCCTCACCCGTCCAGCCCGCGCCGGTACGAGCCAGCACGGCGGCGAAGTACGACACGGAAGGCGCTCCAGGTGGGCGAAGGGACGGGCGTCACTGCACGAGCGCGTCGACTACCCGCTCGTAGGCGTCGGCGAACCCCAACCGGCGAGCGAGTGCTGCAAGCATCTCATCGGCGTAGGCGTCGTCGTCGGACAGGATGGCGCCCATCTCCATCTCGTCCAGGCCCATGTCGTCGAAGACGCCGAGGTCACCGGCCGGCCAGACCTCGTCGAGGTCGTCGTCGCCCGGCACCTCGAGCTCCAGGTGCTCGAGCACCTGCACGGCGAGGTCCCAGGCGACCGCGGCCGTGACGTCGGACAGCAGCAGGCGGACCCGACCGAGCTGGACCCTGACCACGACGAAGAACTCGTCCGCGACGTCGACGAGGGCGAAGGCGCCGTTCTCACCCGGCTGCTGCCGGACCGCAGCGATCAGGCTGTCGAGGTCGCTGGTCACGACCTCCGGCAGGAGGCCGACCTGCCAGCGGCCCTCCTCGCGGAAGGCGATCACCGCGTACGCGTCGGCGGTGTCGGCCGCTCGCTGTCCCGCCACTGGCCCCTCCTCCGCTCGGCACGACCCCCGGCGGGTCCCGTCAGGTCGGACTCTCGCAGACATCGGTCCGCAGCGGGAACCCAGGGCCGGGTTCACGTCGCACCGGGCAGGGGTAGGCGGACAGCAGACGCCGCACGATCCCCACGACATCCTCCCGGAGGAACTCTCATGTCAGAGCGCAACACCCTTGCCCACGCCATGCACGACATCGGCCTCGCCGCCTGGTTCGGCGGCTCCCTCATGGGCGCCATCGGCGTGAACGGCGCTGCGGCTGACGTGGACGACCCCCGTCAGCGCGCCCGCGTGGCGAACGCCGGCTGGGGCCGCTGGACGCCGTTCAACGCGCTCGCCATCGGCGCCCACCTGCTCGGTGGCGCCCAGCTGCTCAAGGCCAACAAGGGCCGGGTCGCCACGCAGCGGGGCGTCCTCGCGAACACCAACACCAAGCTCGCGCTGACCGCGGGTGCCCTCGGCGCCACGGCGTACGCCCGCGTGCTCGGCCAGAAGATGATGAAGGCTGGCGACGTCCCGGTCGCGGGCGGCACCGACGCCCTCCCGACCACCCCGCCCGAGGTCGCCAAGGCCCAGAAGCAGCTCTCGGCGCTCCAGTGGGCGATCCCGGGTCTCACCGGCGCGATGCTCGCCAGCTCCTCGCTCCACGAGGAGCAGCAGCGGCCCTCGCAGGTCGTCAGCGGCGTCCTCAAGGGCCTCCCCGCCACGGTCGGCACCGCCGCCACCGGCGCTGCCCTGGCAGTGAAGAACAAGGTCTCCGACTAGTCGGTCCGCTCCAGCTCGAAGGCCCCTGCACCTCGGTGCGGGGGCCTTCGCGGTGTGCGGGCAGGTCAGACGGCGGGGGCGGGCTCGGGCGAGGTGGGCGCCCCCTGCTGCCCGAACAGCGACTGCGCGCAGCCGACCCCGGCGACCACGCCGGACGCCGCTGCCACCATCGACAGCTGGAGACCGGGGGTCAGGTCGCCGGCGGCGTAGACCCCCGCGACCGACGTCTGGCCCTCGCCGTCGACCCTCACGTAGCCCTCGTCGTCGATCTCGCAGCCGAGCATCTCAGCCAGCTCGGTGCGCGGGTGGTGGGCGAGGGAGAACATGACGAGCGAGGCCGGGAGCACCTGGCCGCCCTCCAGCTCGACCCCCTGGAGATCGCCCCGTTCGCCGACGAAGCGGACCACGTCACGCTCGAGCAGCTCGATGTCGAGGTCCTCGAGCGTCGCGCGGCAACCGGCGTCGCCCTTGAACTCGACGCCGTTGGTCACCACCGTCACCGAGCTGGCCCAGTTCTTGAGCGTCCCGGCGAACCCGACCAGGTGCGGGTCCCACCCGATCGCGACCACGTCCCGGTCGTGCGCCTCGTAGCCGTCGCAGGCAGGGCAGTGGAAGACCGAGGCGCCGTAGTGGGTCGAGAAGCCCTCGACGGCCGGGAAGACGTCCTTCACCCCGCACGCCAGGACCAGCCGGTGCGCGAGCAGGTCGTCACCCACCTCGAACAGCCCGTCGTCCCGGCGCCGGAGGGTCTGCACCTCCCCCGCGCGGATCTGCGCGGTCGGGTAGGCGAGGACCTCCTCGCGCCCGCGGGCGAGCAGCTCCTGGGGAGTCTGCGGGTCACGACCCAGATAGCCGTGGGAGCGGTCGACGGACTGGTTGCGGTAGTCCCGCGAGTCGACCACCACGACGCTCCTGCGGTAACGCCCGAGCCACGAGGCGGCGGACAGGCCGGCGGCGCCGCCACCGACCACGACGACGTCGACCTCGAGGCGCTCCGCGCCGCTGACGGGGGGCAGGCTCACGGGACGACCTGCAGCAGCCCCCGGGAGGCCACCGCCTCCAGCAGCAGGGTCCGGTAGCCCACCTCGTCGAACAGCACGACGATGCGATCCCCCTCGTAGCGCATGACCACACCCGAACCCCAGACCGCGTGGCTCACCCGGGACTGCAGGGCGTACGGGGAGTCCGTGACGTCGACCTGCTCGCGCGCGGTGCCCGCGGCGCAGGTGTCGCACCGAGCGCACGGCTCGTCCATCGTCTCGCCGAAGTAGGCGAGCAGGAACTGGCGCCGGCAGCCGCTGGTCTCGGCGTAGGCGCGCATCATCTCCACGCGGGACTGCTCCACCTTGCGGTGCCCTTCGGAGACCTCCGCCGCGGCCTCCGCCGCCTCTCGGGGATCCAGCTCCTGTGCTCCTCGCAGCAGGGTGCCGTCGGCCTGGACCGTCAGCGCGCCGACCTGCTCGAGCAGGTTGACCAGACCGGCGACGCGGCCCGGGGGGAGGTCCATCGCCTCAGCCAGGGCAGTGGGTTCGACCGGACCCCCCGCATGCCACATCAAGGTGATCGCCTTCTGGAGCTGACCGACGTCCACCCGCCCCGACGCGAAGAAGGTGCGCAGCCCGAGGTCCTCGGGGCGGTAGTAGAGCGCCGCCAGCGCCGGCTGGCCGTCGCGGCCCGCCCGCCCGACCTCCTGGTAGTAGCTGTCCAGCGAGTCAGCCACCTCGGCGTGGAGCACGAAGCGCACGTCGGCCTTGTCGATCCCCATGCCGAAGGCGGTCGTCGCCACGACGACGTCGAGGCGGCCGGCCATGAAGCGCTCGTGAACGTCCTCACGCTCGGAGGCGCGCAGACCGGCGTGGTAGGCGGCGGCGTCGATGCCGAGCTCGGCGAGCGCCTCGGCGTACTGCTCCGCGCTCTTGCGGGTGGCGGTGTAGACCAGACCCGGCTTCGCCTCGGACATGGCGCGCATCGTCACGGCGTCGCGGCGCTGGTCGTCGTCGCGGAACCCCACGACCTCGAGGTCGAGGTTGGGCCGGTCGAAGCCGCTCACGATCTGCTCGGCGTCCGGGATCCGCAGCCGGTGCAGGATCTCCGCGCGCACCGGTGGCGACGCGGTCGCCGTGAGCGCGAGCACGGTGGGGCGGCCCAGGCGCTCCACGGCGCTGTGCAGGCGGAGGTACTCGGGGCGGAAGTCGTGACCCCACGCCGAGATGCAGTGGGCCTCGTCGACGACGAACAGCGACGGACGGGCCGCCGCGACCGCGTCGAGCACCTCGGGCTTCGCCAGCTGCTCGGGGGCGAGGAAGAAGAACTCCACCTGGCCGGCCCGGAGCGCCTCGAAGGCCGCCTCCCGCCCTCGGCCGGTCTGGCTGCTGTTGGCCTGCACCGCCCCACCGGCGCCCTCGCGGGCGAGCAGCCCCGCCACCTGGTCGCGCTGCAGGGCGATGAGCGGGCTCACCACGACGGTGGGGCCGTCCAGGAGCAAGGCAGGCACCTGGTAGATCGCGCTCTTGCCGGACCCGGTCGGCATGACCACCAGCGTGTCCCGACCGGACATCACCGAGGCCATGGCCTCGAGCTGACCCGGTCGCAGCTCGTCCCACCCGAAGGCGGTGCGGGCGATCTCTCTCAGTTCTGTCGAGCGGTCCTCGTCGGAGGCTTCCTCGTACGAGGGGTTCAGGGCGTGCTCCTGCGGTCGATCTCGGTGGTGTGCGGGCTGACTACCCCGCCCGCGGCGGCTCCACCCGGGCGCCCGGGCAACGGTTCAGCCGCGGGTGGTCCGGGCCCTCAGCAGCGCGCGAGCCCGTTCCAGGGCTCCGGCTCGCGGACGCAGCCGGGCCCTCAGCGCGGCGGCTTCACGCAGCGTGTCGAGCGCTTCCTGCCGGCGACGGCTGCGCTCCTCGTCGGCGGGGCTGCGCTTGTGCGGCGTGGACTCGGACACGTGCGTGACCTACCCACTTCGGACCGTGACCGCACCGGAAGCGCCGCCATCACCGGAGTGTCGTCCGGGCCACCGAGCCCTACGCTGCAGGCATGACTGAGGTGGACACCCGGCCGGTCGGCGATCCGAAGCTCGACGACGGCGACGACGAGCGGTTCAGCCACTACGTGCGCAAGGAGGACATCCTGCGCAGCGCGGTCGACGGGGTTCCCGTCGTGGCGCTCTGCGGCAAGACCTGGCTGCCGGGGCGCGACCCGGAGAAGTACCCGGTCTGCCCCGCCTGCAAGGAGATGATGGGCATGCTCGAGGCGATGGGCTGAGCCCAGCTCAGAGGACGGCGTCGACGAGCACCGGCTCGGCGACCAGGTCGACGCCGAAGGCGGCTCGTACGCCGTCGCGCACCTCGCGGGCCACGCCCAGCAGCGCGTCGGTGGTGCCACCTCCCCGGTTGACCAGGGCCAGGGTGTGCTTGCTCGAGATGCCGACCGGCCCGTCGAAGTGGCCCTTGCCGAAGCCCGAGCGCTCGATGAGCCAGGCGGCTGACACCTTGAGCCGCCCGTCGTCGCCGACCCAGCCGGGCGCCTCGACGTCGGCGCCGCACCGCTCGGCCACGCGCGCCTGGAGCGCCACCGCCTGGTCGGGGGACAGCAACGGGTTGGTGAAGAACGACCCGGCGCTGCGGGTGTCCCGGTCTGCGGCGTCGAGCACCATGCCCTTGCCACGACGCAGGGAGAGGACAGCGTCCCGCACGTCGGCGAGCGGCGCCGACGCCCCCAGGGGCACGTCCAGCGCCCGGGCCAGCTCGGCGTAGCCCACCGGAGCCGACAGCCCCCCCACCCCCAGCTCGAAGGTCACCGCGAGCACCACCCACCGACCGGGGTCGACCTTGAAGGCGCTGTGCCGGTAGCCGAACCCGCAGTCCGCAGCGGGCAGCTCGACGACCGCGCCGGCTCGCCGGTCGTACGCCCGGACCGACCTGATCGTCTGCGAGACGTCCTGGCCGTAGGCGCCGATGTTCTGGACCGGGCTGGCACCGACCAGGCCCGGAATCCCGGAGAGCGCCTCCACCCCGACGAGGCGCTCGGCGACGCACATTGCGACGAAGGCCTCCCAGTCCTCCCCTGCTGCTGCGCTCAGCCGGACGCGGTCTCCCTGGGTCGTCGCCTGCAGGCCGTGCAGGCACACCCGGACGACGGTCCCGTCGAAACCGGCGTCGGGCAGGACGACGTTGCTCCCCCCGCCCAGGACGAGCAGCGGCTCGCCGCGCGCGTCGGCGTCCCGGACCACCTCGACCAGCGACGGCTCGTCGAAGGTGGTGACGAGGCGTCGGGCAGGACCACCCAGGCGCAGGGTGGTCAGCGGCCCGAGGGGGACGTCGCGGCGGTCGAGCACGCTCACGACTCTAGGCAGCTGCGGTCACCCCGGCGCGGCGACGGTCAGGCGCAGCTGCTGCCGGTGGTGGCGGACCAGGTCGGCCGTGAACAGGGCCAGGCCGAACCAGACGAGCACGAAGCCGACGAGCTTGACCAGCGGCAGCGGCTCGTGGAACAGCGTGATCCCGAGGAAGAACTGCACAGTGGGTGCGAGGTACTGGAGCAGCCCGAGGGTGGTCAGCTGCACCCGGGACGCCGCTGCCCCGAACAGCAGCAGGGGCACCGCCGTGATGATGCCGGAGACGGCGACCAGACCGGCGTGGCCCAGCCCCTCGGTGCCGAAGGTGCTCTGACCCGACACCCCCAGCACGAGGACGTACGCCGCCGCGACCGGCAGCAGCACGACCGTCTCGATCGCGAGCCCCTCGACCGCGCCGACGCCGACGGTCTTCTTGAGCAGGCCGTACATGCCGAAGCTGAACGCCAGGACGAGGGCGATCCACGGGGGACTGCCGTTCTCGACGGTGAGCACCACCACGGCGACGAACGCGGCGCCCAGGGCGACCCACTGGACCGGGCGGAGGCGCTCGCCCAGGACGAGCACCGCCAGCAGCACGGTGACGATCGGGTTCACGAAGTAGCCCAGGGAGGTCTCGAGCACGCGGTCGTTCGAGACGCCGTAGATGTAGGTGCCCCAGTTGATCCCGATCACCACGGCGGCCAGCGCGAGCTGGGCGAGACGGCGACGGTCGCGCACCGCGGCACGCACCTGCGGCAGGCGCCGGGTGATGCCGAGCAGGACCAGGACCGCGACGACCGACCAGAGGATGCGGTGCGCGAGCACCTCGAGGGCCGACGACGGCTCGAGCAACGGCCAGTACAGCGGGAACAAGCCCCAGATGAGGTAGGCGCACGCTCCGTAGAGCGCCCCTCTCCGACCGGATGTCACGGGCGACACGCTAGATGCTCCTGACAAATCGGGGAGCCCCGGTCCCCGGGCCGCGCGTGAGCGGTGGCGACCGGGGAAACCCAGACGCAGCGTTCGTCTTCGAGGAGGCCACCGTGCAGATCGGCTACACGCTCATGGGGGAGCAGCGCAGCCCCAGGGACCTCGTCCGGGACGCGGTGACCGCCGAGCAGGCAGGCTTCGACTTCCTCGTGGCGAGCGACCACTACTCGCCCTGGCTCGAGGTGCAGGGACACTCCCCGTACGTCTGGACGGTCCTCGGCGCGGTCGCCCAGGCCACGCAGGCCATCCCGTTCATGACCTACGTGACCTGCCCGATCATCCGCTACCACCCGGCCGTCGTGGCTCAGAAGGCCGCGACCCTGGCCGTGCTCTCGGACGGGCGCTTCTCGCTGGGCGTCGGGGCCGGCGAGAACCTCAACGAGCACGTCGTGGGTCAGGGGTGGCCGCCGGCCGACATCCGGCACCGCATGCTGCGCGAAGCCCTCGGAATCATCCGCGAGCTGTGGACGGGGTCCTACGTCAACCACTCTGGCGCGCACTTCGAGGTCCACAGCGCGAAGCTGTACGACCTGCCCGAGGAGCCGGTGCGGATCGGCGTGGCGGGGTCCGGCAGCAGCTCGTGCGCCCTGGCCGCCGAGCTCGGCGACTTCTTCATCGGCACGGAGCCGAAGCCCGAGCTGCGCGAGAAGTACACCGCAGCAGGAGGATCGGGCGAGCTGGTCGGTCAGTTCCCGGTGGTCTACGGTCCGGACGCGGACGCTGCCGGCAGCCTGCTGCGCGAGCAGTTCCGCTGGGGGACGCTCGGCTGGAAGGTCCAGGCCGAGCTGCCCGGACCGGTCAGCTTCGACGCGGCGTCGCAGTTCGTGCGCGACGAGGACATGGCGAGCGCGGGGGCGTGGGGCCCGGACGTCGAGCCCTACCTCGAGAAGGTGCGTGCCTTCGCCGAGGCGGGCTACGACCGGGTCGCCCTCGTGCAGGTCGGGCCCGACCAGGAGCAGTTCTGCGAGTGGTTCACCGCCGTCCTCAAGCCGGCGGTCGCCGAGCTGTGATCGGCCCGGACTGATCGGCTGGGTGGACCCTCGGCCGCCCGTACGCCCGACCAGTCCCCCGACCGATCAAGAAGCCGCCGCGGCAGCGACGTCGCGATCTCCCGCACGTCGTCAGCGCTCGCCACGAACCCTCCCCCGGACCGTGTCGCAGGTCGGCCGCCACCGTACGACCCCCGACCGAGGCAACGAGCACGAAAGCCAGGGCTCAGCAGTGCCGCCCGGCGTGAGGCGGAGCAGGCTCACCCCGGAGCACCACGAGCTCGGCGACCAGGGCGTCCATCACCGCGTCGGCGCCGGCCCGGAGCTGCGCCGCGGTGGCCTCAGCAGCCGAGCCCACGCCGAGCAGCGCCCGCAGGTCGAGGGGGGCGCCCAGTCGCACGTCCACCCGGGGCCGGGTCAGCGGTGACAGCACGGCCCGCCAGCGGGTCCCCTGCTTGCCGACGAGCTGGTGGGTCCCCCACTGGGCCAGCGGCACCACGGGGGCGCCGGTGTCGAGCGCGAGTCGTACGACCCCCGTCTTGCCACGAGCCGGCCAGGCGTCGGGGTCCTGGGTGATCGCGCCTTCGGGGTAGAGCCCGATGCACTGCCCCGCTTCGAGCGCAGCGCGGGCCGGCCCGAGCGCGGACGCCGGGTCGCTGCTGCGCCGGTCGACCGGGATGTAGCCGACCGCACGGAGCAGCGGTCCGATGACCGGGGCCCGGAACAGCCCTGCCGTCCCCAGCATCCGGATGCGACGCCCCTGGCGGGCGACAGCCGCGGTCAGGACGAAGGCGTCGGCGACGGACAGGTGGTTGCCGACGACGATGACCGCACCCTCGGACGGCAGGTCGCCGGTCTGCGTACGGCGGGTGCACAGGTGGAGCAGGAACCGGACCGTGCGCAGGAGTACGCGGTAGCCGCGCTCCGCGGACCGGCCGGCGCTCCACGCGCTGGGCGAGACCGGCAGGCAGGCCGTCATGCCGGGACCACCGGTCGGGCCGGATCCCCGGACTCGTCGACCTCGCGGGCCCTGGCGATCGCGGCGTCGGTGTCCACGGTCGTCAGCAGGAGGCCGCCGGCCACGAAGAGCACCAGCAGCGACAGCAGGGCGCTGCGGTAGGAGCCCGTGACGTCCAGGACGACGGCGAACACGAGCGTGCCGATCCAGGCGGTGCCGCGTTCGGCCAGCTCGTAGAAGCCGAAGAAGCTGGCCTGCCGGTGCGCCGGGGTCATGGAGGAGAACAGCGACCTGGCCAGCGCCTGCGATCCGCCGAGCACCAGGGCGATGAAGATGCCGAGGACGTACGCCGCCGCCGTGCTGTCCAGAGCCGCCACGGCGTAGACCACGATGCCGATCCACACCGCGATCGTGCCGAGCAGCGTCTTCTTGGCGCCGATGCGGGCGGACAGCTTGGAAGAGCCCGCGGCACCGAAGACGGCGACCACCTGGATGAGCAGGATCAGCTGGAGCAGGAACGGCGTGGCGTCGTCGCGGTCGAGGCCCTTGGCGACGAACAGCTCGTTCTCCAGCACGACGGCCGACAGCGCGATCACCGCCTGGATGGCGTCGTTGAACAGCAGGAACGCCAGCAGGTAGCGGGCCGTTCCGGGCAGCGCGCGCAGAGCGGCGAACGAGCCCCTGAGCTGGCGAAGTGACGAGGCGACCTGACGGCCGAGCCTGTCCGTGCTTCGCGACCCGTCGTAGCCCGGCAGCTGCTGCACGGCGTCGAGCCGCCGGACCGCCACCACCGCGAGCGCCGCCCACCACAGGCCCGAGACGGCGATCGCGAGGCGGGCCGCCGTGCCGGTGCTGATCCCGAGGGCGTCGGCGGACTGCACCAGCACCAGGGCGACCACGAGGACGAACGCCCCACCGGCGTAGCCGGCGGCGTAGCCCCGGCCCGAGACGCGGTCACGGTCGGGGAGCTCGGCGACGTCGGCCAGGTAGGCGTTGTAGGCCAGGATCGCCGCCCCGTACGCGACGTTCGCGACCACCAGGGCCAGCAGCCCCAGGACGATGGCGCCCTCAGGCACCACGGCGAGACCCAGCGTCGCGACGGAGCCGATGGCGGTCGCGAGGACGAGCACCCGGCGCTTGGCCGTCGCCCGGTCGGCGAGCGCTCCGAGGATCGGCAGGCAGACGACCTGCAGGAGCACCGAGAAGCTGATGGCGTAGGCGAACAGGGCATCGCCGCGCGGGGCGAACAGCAGCAGGTCCACGCGCCCGTCGGGACGTGCCGCCTCCTCCGCCAGCGAGGTCAGGAAGGGACCTCCCACGGCCGTGATGACGGTCGTGATGAACGCCGAGTTGGCGACGTCGTACAGCGTGAAGCCCGAGACGGCCCGACGACGTACGGGGTCCTCGATGGCGGACGGGCGGGCGGTCACGGGTCTCCTCGCAGCGCAGCGGCAGGCGGTGGGGCGCCTGCCCAGCATCCAACCGCCCGGAGGGCCTGCGCGTGAGCAGGACGACGCAACCCGAGCCGCACCTGGGGGGTGTCTGGAGGGAAAGATCTGGTCCGACTGTGCGGATCGGTCGCACCCGTGTACGGTTGTCGCGGTTGCAGTGCACCTCTTCGCCGTTCATGAACGCTCGCGGATGTGTGGTCGCGGGCGTTCGTTGCGTCTCCGACAGCTCAACCGGGATCGCGCACAGTGCGCGCCCCACAGTCTTGAAGGAGACAGCAACATGGCTCAGGGTTCTGTGAAGTGGTTCAACGCCGAGAAGGGCTTCGGCTTCATCGCTCAGGACGGCGGCGGCGCCGACGTCTTCGTGCACTTCTCCGCGATCGCCACCGACGGCTACAAGTCCCTCGACGAGAACCAGCGCGTCGAGTTCGACATCA
>JAOPWP010000168.1 GCA_025965615.1 Frankiales bacterium
CGGCCTGTTCGGCTACAAGAAGTACAAGGACCACCGCGCGGCCCGGCCCACCACGACCGGCACCACCCGGGGCCCGGTCGGCGACGTCGACGGCGACAACTCCGGCTCTCGCAAGCTCTGATCCTGCTTCTTCCACCCCGAATCGTCTGCACACAAGGAGAATTCACATGCGCAAGACCCTCGCTGTCGTCACCCTGGCGGCCGCTCTGACCGGTGGCACCGCCACGCTCGCCTACGCCGACGACGCTGTTGCGGCACCGCCCGTGACGCAGGCCACGCAGGAGAACGCCGACGCCCAGGAGTCGGACAAGACCGGCCTGTGGGGCCTTCTCGGCCTGCTCGGCCTGGCTGGTCTGGCCAAGCGCAAGGAGAACCACTCGGCGGACACCCAGGCCCGTCGCTGACCCCTTCCTCGAGCCACTGCTGAGGCGGCGGCGCGACGCACGACCCGCACGGCAAGCGCGGACCGGGACATCTCCCGGTCCGCGCTTGGTCGTTTCCGGACCGGTCCGTGGCCGGCACTGTGGCCTGCGGGACACATCGTCGTAGCGAAAGAAGACGTCTGCGCCCATCCCGTTCAGGCCGAAGGTGACGGGGCACACGAGGCCTGGATCAATGACCCTGATGACACAACGGAAAGGCACTCCATGCTCTCCCTCGACCAGGCACGCTCCCTCAAGGGCAACAACGTCCAGGGCTCGGACGGCGCTTCTCTCGGCAAGGTGCACGAGGTCTACGCCGACCGCAGCGACGGCGACCCCACGTTCGTCACCGTGCGCGGCGCGGGCAAGGGGCTGGCCTTCGTGCCGCTCGCCCAGGCGGAGATGCGCGGCGACGACGTCGTCGTGCCCTACGACGCCTCCCTCGTCTCGTCCGCCCCCTCGGTCTCCGAGGACGAGGACCTGTCCCCGCAGGAGGAGGAGCGCCTCTACGCCCATTACGGCTTGGGCAACGCCACGGCCCGGACCGACGCGGGCGACAACGGCGGCCGCCAGGGTGATGTCACCGGCACCGTCGGCCACGACACCTCCGGCCCGACCACGGACAACGCGATGACCCGTTCCGAGGAGCACCTCCAGGTCGGGACCCAGAAGGCGGAGGCCGGCCGCGCTCGCCTCCGCAAGTACGTCACCACCGAGACCGAGACCGTGCAGGTCCCGGTCAGCAAGGAGCGCGTCACCCTCGAGCGCGAGCCGATCACCGAGGCGAACATCGGCAACGCCACCGACGGGCCTGCCATCTCCGAGGAGGAGCACGAGGACGTGCTCACCGAGGAGCGTCCCGTCGTCCAGAAGGAGGCCGTCCCGGTCGAGCGCATCAAGCTCGGCAAGGAGCAGGTCACCGAGAACGTCACGGTCTCCGAGGAGGTCCGCAAGGAGCAGATCGACGCCGATGGCGTCCAGCAGACCGGCGGCGGCATCGACGGCGACCCCTCCACGCGTCGCTGATCGTCGCGCGCTGAGCGCGCCGCACCTGCGGCGCCAGCACCTGACCGGCCCCGTCCCGCACCCGAGGACGGGGCCGGTCGGCGTTCGCAACCGGCTGTCCTGACCGGCTGGCGAGGGGTCCGCGTCGTTGCGCCGGACTGTCGGTGCCGGCCCCTACCGTGACGGCATGCGCTTGCTCCACACCTCCGACTGGCACCTGGGTCGCTCGCTCCACCGCTGCGACCTGCGTGCTGCTCAGGCTGGCTACCTGGATCACCTGGTGGAGGTGGTCCGGTCCGAGTCCGTGGACGCGGTGCTCGTCTCGGGTGACGTCTACGACCGCGCCGTGCCTCCCGTGGACGCCGTCGAGCTGTGCGAGACGGCGCTGGTCCGCCTGCGCGAGACCGGTGCGCGAGTCGTCGTGATCAGCGGGAACCACGACTCGGCCCGTCGCCTCGGCTTCGGCAGCCGGCTCGTCGACGCTGCGGGGGTCCACCTGCGCACCCGCCCTGCCGACGTCGCGACGCCCGTCCTGCTCGAGGACCGCCACGGCCAGGTCGCGGTCTACGGCATCCCCTACCTCGAGCCGGAGGCGGTCCGCGACCACCTGCCTGCTGACCCGCTGGACCCCGGCGCCGAGGTGGCTCGCGGGCACGTGGGCGTGCTCGGCCGCGGGCTCGCGTGTGCCCGGGCCGACGCGAGCGCTCGTGGTGCCGGGAGGACCGTCGTGCTCGCCCACGCGTGGGTGACGGGGGGCGCCCCCAGCGACAGCGAGCGCGACGTGACGGTCGGCGGAGTCGGCAGCGTCCCGGCAAGCCTGTTCGACGGCTTCAGCTACAGCGCGCTGGGGCACCTGCACCGACCGCAGGTCCTGGCGAACGGCCTGCGCTACAGCGGTTCGCCGCTCGCCTACTCCTTCTCGGAGGCCGATCACGTCAAGGGGTCGTGGCTGGTCGACCTCGACGCGCAGGGGCTCGCCGAGGTGGTGCACGTGCCGGCTCCGGTCCCGCGCCGGCTGTCCACGGTGCGGGGCACGCTGGACGACTTGCTCACGTCACGGGCCTTCGACGAGCAGGAGGGGCACTGGCTCACCGCCGTCTACACGGACGCGCTCCGGCCCGACGACGCGATGGACCGCCTGTCGCTGCGCTTCCCCCACATCCTGGTGCTCCGCCACGAGCCCGACGGCCTGCGGCCGGACGGGCTGACCTACGAGTCGCGGACCGCTGGGCGGGGCGACCTCGAGGTGGCGGCTGCGTTCGTCGAGCACGTACGACGCACCCCGCTCGAGCCGGGCGAGCACGAGCTGCTCGCGCAGGCCTTCGAGGCCGGGCGGCTCGCCGCGGCCGGCGCCTGATGCGACCGCACCTGCTGCGCTGCACGGCGTTCGGGCCGTTCGCGCGCACCGTGGAGGTCGACCTCGACCTGCTCGGCTCGAGCGGGCTCTTCCTGCTCCACGGCGACACGGGCGCCGGCAAGACGACCCTGCTCGACGCGATGGGTTTCGCCCTCTACGGCACCGTGCCCGGGGAGCGGGGGCGCGCGGCGAGGCTCCGCTCCGACCACGCGCCTGCCGACGTGCGCACCGAGGTCTGCCTCGAGGTGACGCTGTCCGGCCGTCGCATGCGGATCACCCGGTCGCCGCAGCAGGAGCGCAGCAAGCAGCGCGGTGGTGGGACCACGACCGAGCAGGCGAAGGTCCTGCTCCAGGAGCAGGTCGGGGGCACCTGGACCACGGTCTCGACGCGCATCCAGGAAGCCGCTGACGAGATCCTCGACCTGGTCGGCATGTCCGCCGACCAGTTCTTTCAGGTCGTCCTGCTGCCCCAGGGGGAGTTCGCGCAGTTCCTCAAGGCCAAGTCCGAGCAGCGGGGCCTGCTCCTCCAGCGCCTGTTCGGTACCGAGCGGTTCAGCGCCGTGGAGGACTGGCTCGCCCGGCAGCGCGTGTCCACGGCGACCGCCGTCGCAGAGGCCCGCCGACAGCTGGCCCTCG
>JAOPWP010000186.1 GCA_025965615.1 Frankiales bacterium
TGAAGGTCAACCGGGTCGAGATCCGCGGCATCGAGCCGCCTCCGACCATCCGCGACGCGATGGAGCAGGCGATGCGGGCCGACCGTGGCAAGCGGGCGGCGATCCTCACCGCCGAGGGCCAGCAGCAGTCCGTGGTCCTGTCGGCCCAGGGCCAGAAGCAGTCCATCGTGCTCAACGCCGAGGCGGACCGGACGGCGACGATCCTGCGTGCCGAGGCCGACAAGGAGTCGGCCCTGCTGCGGGCCGAGGGCGAGGCCAAGGCGATCGCGATGGTCGTCGAGGCGATCCGGGCGGCCGGGGTCGACGAGACCGTGCTCGCCTACCAGCGCCAGATGCTGCTCCCGCGCATCGCCGAGGGCGGCGCCAACAAGGTGTGGTTCGTGCCCACCGACATCGCCGGCGCCATCGGTGCGACCGCAGCGACCCTCGGACTGCGCCCCGAGGCGCCACCGCGCTGAGGTGCCGACCGCCGCGTTCGGGGAAGGGCGCAGGCGATGCAGACCTTCCTGCCCTACCCCGACCTCCGGGCCAGCTGCGTGGTGCTCGACGACAAGCGTCTGGGCAAGCAGCGGGTCGAGACCTTCCAGATCCTGCGCGCCCTCACCTGGCCCCGCTACGCCTGGAAGAACCACCCGGCTGTGCGCATGTGGCGCGGCTTCGTGCCGGGACTGGTCGCGTACGGCCTCGAGAACTGCCGCGAGTGGACCCGCCGGGGCTACGCCGACACGGTGGCGCCGCAGCTGCTCGCGTGGTCCGGAGGAGTGGAGCCCGTCGCACCGGTGCTGCCCCCGTGGTTCGGGCTCGAGCCGCTGCACCTGTCACACCGGTCGGCGCTGCTGCGCAAGGACCCGCAGTGGTACGGACCCCTGTTCGCGTCCCTGGGCGAGCCGGACCTGCCGGACGACCTGCCCTACCTGTGGCCCCCCGACCACTTCCCACGTTGGCCGGTGCGGGCGGGCCTGCGGGCACAGCCCGTCCCGGTCGCGGCCGAGCTGCTCGGCCTGTCCACGCTGCGCCCGTGGCAGGAGCGGGCCGCTGCCTCGGTCGCTGACGGGCGGGACACCCTGCTCGTCGCGCGCCCCGGTGCCGGAGGCTCGACCGCAGGCTTGCTGGCCGGCCTCGCGACGGACGGCCGGACCCTGTGGGTGAGCCCTGCCCCGGGAGTGCGGTCGCCCCCGGTGCCTGCAGCGCTGCTGGACCCCGACAGGGTGCGTCCGGCCGCGCGCGCTGCCGCTGAGCGGGTGCCCGGGGGCGACGCGACGGGACCGGCCGTGGCACCGATCGCCCGGCCGCCGGCGCCGGAGGACCTGCTGGCCATGCAGGCGGAGTCGGCACCGGCCGAGTTCGTGTTCCGGTCGCCGGACGACCTGGCGGCAGAGGACCTGCGGCCCGTCGGACCGGCGCAGCCCGGATGGGGACTGGTCGTCGTGGACCGGGCCGGTGAGCTTCCCGAAGAGCAGGAGGCCGCCGTACGGTCCGCGCGGGGGTCCGGCGGTCCGCCGCTCCTGGTCGTGGTCGACCGGGCCGACGAGGAACGGCGGGCGGCCCTCGTGCGGCGCTACGGCCTCGTCGACCCCTCCTGGGTCGGCGGCGGGTGGGACCCCGGCAGCGAGCTCGGGGCCCGGGTCGTCTCGACCCAGCAGGCGGCGCGGTCGTCGGTCGAGGAGCTGGTCCGGTCCGGCGGCCCGGCGGTCGTCGTCGCGCCCTCGCGGGAGCGGGCGGAGCGCCTGGTCGCCGGGCTGGGCCGGGCAGGGCTGAGGGCTGCCCTGTGGGCTCCTCCGCCCCTGCGGGCGAACCGAGCCACCGCGGCCCTCGCCGCCTGGAGGGCACGCCGGCTCGACGCCCTCGTCGTCGGCGCCGGGGCGCTGCCGCCACTCGGCCGTGCCCGCGTGCCCCTGCTGGTGGCGGTCGACCCCGACTCGCTCGACGGCTGGCGGGACCTCGTGGAGCGGGTCTCCGCCGACCGCTCCGTCGTCGTCGCCGGGCCCGGTGCCAGCGGTCAGGTGCGGCAGTGGGCGGCGGGGAACCGGCTCCGCGAGACGTTGCTGGACGGCTTCGGCGAACCGGCCTCGTAGCCCCTGCCTTCCCAGACGGGACAGCAGGCCGAGCTCGCGGTGGCCTCCGTGTCACCTCGGCGGCGGCCGGGCCCTGCCTGCAGCTCCGCGGCCGCTGCTCCAGGGCGGCCCGCTCCTGCTCCGAAGAGCCACCTGCCTCGTCAGGCTGCCGGGCACGGGTACCTGGAAGACTGTGGCGATGCCGAGCGCCAGCCCTCGCCCGTACGCGTCCTGGAACGCGGTCCTGCCGCCAGCAGCCTTGGTCGCTCTGGCCGGCGTGTGGGGGCGTGACCTGCCCACAGCCCTCGTCGCTGCGGTAGCCGTCGTGCTGGGCGGTGCGGTCCTGGCAGCGGTGCACCACGCCGAGGTGGTCTCCCACCGGGTGGGTGAGCCGTTCGGCAGCCTGGTGCTGGCGGTGGCGGTGACCGTCATCGAGGTGGCGCTGATCGTGACGCTGATCGTCTCCGGAGGGCCGGAGACGGCCTCGCTCGCGCGCGACACCGTCTTCGCCGCGGTCATGATCACGTGCAACGGCATCCTCGGCCTGTCGCTGTTCGTCACGGCCCGACGCGAGCACGTCGCGGTGTTCAACGCCGAAGGCACGGGGGCGGCGCTCGCGACGGTCGCGACTCTGGCCACGCTGACGCTGGTCCTGCCGACCTTCACGACCAGCGAGCCAGGGCCCGAGTTCTCCCCGGCGCAGCTGGCGTTCGCTGCGGTGGCGTCGCTCGTCCTGTACGGCTCCTTCGTCGCGACGCAGACGGTCCGGCACCGGGACTTCTTCCTGCCCGTGCGCCAAGGCGAGGTGTCCGCCGAGGACGAGCACGCAGACCCGCCGACGGCCCGCGCGGCCGCGGGAAGCCTCGGCCTGCTGGTCGTGGCGCTCGTCGCCGTGGTCGGCCTGGCCAAGGTCTTGTCGCCGGCGATCGAGAGCGGCGTGGCGGCAGCGGGCTTCCCGGCGTCCTTCGTCGGCGTCGTCATCGCCCTTCTCGTGCTGCTGCCCGAGACGCTCGCGGCCGTGCGCGCGGCTCGGCGTGGGCTCGTCCAGACCAGCCTCAACCTGGCACTCGGATCTGCGATGGCCTCGATCGGTCTGACCATCCCCGTCATCGCCCTGGCTTCGGTCTGGCTCGAGGGGCCGCTGGTGCTCGGCCTGGAAGCCACGCAGATGGTCCTGCTGGCGCTCACGGTCGTCGTCGGCGTGCTCACCGTCGTGCCGGGACGGGCCACCCGGCTGCAGGGCGCCACGCACCTCGTCCTGATGGCGGCCTTCATGTTCCTCGCAGTCAGCCCCTGAGGGCCGAGCTGAGGAGATGGCCTGCCCGGGACGGTGACCGGGGGAGGTGCCCGGAGTCAGTCCTCGATGATGTCGCGGCCCTGCTCACGCAGCAGCCGCAGCGAGCCGAGCATGCGCTCGAGCGTCTCGCGGTCGTGCCCCGGCCAGTCAGAGACCTGCCGCGTGATCCGCAGCGGGTGGCGGGACCGGTAGGACTGCGTGAGGTTGCCTGGGAACCGCTTGTCGGTGACGTTCGGGTCGTCCTCGAACGGCCCCGTGGGCTCGACCTCGTAGACGAATCCGGTCTGGTCCTCCCCTCCCAGTGCGGCAGCGAGCTCAGCCCCCCAGGCCGCGGTGTCCAGGAGCGCGGTGAAGTAGATGTGGTTCATCACGCGGCCGTGCTGGAAGTTCGACACCCTGCCGGGCACCAGGTGGTCACCGACCTGCAGCCGGACCCGCGTGCCGTGGAAGAACGGACCGCTCACGTGGGCGCACGCGTCCAGGGTCACGGGGATGCGGCTGCCGTCGACGTCGCTCATCAGCCCTTGCTCCTCCGGGGTCCGCAGCACCCGCGCCGATGCGCCCCGCCAGGGCGCTGCACGAGGCAGTCTGCGACGCCCCCCCCGGAAGGTAGACGGGTGGCTCCCGGTCACCCGCCGCCGGCTGGCAGGAGCAGCCGCACCGCTGCGGGCCGCACGGTGACGGTGCACGGCAGCACCCCTGCCGGGTCGCCGTCCGCGAACACCCGGAACGGGCGGTCCGCCGAGAGCTCCACCTTCCGGGCCGGCCGCACGGAGACCGAGGCGTCGGACACGTGCGTACCCCGGAAGACCTTCGGCAGGGTGCGCAGGAAGTGGGTCCGGCTGCTCGTGGCGATGGCGACGACGTCGAGGACGCCGTCCTCGGTGCTCGCGTCCGGGGCCAGTCGCATGCCCCCGCCGTACCTCCCGGAGTTGCAGACCGCGACGGTCCACCCCTCGACGTCGAACGGCGAGCCGTCCACCCGGCAGGCGAACCGCGCGGGGCGCCAGCGCGCGACGGTGGCCAGGGCGCCGTACAGGTAGACGGCCTGGCCGAGGCGGAGGCGGCTGGTCAGGACCCGCTCCTGCACCTCGCTGTCGAAGCCGATGCCGGCGATGCCGAGGAAGGGCACGTCGCCGGTGGCCGAGCTGACCACTCCGAGGTCGAGCGCACGGGGGACGCCGCTGCCGAGCACGGCGCAGGCCGCGACCGGGTCCCGCGGGAGCCCCACGGCACGGCACAGGTCGTTGCCGCGGCCGCCTGGCAGGACCCCCATCAGACCGGGCTGCGCGACGTGGGGCGTGAGCAGGCTCAGGGCGCCGGCCACCCGTCCGGCGATGCCGTCGCCACCCATGGCCACCGGGACGCGCTCGTCGTAGAGCGCCTGCTCGGTGAGCTCGTCGGCGTGGCGGAGCGAGGTGGTCAGCGTGGTCCGCAGGTCGTGCCCGGCCTCGCGCAGAGCCCGCTCCACCCCGGGCAGCGCCCGGGCCGACCGCCCGCCGCCCGCCGAGGGGTTCACGATGAGCTGGAGACGCCGTTGGACGATCACCGGCCCAGCGAAGCAGATCTCGAGCGCTCAGGCGCCGGTCGGGTGCGCCGGATCGGACAGCGGCGTGATGAACAGGTGCAGGAAGGGGACGCGCTCCAGCACGGCCGTCCCGGCGCGGTGCACCGCCACGCTGTCCCGCGTGGACAGCCAGAGCCAGGAACCGCTCCCGAGGCGGTCCTCGTGCGCGAGCAGGGCCGCCCGGCGGGTCGGCCCGCAGGCGATCACGCCCCACTCCGACGACAGCGAGTCGTCTGCGCGCAGGGGGACGGTCAGGACCTTCGAGCGGTCGGTCACGGCGCGAGGGAGGTCGGGGCCGAGGACGACCACGACCGCGCCCCGGTCGACGAGCCGGCTGCCGTGCCCGACCGCCTCGGCCGCAGCCCGCCTGTGGGGGACGACCATCAGCACCAGCGCCGTCCCGGGGAGCAGGAGCTGCGTCACCAGGCTCTCGATCCGCTGCCCGACCACCTCGCCGCCCACCGCCGGGTGGGCGTCGTCGGGGACGGCGGCCGCAGCCCGGCCGAAGACCGAGGAGACCGGGGCCGCCGAGCGGGAGAACGGCACCGGCGGCTTCAGCGCGGACAGGGCAGCCCGCATCCGCTCCCCGGCATCGCTGGGCAGCGGGATGTCCGTCCGTTCGACCATGCTGTCTCCTCGACGCGTCGATGCGTGTCCTGAAGATCGAGGAGGGGCCGGTCATGTCACAGGGTCCGGGAGGCGTCCGACGCGACCTGGTCCCGCCGGGCTGGCCGGCGCAGGTCCTGCCCCCGCAGGCACCGGACTGGGAGCGCAGTGCGGTGGCCTGGCTGTTCGACCTGTGCCCACCGGACTACCGGGCGCACGAGGTGCTGCGCCGTCACCCGGTGGTCCTGGCCCGCTTCGCGGCAGGGCACGTGTCCTCGGCCGTCGAGGCGGCCCGGCAGGGGATCCGCACCAGCCGCGCCGACCTGTCCGGACTGGTCCCCCCCGACGTCGTCGAGGCGGTGATCGCGGCGTACGACAGGGAGGGCCGCCGGCTCGTCGCGGCGGGCCGTGAGGTGGCGCTGGTCGACGCGGCGCTGCGCGGCGAGCGACACGTACCGCGGCTGTGACGCACCGTGTCCGGGACGTGTGAGCGTCCGGTCCGGATGAACCGGACGGGCGTCGGCTGCGGATGTCTGGGAAACTAGAGTCGGACGCACCTCAAGCGCACCGACACGACTGGACGGAGGGCCCGTGAGCCTGCTCGACCTCGTGCAGGGGCCCGACGACCTCAAACAGTTGCGCGCCGAGCAGCTGCCCGTGCTGGCGGCCGAGCTGCGCGACGTGATGGTCGACACCGTCTCGCGGACCGGCGGGCACCTCGGGCCGAGCCTGGGCGTCGTCGAGTTGACGCTGGCGATCCACCGCGTCTTCGACTCACCTCGCGACAAGGTGCTGTGGGACACCGGCCACCAGTCCTACGTCCACAAGCTCGTCACCGGCCGCCGGGACGACTTCGACACCCTGCGCAAGCAGGGCGGCCTGTCGGGCTACCCGAGCCGCAGCGAGTCCGAGCACGACCTGGTCGAGAACAGCCACGCCTCCACGGCGCTGTCCTACGCCGACGGACTGGCCAAGGCCTACCGGCTGCGTGGGGAGCGCCGGCACGTCGTGGCGGTCGTCGGCGACGGCGCGCTCACCGGCGGCATGTGCTGGGAGGCGCTGAACAACATCGCGGCGACCGACAACCCGGTGGTCATCGTCGTCAACGACAACGGCCGGTCCTACTCCCCGACGATCGGCGGACTGGCCGACCGCCTCGCGACGCTGCGCATGCTCCAGGGCTACGAGCGGGCGCTCGACACCGTCCGCACGACGCTGGCCCGGACGCCTGTGGTCGGGAGCCCGCTCTACACGGCCCTGCACGGGTTGAAGCGCGGGATCAAGGACCTCCTGCAGCCCCAGGTGCTCTTCGAGGACCTCGGCATCAAGTACGTCGGGCCGATCGACGGGCACGACATCGGCGCCATGGAGGGCGCTCTGCAGCGGGCCAAGGACTTCGGCGGGCCGGTGATCGTCCATGCCGTGACCGTCAAGGGGTTCGGCTACCAGCCGGCCGTCGACGACGAGGCCGACTGCCTGCACAGCGTCGCCCCGGTGACCGACCCGCTGACCGGCAAGCCGCTCAACGTCAGTGCACGCGGCTGGACGGGGGTGCTGGCCGAGGAGATGGTCGCCCTCGGGGCCGAACGGCCGGACCTCGTCGCGATCACCGCCGCGATGCTGCAGCCCGTGGGGCTCCGCGCGTTCTCCGAGGCCTACCCCGAGCGCACCTTCGACGTCGGGATCGCCGAGCAGCACGCGGTGACGAGCGCCGCAGGGCTGGCCATGGGTGGCCTCCACCCGGTCGTCTGCCTCTACGCCACGTTCCTCAACCGCGCCTTCGACCAGGCCCTCATGGACGTCGCGCTCCACCGGCTCCCCGTGACGTTCGTGCTGGACCGGGCCGGGGTGACCGGCGACGACGGGGCCAGCCACAACGGCATGTGGGACATGTCCCTGCTCCAGCTGGTGCCGGGCCTGCGGCTCGCTGCCCCACGAGACGCGGCGAGCCTGCGCGAGCAGCTGAGGGAGGCCGTGGCCGTCGACGGCCCGACGGCGGTCCGCTTCGCCAAGGGGGCCGTGGGTGAGGACATCCCCGCGCTCGAGCGGCTGGGGGTGGTCGACGTGCTGCGCCGGGCGCCGGGTGACTCCGTGCTGCTCGTCGCCGTCGGTGCGTTCGCCCGCCTCGGCCTCGAGGTGGCGGACCGCGCGGCGGCGCAGGGGATCGGCGTCACCGTGGTCGACCCCCGCTGGGTCAGTCCGGTGGCGCCCGAGCTCGTCGAGCTGGCCAAGGGCTACCGGCTCGTCATGACGGTCGAGGACAACGGCACGGTCGGGGGCGTGGCCTCGCTGGTGAGCCAGGCGCTGCGTGCCGCAGAGGTCGACGTCCCGGCACGCGACCTCGGCATCCCGCAGCGCTTCCTCGACCACGCGACCCGGGCGCAGACGCTGTCCGACATCGGCCTGACGGCCCAGGAGGTCGCGCGCCGTCTGGTCGAGACCGTGGCCCGGATCGACGGCGCCCTCGAGACCGCAGCGACGGCCGAGCCTGACCAGGGTGACCCGCAGCCCGACACGTCGCCCAGCGAGGACCACACCCGCCGGCAGCACTGAGCCGGTGGCTCAGCGGTAGAGCACGTCCTTGACCCATGAGGTGTCCGCGACGGCGTCCAGCAGGACGATCTCGGCGGGACGCCCGCCCTCCGCGACGACCGTGAGCTCGTCGGCGGTCATGAGCAGGGGCCGGTCGAACCCGCGGTCCTCGGCGGCGGTCGCCGCGGCGGCCGACGGCCCGAAGGCGGGGTCGATCAGGGCCAGCCGGGTCCAGCCCCTCGTGCGCATCGGCACGACGGCAGCGCCGAGCCCGCCGTACTCGGCGGCCAGGGCCGTGCGCAGGCTCCGGGCCCCGAGCAGGGTCACGGCGTCGCAGTCGCCGAACGGGCGCAGCACGCCCCTGGGGTCGCGCAGGCAGCGCTCCACGGCAAGGGCCCCGAGCCGCTCGAGCCGCTCCTGCGCCTCGGTCCAGGCGAGGTCGTGGTCGATCCCGAGGGCGTCGACCACGGTCGCCGGCAGGAGGACGACCCGGTCCGGCTCGTCGGGGTCGAGCCCCACCGCACCGAGCCCGAGGTCCAGCGCACCCCCGAGGACCCGCTCGCGCACCCAGTCCAGGCCGGGGTGCAGCGCGTGGTCGACGGGCAGCCCGACCGGTCGCAGCGACGACTCGACGCGGCTTCGACCGGTGTCGGCGCACCACCGCCGGGTCAGCAGCCAGTCGGTCAGCCGGTAGCGGCCGGCGGCGGTCCGGGGGTCGTGCCCGGCCAGTGCCCGCCGGCACTCGGTCCATGAGACCCACACCTCCGGGGACCCGGTGAGCAGCACCCCCTCGTCGGCCGGGACGAGGTCGAGGTCGTGCAGCACGCACACGGCGAGGACGCCCTGGCGGAGCTCGGTGAGGGTGGGGGGGCGCACACCGGCACGGTACCCAGCGGTCCTCCTTCTGGGACGGGGCCGAACAGGTGACGCCCGCGCGCAGATGACCACGCCGGGAGGACCTCACAGCGGGCCCACACCGGGTCGTCTAGCGTCGCGAGACGTGCGGGTACTCGTGGTGGAGGACGAGGTGCCGCTCGCTGACGCGATCGCGAGGGGACTGCGGCGCGAGGGCATGGCCGTCGACACCGCGTACGACGGCGACTCCGGCCTCGAGAAGGCGATGATCACGAGGTACGACGTGCTCGTGCTCGACCGTGACCTGCCCGGCCGTTCGGGCGACGACATCTGCCAGCGCCTCGCGGCCGACGGGTCGCTCACCCGGGTCCTGATGCTGACCGCCGCCGGCACCCTCGAGGACCGGGTGGCGGGGCTGGAGCTCGGAGCCGACGACTACCTCGGGAAGCCCTTCGCCTTCACCGAGCTGGTGGCCCGGGTGCGCGCCCTCGGTCGTCGCGCGACCCCGGCCGCACCGCCCCTGCTGCACGGACCGGACGGGCTGCTCGTGGACCCGGCGCGACGCACGGCGACCCGGGGCGGGAGGGACCTGGGCCTCGCCCGCAAGGAGCTCGGGGTGCTCGAGGTGCTCCTGCGCGCCGGCGGCGCCGTCGTGTCGGGGGAGGAGCTGCTCGAGCGCGTCTGGGACGAGTACGCCGATCCCTTCACGACGACCGTGCGGGTCACGGTCATGACGCTGCGCAAGAAGCTCGGGGAGCCGCAGATCATCCACACGGTCGTCGGCTCCGGCTACCGGCTCGCCGACCCCGTCGCCCGTACGGACGGGTCGTGACGGCCAGTCCCCGGACGACGCTGCGCTGGCGGCTGACGCTCGTCTACGGCGCCGTGGCCGTCGCCGTGGGTCTGTTGCTGCTCATGCTGTCGCTGCTCCTGGTCGACCGGGCTGTCCGGTTGGGCTCGTTGCCGCCCGAGACGCCGATCCTGGTGCCACGGCAGGGGCCGGACCTGATCACGACGCTGGGGGCGTTCCAGGAAGGTCTGCGCAGGGACGCCCTCGGCTCGCTCCTGCGTCAGGGGCTGCTCGCGCTGCTGCTCCTCGGCGCCCTCGGCGTGGGTGTCAGCTACCTGCTCGCCGGACGGGTCCTGCGGCCCCTGCAGAACATCACCGACGCGGCGCAGCGGCTGTCGGTGGAGCGGCTGGACGCCCGGATCGACCTGCCCGGGCCGCAGGACGAGCTGAAGCGGCTGGCCGACACCTTCGACGACATGCTCGGACGGTTGCAGGCCTCCTTCGAGGCGCAACGGCGCTTCGTGGCCGATGCCAGCCACGAGCTGCGCACCCCGCTCGCCGTCATGCGCACCGAGGTGGACGTGGCCCTGGCCGACCCCGACGCCGGTGTGGAGGAGCTGCGCGCGGCGGCCGGCGTGGTGCGGGACGCCAGCATCCGGGCCGATCGGCTGGTCGACAGTCTCCTGCTCCTGGCGCGCAGCGACCGGCTGCAGGTCGACGGCCTGCCCCTGCGAGAGCGGGTGGAGCTCCCGGAAGTCGTCCGCACCGCCCTGGACGCCGTGGCCGCGGAGGTCGCCGACCGCGGGCTCCGGGTCGAGGCGACGTGCTCCCCGGCGGCCGTCCTCGGCGACCTCGGCCTGCTCGAGCGGCTCGCCGGGAACCTGGTCGAGAACGCGGTGCGCCACAACGTGCCGGGCGGTTGGGTGCGCGTGTCCACCGGGATCGTGCAGGGGCGAGCGCTGCTCGAGGTCGCCAGCTCGGGGGATGTGGTGCCGCCCTCGGACGTCGCAGACCTCTTCCTGCCCTTCCGCCGGCACGGCACGGCGCGCACGGCCCGCCGCGGGGCGGGGCTCGGGCTCGCCATCGTCCGGGCGGTCGCCTCGGCCCACGGCGGTACGGCCACCGCGGTAGCCCTGCCTCAGGGCGGGCTCGCCGTGACGGTCGACCTCCCGCGCGGCGTCTGACGCGGACCGGTCAGCCGGCAGGGGACCGGCGGCGTGGGCCGAGGCCGGTGGAGATGGGCAGCAGCAGCCCTGTGGTCACCAGGCCGAGGCGGGTGCGGGCAGTCGGCACGGGAGCTCCCGCGTGCGGTGGCGGGCGGAGCAGCAGTGTCAGCAGACGTGCTTGCCCACGATCCTGCGGGTCAGCGACCCCGAGCCTGCGGGGGTACGGGCGAGCAGCTGATGGCCCGTCGAGCCCCCGTCGTCCTCCACGAACCCCAGCCGGTGCAGCAGCCGCACGGACGCCTCGTTGCCGGGCCGCACCTCGGCCGTGAGACGACGCACCCCGGGACGACGCTCCAGCACGGCGCAGAGAGCGCCGACCGCCTCGGTGCCGAGGCCCCGTCCGCGGGCTGACGGGACCAGCGCGTAACCCAGCTCCTGGTCGCCGTCCGGCGAGAGCTGACCCGATACGCCCAGGGTGCCGACCGGCTCCCCCGCGAGCTCGACGACGTAGGTGCCCTCGACCTCGTCGTCTGCCCGGGCCGCGACGGCCTCGAGCAGCTGCCTGTCCTCGGCGCCCGGGAAGCCGTCCGGCGTCGAGCTGACGAGCAGCCGGCGTGCTGCGAGCGGGGTCAGGGGGCGCAGGACCAGCCGCTCGGTGTGCAGCACGCGGTCAGCCACCGTCGGAGGGGGCGGAGACGAAGACGAGGGGCGCGACCTCTGACCTGGCGGCCGGGGCATCAGCCACGGCTGGCGGCGCCGGCTGCTCGACCGGCTGGTCGGGGGCGACCGGCGCCTCAGCGGTGCGTGCGACGGGCGGGGGGTCGGGCAGCACCGCGGCCAGGGGAGCGGCGACCGCTCGGACCTGCCACTCGCGGGCGCCGTGACGTCGGAGCGCGTCGGCGACGGACTCAGGCGTGGGGTCGCCGCCGTCCGGAGCGGGAGGGGTCCACGCCAGCCGTCGGAGAGCCTCGGGCTGGACGAGGTTCTCCTGGGGGAGGCGCAGCTCGGCCGCGAGGTCGATGACCACGGCGCGGACCCGGGCCAGGCGCTTGGCCGCGACCGGGTCGCGCTCGGCCCAGCGGTTCGCCGCCGGGGGACCGTCGCCCTGCGGGAGGGGCAGCGGGAGGCGGTCCTCGGGCAGTGCGCTGGCGGCCTGGAGCGCCCCGAACCACACGTCCACGTGCCGACGGGTCGAGCGTCCGCCGAAGACGGGAAGCTCCAGCAGAGCCCCGGCGCTGGTCGGCGCCGCGGTGACGGCAGCGACGATCGCGGCGTCGGGCAGGATGCGACCGGGTGCGATGTCGCGCCGCCGGGCCATGGCGTCGCGGGCCTCCCACATGGCCTGCACCGCAGCGAGCTGTCGGCGCGAGCGCAGCCGGTGCATCCCGGACGTGCGGCGCCACGGGTCGACGCGAGGCGCGGGCGGCAGCGCCCGGCGGACGGCCTCGAACTCCTCGTGGGCCAGCTCGAGCTTGCCCTGGTCGCGCAGCTCCGCCTCGAGGGCGTCTCGCAGCTCGAGCAGCACCTCCACGTCCAGCGCCGCGTAGACCAGCCAGGAGTCCGGCAGCGGCCGGGTGGACCAGTCGGCGGCCGAGTGGCCCTTCTCCAACCGGAGCCCGAGCACCTTCTCGACCATCGCGCCGAGGCCGACCCGTTCGAACCCGGCCAGCCGCCCGGCCAACTCGGTGTCGAAGACCCGGCTGGGCACGAACCCGACCTCGGCGAGGCAGGCGAGGTCCTGGCTGGCGGCGTGCAGGACCCACTCGTCGTCCTGGAGCGCGGTGGACAGTTCGGACAGGTCGGGGCAGCCGATCGGGTCGATCAGGGCCGATCCTGCGCCGCGCCGGCGGAGCTGGACCAGGTAGGCCCGCTGGGAGTAGCGGTAGCCCGAGGCCCGCTCGGCGTCGACGGCGACCGGTCCCGTCCCGGCGGCGAAGCGCTCGACCAGCTCGCGCAGGCCGGCAGCCGTGGTCGTGACGGGCGGGACACCCTCGCGCGGGGCCAGCAGGAGCTCCACGCCGTCGGAAGCGGCAGCTCCGCCGGCAGGGGCAGCGCTGTCACCGGAGGCAGCATCGGCGCCGGCCACGCCCCCCTGGTCGTGACCCGGCAGGGTCGTCGTCACGCGGTCGAGGTTACGCGTCGTTGCGGACACGTGCGCCTGAAGCGGGACATCCCGCGTGTCGGCTCCGCACCGGTAGCCGGCGCTCACTGTGCGTCGCGACGAGAAGGCCGAGGACGCTCAGTGGCCGTCGTGCCGCGCTGCCCTCGCCCCGGGCCGGGCCCCACGAGCTCGACCCCGGCGGTGTCGGAGCCGCTCCTGCGTCGCGTCGATCTCGCTCTGCTGTCCGGCCCGGCCACGCCCGGCCCCGTGACGTCAGAGCTGTCAGCCTCGCGCGCTCCTGGCAGCGACGGGCGGATGTGGTTGCTGGCCCCCGCAGGCCGTCGCCCCGGGCGTGTCGTGCTCGGTCGCGTCGTGGGCGGTGGCTCCGCAGCAGCCCTTCCCGCGCCACGCGTCTCGACCCTCCTTGAGCGCGACCGCGGCGATGACGAGCCCGGCGACGGGGTCCGCCCAGCCCCAGCCGAGGCTCGCGTTGAGCAGGAGTCCGCCGAGCAGGACCGCGCTCAGGTAGGTGCAGAGCAGCGTCTGGCTGCTGTCGGCGACGACGGCGTTGGAGTGCAGGGCCCGCCCGGTCCGGCGCTGCGCCCAGGACAGCCAGGGCATGACGACCAGGCTCGTGGCGGCCAGGGCGATGCCGACGGGCGAGGCGTCGGGGTCAGCTCCGGTGACCAGGGAGCGCACGCTGTCCTGGGCCACGTACGCGGCGAGCGCGAAGAACGACAGGGCGATGAGGCGGAGGGCCTGCTCCTCGCGGGACTCGGGCATCCGGTGCCGGAACTGCCACAGGATCACCAGGCCGCTGCTGACCTCCACGACGGAGTCCAGGCCGAAGCCGATCAGCGCTGCCGATCCGGCTGCCGCCCCGGCGGCGATGGCGATCACGGCCTCGGCGCCGTTGTAGGTGACGCTGGCGGCGGCCAGCAGCTGGGCCCGCCGTCCGAGCCGGGCCCGGTCGGCGGGGGGAAGGGCGGCGGAGAGGCTGTCGTGGCTGTGCCGCGCGGTGTCGTGGCTGCTGGTGCTCATGCGCCGGTGTCCTGACCGGACACCGGGCACAGCGTCACGCTGTCGCCGGTGGCGGCGAGCAGCCGCTCGGCGGTGGTCAGCAGGTCGAGCAGCTCGGGACGGGCGAGGGCGTACAGGGAGGCGCGGCCCTCCGCCCGGGCTGTCACGAGGCCGCAGTCCTTCAAGCAGGCCAGGTGGCCCGAGACGGTCGACTGGGCCAGCCCGAGGTGGGCGGTGAGGTCCACCACGCGGTGCTCGCCGAGGGCCAGGTGGCGGACGATCGCCAGCCGGGCCGGGTCGGCGAGGCCGCGGAACAGCGCGGCTCCTGCTGTCATGTCGGGCTGGACCGCTGTCATCGGCATATACCGATGCTAGCGGGTGGCGGACCCGGTCGCAACCCCCGTCGGACTACCGCCCCGCGCAGGACTGCTCGAGGTCGAAGACCCGCCGATCGAGGGCGTGCAGGTCCTCGTCCGCCTTGGCGGTGAGCTCGGACGCAGCGCTGCCCGGCTCGACGAGGCGGGCGTACGCCGCCCGCGCCTCGTCGCGCTCGGCTCGCAGACCGGCAAGGTCGCCGCAGGGCTGGCCCGCGCACCCGCCGAGCAGCACGGCGACGAGGAGGACGGGAAGGGAGGCTGCCTGGATCTGCACCTGCCGACGCTACGTCCTGGGCCCGGCCGCTCCGGGGTGCACGGCCTCGGGCAGGACAGTTAGCGGACCACGCCCGCACGCATGGCCATGGCGACCATCTCGGCCCTGTCGCCGGTGCCGAGCTTGCGCGCGATCCGGGCCAGGTGGCTCTTGACCGTGAGCGCTGACAGGCCGAGCTGCTCACCGATCATCTTGTTGGACTGACCGTCCGCGACCAGGCGCAGGACCTCGACCTCACGCCCCGAGAGGTCGCTGACCCCGGAGTCGACGGGGCCGCCGCGCAGACCGGCGGCGAGCAGTGAGGCGACGGAGGGGTCGGCGTAGACGCCGCCCTCGAGCACCCGGCGCACGCCGTCTGCCACGACCAGGGGGGACGCCGACTTCAGCAGGTAGCCCTGCGCACCCGCCACGAAGGCCGCGCGCACGGAGTAGGGGTCGTCTGCTGCGGACAGCACGACGAGCCGCTGCCATCCGGCGGAGCGCAGCTCGGCCAGGAGCTCCAGGCCGGAGCCGTCAGGCAGGCCGAGGTCGAGGATGCACAGCTCGCGGGGGCCGGAGGCGTTCGCGCGGGCCCGTGCCTCCCCTGCGGTCGCGGCCTCTGCCACCTCGGTGGCACCCATGAGGCGCAGCCGGGCCGCCATCGACTCGCGGATGAGGGGGTGGTCGTCGACGACCATGGCGGTGAAGCCGGGAGGCGGCGCCCCTCCGCCCTGGGTGGGGATGGCGCTGAGGGCACTGCTGCCAAGGGCACTGTGCAGACCGGCTGTCACCGTGTATCCCACCTGTCGAGTCGCTGAGGAGAGGGCGGCGGACAGTGATGGGCCCGCCGTTCCCCTGCTTCTTCGGTCCGGAACGACGGGTCCTGAAGCCGCCGGGTCGCACGGGGCGAGGGGGCCGTCCGGCCCAGTCCAGGCGCGCCGGGCGGGCTAGCCCGAACGGGCGACAGGCCGCGCCAGCACTCCACTTGCGCCCGCCCGGTGCCGAGGAAGGCGTGACACCGCCTCAGAGCAGGAGCCCTTCCGTGCCTCGCACCGCCGACCGCATCAGCCCCCGGGCCCGACCCGTCACGGCTGTGCGGATGGTGGCCGTGCTCAGCCTGTGCCTCGGCACCGCCCTCGCCGCGCTCAGCGGCTGGGGGGAGGTGCCGCTGTGGTCGGTGCCGGCGCTGGTGCTCGCCGTCACCGCGGCCGAGCCTGCTGCGGTCCACCTGCAGCTCGGGCGCCAGCGCTGGACCTTCTGCCTCCTGGAGGGCGCCCTCGGCGTCGCCCTGGTGGCCGGTGCCGGCGCATGGACCGTCCTCGGAGTGGGGCTCGGGGTCCTCGTGTCCCAGGCGCTGCGGTCCCAGCCCCGCCGCAAGCGCGAGTTCGACGTCGCCCGCACCGTCCTCGCGACCGCGGCCGCCCAGGCTGTGGCGGGGGCCCTGGGTGGAGGCATCGCCGCTGCTGCCGCCGGCATGCTGGTGTTCTGGCTGCTCACCCATCTGCTCATGGCCCTGGCGGTCCGGCTCACCTCGCGGCGCCCGTTCGGCTCCCTGGTGCTGTCCGGGGTGCTCCGCTCGGCCGGTCAGTCCGCCGCCAACACCTCTCTGGGCCTGGTGGCTGCCGTCCTGTGGGTGGAGGCTCCCTGGGGGCTGGGCGCGCTGATCGCACTGGTCGCCCTGCTGTGCGCGTCGTACGACCAGCAGACCAGCCGCAGCGCCGAGGCCCTGCTGTACGCAGAGCTCGCCCGCGGGCAGGAGCGCGAGACCGGACGGTCCAGCGACCGCTCGGCCCAGGTCGTGCTGACGGCAGCGGCGCGCCTGCTCGGTGGGGCCGATGTCGAGCTGGTCCTGCTGTCACCGGCCGGCCCGGTCCGCTACGCCGGGAACGAGGCGGGCGTGCCGACCCGGCAGCGGGTCTCGTCCGACGTCTTCGACGAGCCGTGGGTCATGCGAGCCCTGGGCGCGCGCTGCGTGTCGGTGGGGCGGCACGAGGGCCGGCCCTACCTGAGTGCGATCCTCGGCGATCCCGACAGCCCGCTCGCCGTCCTGCGGGCACAGCGGGGTCCGGGATCGAGCGCCTTCGACCGCAACGAGGTGCGGCTCACCCGGGTCCTGGTCGGGCAGGCCGAGTCCTGGCTGTCCGTCGCAGATCTCGCCGCCCGGTCGCGTGCTGCCGTCCAACGTGCCGACGCCGCCGACGAAGCGGCCAAGGCGCTGTCCCACCTCGGGTCGGCCACGGCGCCGGCGCTGTTGGTCCTGCGCGAGTCCGCAGACCGCCTGGCTCGCCTCGCCGGATCGGACGGGGCCATCGACGACATCGTCGAGGAGCTGCAGCTGGTCGAGCGGGCTGTCGCCTCGCTGCTCGGAGCGATCGCGCTCGCGGCTGAGCCGGACCTCGTGCAGCATCCCGGGGCCGCAGCACCCGTGCGAGCGACTACCGACTGGACCACGACCGGGGTGCTGCGGTGACGCGGCACCGGGCGACGGGGGTCGAGCGGGCTCCCCGGTGGGGCCACGCCGCCCTGCCGCTGGCCGTGTGGGCCGGTCTGCTCGGCTTCGGGAGCGTGCTCGGCACGGTCGCCGCGATGGGTCTCGCGTTGCTGCTGACCGACCGGCTGGACGGTCCTGCGCTCGAGGTGCTCGCGCTCGGGACGACGGTCGGTCTGGTGCTCAGCCTCGCGCTCGTCACGGCGGCCAGTCGCCTCGCGGCGGCGCTGCGCGTGCTCCAGAGCGACGCGCTGCGCCGCCTGACCGAGCCCGCCGCCCCCCTGGCCAGCACCGTGAGCCCGACCACGATGGTCAGGGTGACCAGCGAGCTGGCCGAGCTGGCTCGGGTGCTGGACGCGCTGCACCTGCGCGTACGCGTGGCTGACGACCTGGGGGAGCGGCACCGGCTCGAGGCCCAGAACGCCGGCGCCGGGGTGTTCGAGCTGCTCTCGGGCCTGGTCGCCGCTGAGGAGGGCGCCCGCGGGCAGCTCGCCGCCGAGCTGCACGACACGGTGGCCCAGTCGCTGATGATCGCGCGGGGGCTGCTCCTCGAGGCCCCGACCACGCCGGAGGCGCTCGCGCGGCTCGCGGACCACGTGGAGGACGCGGAGGAGCAGGTCCGGGCCGTGATGGCACGGACCCGCCCGCCGGCTCTGCGCGAGGGGAACCTGGCGTCGGCCGTGGGGGGGCTGCGTCTGGACATGCAGGCCCGCTACGGGCTCGAGGTGCAGGTGGAGTGGCCGGCCTCGCCCCACCCGCTCCCGCTCGCCGGTGCGGTGACCGTCTACCGGTTCTTCCAGGAGGCGCTGCTCAACGTGGTCAAGCACGCCGACGTCGACCTCGCTGCGCTGTCCCTGCGGGTCACCGAGACGGAGGTGCTCGCCAGCGTGCGCGATGCGGGTCCCGGCTTCGACCCCGACCAGGTGCGCCCGGACCGCGGGCGTCACGTGGGCCTCGACCTGCTCCGCGAGCGGGCCCGGTTGTCGGGGGGACGCCTCGACGTGCAGACGCAGTCAGGAGTCGGGACGGTTCTCGAGCTGCGGCTCCCTCGCGTCTCCGCGCCCCCGGAGGCCGCCCTCGGCAGCCACGGAGCCGACTGGCGCACCCCGGACCGGGTGGACGCCCCGGTCTAGCTCCGGCTAGCGGGCCCGGAGCGCCAGGACGCCGGGGGGCGGGAGTCCCGCCGTCGCGCAGAGCAGGTCGCACCAGGCGAGCAGGTGCACCCCGAGGTCCAGCGAGCCGTCAGCCGCAGCGAGGGGGGTCCACGACGCGCGCACCTCGACCTCGCTCGCCTCGTCGGCGTCCTCGATCTGGCCGAAGCGGCAGGACACGGTGCGGGTGACGGTCCCTCCTGCGGCCGTGTGCCCGGCGCCGCGGTCGTGCAGGGACTCGGTCAACCAGCTCCACCCGACCTGGGCGAGGGCCGGGTCCGCGGCCATCTCGGCCTCGACGTCCGCCGAGACGAAGGCGACGACGCGGGTGTCGCCGCGCCAGCCCTCCTGCCCGTCCGGGTCGTGCAGGACGACGAAGCGCCCGCTGGCCACCTGGTCGTCATCCCGCTTGATCTCAGCGGCCACGGCGACGGCGTACGGAGCGAGCCGCTTGGGTGCCGGGACCTCCTGGAGCTCGAGGCCCGGCCGGTCGGGACGCGCGAGGGCTTCGCGGAGCCCGACCAGCGCGGCGGCGAACGGCTCGGGGACGAGCGTCGGTCCCACTGGCAGGGTCACCGCCGGACCGTACGTCCCCGGCCCCCTCATCGGAGCAGGACGCGCCGGGCCTAGCCTGAAGCCCCGTGGCCGCCCTCCTCGCCCTGCTCGCCAGTGCCCTCTGGGGAACGGCTGACTTCCTGGGCGGCACGGCGGCCCGGCGGCTGCCGGTCGCCAGCGTCGTCGGCGTCAGCCAGCTCGTGGCCCTGCTGGGTCTGGTCCCGCTGGCTGCTGCGATCGGCGCTCTCGACGATCCACGGGGCTACCTGCTGCCCGGCCTGCTCGCCGGCTGCACCGGAGCGGCGGCGCTCGCGTGCTTCTACCGCGCGCTGGCCCTGGGGACCATGGGTGTGGTCGCGCCTATCGCCTCGCTGGGTGTGGTCGTCCCGGTGGTCCTCGGTCTGCTGGACGGGGAGCGCCCCGGCGCCGTCCAGCTCGCCGGCATGGCCGTCGCGGTCGTCGGCGTGGTGCTGGCCAGCGGGCCCGAGCTGTCGGGGACGGGGCGAGGCGGCGCCGCGCCGCTCCTGCTCGCAGCAGCAGCCGCCCTCGGCTTCGGTGCCGTGCTCTCACTGATCGCAGCCGGGAGCGGAGGCGAGAACGGGACGATGGGTGCCGTCGTGATGACGCTGCTGGTCATGCGCCTGGTCAGCGTCCTGGCCCTGACCGCGCTGCTCCTCGCGTTCCTCCGCACGCGCGGTCCCGAGATCGGCGTACGACGCGCTGACCTGCCCCTGCTCGTGACGATCGGTGTCTTCGACGTGGGGGCCAACGCGAGCTTCGCGCTCGCCTCGCAGAGCGACCTCGTCAGCGTCACGGCCGTGCTGGCCTCGCTCTACCCGGTCATCACGGTCCTGCTGGCCCGGCGCTTCCACGCCGAGCGGCTGGCGAGGGTCCAGCAGGTCGGGGTCGTGCTGGCCCTGGGCGGGGTCGTCGCCCTCGCTGCGGGGTGACCGGCAGGCGCAACCGGAGCGGGGGTGACGAGCATCCCTGTCACCACGCAGAACATTCGCGCGTCGATCGGCTGGTCGGGCAGACGCGGGGGGCCGGGGTGAGGATCATCAAGGGGGTGAAGCCTTCCGTGATCCCCCCTCTCGTCCTCGTCCTGCTGCTCGTCACCGCCGGCTGCGGCGAAGCTGAGGACGACGCCGCGGGCGGGGGGGTGCCCTCTCCCTCGGCGGGCGTCGCGCTGCCGACCCCCGCCGCCACCGCTGTGCCGTCTGCGACCTCCTCGACAGGGCCCTCCGGTGGCCCGACCGGAGCTGCGAGTGCTGAGCCGGACGTGTTCCCGGCCGACACGGACGTCGACAGCGAGCAGGAGTCGGGGGGGCCGCTCAGCGTCGTCGCCGTTCGGGTCGCACGGCAGGAGGGGTTCGACCGCGTCGTGTTCGAGCTCAAGGGCAAGGTGGCCGGCCGGCCGGGCTGGCGCGTCGAGTACACGGACGACCCCCGACAGGACGGCTCGGGCGACCCGGTGTCGGTCGAGGGAGCCGAGGCGCTGTCCGTGGTGATCACCGGGGTCGGCCTGCCCTTCGACACGGGAGTGCCCGAGACGACGGCTGACCCGGCCTTGCCGGCGGGTCTGGGCGTGGTCCAGGACGTCCAGTGGTCATCGAACTACGAGGGGCAGTACACCGTGTTCGTCGGCACCCGGGCCAAGACGCCCTTCCGGGTCTTCCGGCTCAGCGATCCTGCCCGGGTCGTTCTCGACATCCGTCAGAGCTAGGGCACCCGGAGGACGACGCAGTCCGCGCGGACTGGTCTAGGCCGCGACCAGCTCGACGGTGAGGGCGGTTGCGTCGGCGACGAGGACCCCCACGACGATCGCGTGCCCGCACTCGACGCAGGCCAGGTCGAGGCAGTCGAGTCCGTGGTCGTCCTGGCAGGGGGGCATCTCGAACGCCCGGTCGCCTGAACAACCCGCGCACCAGCGCATCTCTGACGACATCTGCGCCACCTCCTCCAGCTCGACGCCCCCCGACTGCTCCGAACGGTGCCACGCGCCTCCGACAGAACCCGGGAGGCGCGCCAGAGCGAGCGTGGGACGATCGCGGGGATGACTCCCGTAGACGCCCGTCCCGCAGGCCCCACCTCCGCCGCCGCGCGCGGTCCCGCTCACGACTCCGCGTTCCTGCGGGCCTGCCGCCGGGAGGCCGTGCCGCACACGCCGGTCTGGTTCATGCGCCAGGCAGGGCGGGCGCTGCCCGAGTACCGCAAGCTGCGCGAGGGCAACGAGATGCTCGACGCCTGCGCCACTCCCGACCTCGTCACCGAGATCACCCTGCAGCCGGTCCGTCGCTACGGCGTCGATGCAGCGATCTTCTTCTCCGACATCGTCGTGCCGCTCAAGGCGGTCGGTGTCGACCTCGACATCGTCCCGGGGGTGGGCCCGGTGGTCGCGCAGCCCTTCCGGAGCGCTGCAGACCTCGACCGGCTCCCCGCGCTGACTCCGGCTGACGTGCCGTACATCACCGAGGCCGTCCGCAACCTCGTGGCAGAGCTCGGGAGCACTCCGCTCATCGGTTTCGCGGGGGCGCCGTTCACCCTCGCCAGCTACCTCGTCGAGGGAGGGCCGAGCAAGAACCACGCGGCGACCAAGGCCCTGATGTACGGCGACCCGGCCCTCTGGCAGTCACTGCTCGACCGGCTCGCGACGATCACCCTGGCCTTCCTGCGGGTCCAGGTCGACGCCGGTGCCAGCGCGGTCCAGCTGTTCGACTCGTGGGTGGGTGCGCTGCCGGCGGCTGACTACCGCGAGCTGGTGTCGCCCCACTCGGCGCGCGTGCTCGCAGGGGTCTCCGACGTGCCGAGGATCCACTTCGGGGTCGGCACCGGCGAGCTGCTGCACGACATGGGCCAGGCCGGGGCCGACGTCGTCGGCGTCGACTGGCGGGTGCCGCTGAGCGACGCCGTCCGCCGGATCGGACCGGGGCGCGCGGTGCAGGGCAACCTCGACCCGACCCTCGTCTTCGCGCCGCGCGAGGTCGTGGCCCGCAAGGTGCGAGAGACCCTGATCGAGGGTCAGGCCGCCGAGGGCCACGTGTTCAACCTGGGGCACGGGGTGCTCCCGGACACCGACCCCGACGCGCTACTGCACGTCGTCGAGCTGGTGCACGCGGGCCTCGAGGGTCCGGCTGCAGAAGGCGGCTGACGTGACGAGCACGACGGCTGCGCCGACGAGTGCGAGCTGCACGGACGTGACGTAGGACGCCTGCGCTGCGCCCCGCAGCTGCAGCAGCGCCTCGAACGGGACCTGGCCACCTGACAGCCGGAGCACCTCGCTCGGCGAGGCACCTCGGAGCAGAGCCTCGACGAGGGCGTCGGCCCGTGCGTCCGGGACGCCCACCCGCAGGAGGCGCTCCAGCAGGTCCGCCCCCAGCCTGGCGACGACGAGCGCGCCGAGCCCGGCCACGGCGACGACGCCCCCGAGCTCGCGCGCCACGTTGACGGTGGCGGCGGCGAGCCCGGAGCGGTCGGACGAGACGGCGTCCAGGGTGGCCGCCACGACGGGAGCCGTCGCCAGCCCGATGCCGGTGCCGCACACGGCCAGCAGGACGAGCAGCTCCCGGTCAGCCAGGTCCGGTGACAGGCGGGCCCCGGTCAGGGCCAGCCCGACGGCCGTCAGCAGCAGCCCGGCGACGACGGGCAGACGAGCGCCTCGTGCGGCGGCGAGGCGTCCGGCCAGGGGGGCCGTCACGACGAGCGCGACCGTCAGCGGGAGCAGCCGCAGCGCTGCCGGGAGGGCCTCCCTCTGCTGGACGAGCTGGAGGAACAGCGACAGGAAGACCAGGAGGACGAACACCGCGAGGCTCGCCGCGAAGGCCCCGACCGTGGCGCCGAGCAGGTTCCGGGACCGGAGCAGCGTCAGGGGCAGCAGGGGGTCCGGGGAGCGGCGCGCGACCAGGACGAAGGCTCCTGCGGCGACGACAGCCAGGCCGCCGCTCAGCACGGCCGCGCGGGTGAGGCCGTCCCGCCCGCCGAGCACCACGGCGTACGTGCCGGCCGCGAGGGCTGCGGCGGCGAGCGCCTGGCCGGGGAGGTCCAGCCTCCGGCGGGACCCCTGCTGCGGTGGCCCGGGCGGCGCGAACGCGACCACGGCCGCGACCGCCGCGCACAGGGGGATGTTGACCCAGAAGACCGAGGGCCAGCCGGAGCTCGCGACGAGCAGCCCTCCGACGATCGGACCGGCGACCAGAGCCGTCGCTCCCGTCGCTGCCCACACGCCGATCGCGCGGGCCCGGGGCCCGGGTTCCGGGTAGGCCGCGGCCAGCACGGCCAGACCGCCCGGCAGGACCAGTGCCGCGCCGACCCCCTGCACCGCACGAGCCGTGATGAGGGCCGTGGACGTGTCGGCGAGGGCGCACGCCGCCGAGGCTGCGGCGAAGACCGCGAGGCCGGCCAGCAGGACCCGACGGCGGCCGAGGACGTCGGCCAGGGTGCCGCCCGTCAGCAGCAGCGCGGCCAGGGCGTCGGTGTAAGCGGTGACGATGCCCTGCAGCTCCGCCACCCCCGACCCGAGGTCGCGCTGGATGTCGCGCAGTGCGACGGCGACGACCGTGTTGTCGAGGGTCGCCGTGAAGGCGGCGAGCGAGGTGGCGACCAGGACGAGGACCCGGCGCAGGGCCACCTCAGGCGAGCCGGATCGTGACCGCGTCGATCATCGCCTGCTCGGCGGCCTCGAGGGTGAGGGCCGGGTCGCCGACGTGGTCGCGGAGCATGGCGGCAGGCGAGGGCTGCTCGTCCTTGCCGGGCCAGCTGGACGGGTCCCACAGCCCGCTGCGGACGAACGCCTTGGGGCAGTGGGTGAAGACCTCTTCGACGGCCAGGAGCAGGGCCGCCCGCGGAGGCTTCCCGACTGCCTGCAGCTGCTCCAGGAGCGCAGGATCCCTGCTCACGCAGGCCCTCCCGTTGATGCGTAGGGTCTGGCCACGACCGGGGAGGACCGCCAGCAGACCGAGCCGTCCGGTCGAGATGACGTTGCGCATCGTGTCGAGGCGACGGTTGCCGGTCGCGTCCGGGATCGCCAGGAGCCTGTCGTCGAGGACCTCGACGAACCCGGCGGGGCCACCGCGCGGCGTCGCGTCGCACCGGCCGTCGGCGTCCGCGCTGGACAGCACCACGAAGCGGCAGACCGCCAGGTAGGCCCGGCAGTGGTCGTCGAGGTGGTCGATCTCCTTCTGCTGGACGAGCGCGCTGGACGGTTCGTAGACCTCCGCCAGGTCCGAGGGGTCGCGGATCGCGGTGTCGAACCAGTCCATGCGCGCACCCTAATGGGCGGGTAGCCAGCCGTGAGGTCTTAGTGATCTTGCGGTTGTCTGCGGCTCGAGCCGCCGGCGGGGACACCACTGCCGCAGCAGCGACAGCTTCGTGCCGATCGACATCGCGATCGAGACCGACCGGGGACTGCTCGTGGCAGCGCTACGAGCAGCGGGCCACCGGGTGTTCTCGATCGATCCGAAGGCGGTCAGTCGCTACCGCGACCGACGGGCCGTGTCGGGGGCGAAGTCCGACCCCGGTGATGCGCTCGTGCTGGCCGACCTGCTCCGGACCGACCGGCACGCCCCGGCCGCTGCTGCCGCGCTGACCCGGGCGAACCTCGTCGACCTGCTCCAGGCCGCTGGCCGTGGGACTCGCCCGGCCGACGCAGGGCGGCTCGTCGAGGGCCTCCCGCTCGGGCTTCCTAGGCTGCGGCCATGCGCATCGCGATCGTGGGGGGAGGCATCGCCGGGCTGTCCGCAGCGCTGGAGGCCCGAGCGCTCCGGCCGTCTGCCGAGATCATCGTCCTCGAGGCGTCCGCGCGCCTCGGCGGCAAGGTCGCGGTCAGCGACGTCGGAGGCCTCGCGGTCGACGAGGGTGCCGACTCGATGCTGACCCGGGTGCCCGACGGGCTCGCGCTGGTGCGTGCTGCGGGTCTGGAGGGCGAGCTGGTCTCGCCAGCCGCTGCGCAGGCCTGCCTGTGGAGCCGAGGCGAGCTGCGGCCCCTTCCGGCCGGGACGCTGCTCGGCCTGCCGACGGACCTCGCGGCCCTGGCCAGGTCCGGCCTGCTGTCGCGCAGCGGCCTGGCCCGCGTCCCGATGGACCTCGTGCTCCGTGGGCGACCGGTCGAGGACGACATCAGCGTGGGCGAGCTGGTGACCCGCCGGTTCGGCCGCGAGGTCGTCGACCGGCTCGTCGACCCTCTCCTCGGGGGGGTCTACGCGGGCAGGGCCGACCGGCTCTCCTTGCGCGCGACCCTGCCGCAGCTCGTGCCGCACGCGGCCCGGCACCGCAGCCTGCTCAAGGCCGCCAGCCAGGCGCGGGCAGCCACGCCCCCGACGGACGGCCCGCTGTTCGCCTCCCTGCCGCGCGGCCTCGGCCGGCTCCCGGAGCGGCTCGCACAGGTGGCGGGGGCGGATGTGCGTCTGGGCACGACGGTCCGCGGCCTCACCCGTACGACCTCGGGTTGGTCGCTCACCACGGGGTCCGCGGCCGCTCCCGCGCGCCTGGAGGCCGACGTCGTGGTGATCGCGGTGCCGGCCGCGCCTGCAGCCCGGCTGCTGGGCTCGGTGATCGACACGACCGAGCTGGCTGCCCTCGACTACGCCAGCGTGGCGATCGTCACCCTCGTTCTCGACGGGCCGACGCCCGGGCGGGGGAGCGGCTACCTGGTGCCCGCCGTGGAGGGGCGCGCCACCAAGGCGGTCACGTTCTCCTCACGCAAGTGGGCCCACCTCGCCGGGAGCCGCTCGGTCGTCCGGGCGAGTGTGGGCAGGCACGGTGACGTGCGCGACCTCCAGCGCGACGACGCCGAGCTGGTGGAGGCCGTCCGCGCCGAGCTCGCCCTCGCGGTCGGCCCGCTCCCGCGCCTGGTCGACAGCAGGGTCACCCGGTGGGGGGGCGGCCTCCCGCAGTACGCCGTCGGCCATCTCGACCGGGTCCGCCGTACGCGCGAGGCCGTTGCCCGGCACCCGGGGCTCGCCGTGGCCGGTGCGGCGTACGACGGGGTGGGGGTGCCGGCGTGCGCGCGCAGCGGACGCGAGGCGGCCCGCAGCGCGGTGCGGCACGATGAGGGGCATGACCGAGACCCGTCCTGAGGCCGCCAAGGCGCGCGAGCTGAACGATCAGATGCTCTACACGATGTACGCCGTCTTCTCCGCGACGACGCCGCTGCCCGAGGACCGTTCGGCTCTCGCGGCCGATGCGCAGCAGTTCCTCGACGCCGCGCTGCAGAAGGAGGTCTACACGCGGGGCACCTATGACGTCGCCGGGTTCAAGGCCGACGCCGAGCTCCTGGTGTGGTGGACCTGCCCGGACGTCGACGTCCTGCAGGACACCTACAACCGGTTCCGGCAGAGCTCGCTGGGTCGCCACCTCACGCCGGTGTGGTCGAGCATCGGTCTGCACCGTCCGGCCGAGTTCAACCGGAACCACATCCCGGCCTACGTCCGCCGCGAGGACCCGAAGAAGTACGTCTGCGTCTACCCCTTCAACCGTTCGCTCGAGTGGTACCTGCTGCCCGACTACGAGCGCAAGGGCATGCTCTCCGAGCACGGGATCATGGGCCGCGAGTTCGAGGACGTGCGGGCCAACACGGTGGCCGCGTTCGGCCTGGGGGACTACGAGTGGCTGCTGGCCTTCGAGGCCGACGAGATGCACCGCATCACCGACTGCCTGCGCGCCCTGCGCACGTCACGGGCGCGGCTGCACACCAAGCTGGAGATCCCCTTCTACAGCGGCGTCCGCAAGACCATCACGGACGTCGTCGCCGGCCTGCCGTAGCACGGCACCCGGCTCGTCCGACGGCACTCAGAACGGCGGCGCGTCCGGCTCGGCCCGGACCCCTCTCGCGGCGGCTGCGTCCAGGGCCGTGTCGTCGAGCCAGGTCCAGGTGGTGGCCGGGGTGCGCTCGCCGTCGGGGAGCCAGGGTGGGAGGTCGTCCTGGTCGGTCGGGGTGAGCTGGTGCTGGTCGGTCCGCGCCAGCAGATGCGGGTCGGGGAGCACGTCGTCGGGACGGCCGGTGGGGTCGCGGTCGATGCCAGGAGGTGCCTGGTCGTGGCGCGGGGTGTGGATGATCTGGCCAGCGGGGCTGACCCAGGTGGTGCCGGTGGGGGTGCGCAGCGGCGTCCAGCCGTAGTGCTTGAGCTGGTGGGTACGGCTGGCTCGGGCGGTGAGGTTCCAGGCGGCGGTCGGCCCTTCGGGGTGGGGGGTGTCGTGGTCGAGCTCGCACCGGCGGGCTGGGGTGCGGGTGCCGGTGGGTCCGTCGCAGGCCCGGTCCCGCAGGGCGACGTAGTCGCGGAGCGGCTGGGACGGGTCGTGATCGTTCTCGGTGCGCCAGCTGAGGTCGCTGAGCTCGATGTCGTGCAGGACCATGTCGAGCAACGCGTCGCGGATCCCCTCGGGGGTGGGTGGTGGTCGTCGGTGGCGGTCGTCGAGGTCGACCAGGGCGCCGGTGCCCGTCTGGGCGCAGGCGCGGCGCAGCTCGGCGTCGACGAGCAGCTGTCGGCTGGTCGGGGCGCTGAGCCAGCCGTAGCCGTCGAGCCAGCCGGGTTGGTTGCTGAGCCCGAGGGCGGTCTCGACGGGGACCGTGACAGTTGCCTGGACCGGTCGGGCCCGTCGGCAGTCGGTCGGGGCGGGTTCGATCCCGCTGGGCCGGAGCCCCACCGCGGCTCGTGCTGCCAGCTCGGCGAGCTCGGTCCGGCCGGCGCGTTCGGCGAGCCCGAGGAGCTCGGCCGGTCCGGCGGGGGAGCCGGGCAGTCCGGCGGGGGAGCCGGTCAGTCCGTTCTGGCCTGCCGACGCGGGTTGCTGGCTGGGACGGGCGCCTGGTGGCGGGCTGGCTGGGGCGTGGCTGGTGCACGGGAAGGTGCTGGTCGCCAGGTCGAACCGCAGGTTGTCCAGGGTCCGGGGGTCACCGGCGGCGCGGAGCGCCCGGGCCTGGGTGTCGAGCGTGGCGTGCCAGCGGGTGAGCGGGACGGCCGGGCCGAACAGCACGACGCTGGCCTGGTCGTCCGTGTCGGGGTGCAGCTGCACACCGCGGCTGGCCGTCTTGTCGGCGGTGCGCAGAGCGGCGGCGTCGGGATCGGCGGCCAGCGCGGCTCGGCGGACGTCCTGGGCGATCCGCCAGGGCGGCACCGTCGCGGCCCGGTCGGCGAGCTCGGTGTCGAGCTGGCTGGCGAGGTCGTCGTCGTAGCTCTCGAGCTCGTGGATGAACGCGCGGGCCCTGGGCTGGCTGAGCGTCCCGGCTTCGAGGAGCTCCAGGGCCCGTGGCAGGCACGTGGTCAGCCGCACCGCTGCGCGGATCTCAGCAGCGGCGGCGGCGTCGGACAGCGTCCGGGCGACCGCGACCTCCCGCCGGAAGGAGGTCCACGGGGTGGCGCCGCGCTCGTCGCCGGAGCAGCGGGGGACCAGCGCGGTCAGCTGCGCGAGGACCCGCATGTCGGCGGCGAACCGGCGGGCCTGCTCGGCGGTCGAGGTCTTGAGCGCGGCGAGGCCGGCCTGGAAGTCGGGCCGCAGCCAGGGCGTCAACGCCTCCAGTGCCCGCAGCTCTTCGCTCCTCGACATGGTCGAATACTATTCGAACACACGTTCGAACGCAAGCACCACACTGCGGGGGATCAGGACGGGTCGGGACTCTCTCCCGACGGCTCCAGTCGCAGGCTCACGCTGTTCATGCAGTAGCGGTCGCCGGTCGGTGTCTGCGGCGCGTCGTCGAACAGGTGCCCCAGGTGCGAGCCGCACTTGGCGCAGAGGGCCTCGATGCGCATCATGCCGAGGCTGCGGTCCTTGCGGAGCTCGACAGCGTCCTCGCGGGTCGGCGCGTAGAAGCTGGGCCAGCCGCAGTGCGAGTCGAACTTGGTCTCGCTCCGGAACAGCTCGTTGCCGCAGGCGCGGCAGGAGTAGATCCCGGGCGTGGTCGTGGCGTCGTACTCGCCGGTGAACGGCCGCTCGGTGCCGGCCTGCCGCAGGACGGCGTACTCCTCCGGCGTCAGCTCTGCGCGCCACTGGTCCTCTGTCTTGTCCACCTCGTAGGTCATGCCACCGTCAGCGCTCCGCGCCGCCGGCGTGTTCCGCTTCCAGGGCCTCATGTGGGCATCGTGACCCACCGCAGCAGCCGGAGCGCCGTAGCCGGTCCGCCAGAGGCCGGCTGCCCACCGGAGCACGCCGTGGCCCGGCGTAGGGTCCGGCGCATGGCCAGCCCCTTCGTCGAGCTCGAGGTCGACACGCCGGGCGGGGAGCGGACCGTCAAGGTCACCAACCCCGAGAAGACCTACTTCGCAGGCCTGCCCGAGGGGCGCGGCCGCAAGATCGACCTCGTCGAGTACTACCTGTCGGTCGCCGACGGGGTCGTACGCGGGCTGCGCGAGCGGCCGACCGTCCTGAAGCGCCACCCCGGGGGGGCCGAGACGCCCCCGATCTACCAGAAGCGGGTGCCCGACAACCGGCCGCCGTGGATGGAGACGGTGACGGTGGCCTTCCCCAGCGGGCGAAGCGCCACGGAGATGTGCCCGGTCGACGTCGCCCACGTCGCCTGGGCGGCCAACAGCGGGTGCCTGGACTTCCACCCGTGGCCCTCCCGCCGGGCCGACGTCGAGAGCCCTGATGAGCTGCGGATCGACCTCGACCCGATGCCCGGCACCGGATGGGCCGAGGTGCAGGAGACGGCACTCGAGGTGCGGGCGGTCTTCGACGAGATGGGCATGACGGCCTACCCGAAGACCAGCGGCAGCAAGGGAATCCACGTCTACGTCCGGGTCGACCCGGTCCACACGTTCACAGAGGTGCGCCATGCGGCGCTCGCGGTCGCCCGAGAGGTCGAGCGCCGCCGGCCCGAGCTCGCCACCGCCAAGTGGTGGAAGGAGGAGCGGGGGGAGCGGGTGTTCCTCGACTACAACCGGATGGCGCGCGACCAGACGATCGCGAGCGCGTACAGCGTCCGCGCCCGTCGCGAGGCCACCGTGAGCGCCCCGGTCACCTGGGACGAGGTGCCGGACTGCGAGATCGAGGACTTCGACATCTGGACGATGCGTGACCGGTTCGCCGTCCTCGGCGACGTGCACGCCGCGATCGACGACGTGCACCACGACCTGGCCCCGCTGCTCGAGCTGTACGAGCGCCAGGGTGAGGGCGAAGCGCCCTACCCGCCGCAGTTCCCGAAGATGGAGGGGGAGCCGCTGCGCAGCCGTCCGTCGGTGGCCGGACCGGCGGCGCAGAAGCGGGCGGAGCTGGACGCGAAGCGGCGGGCCGGGGCCGACGCCGACCGCGACCGGACCCCTGCACGCCCTCGCCGGCCGCCCGCCGGCACGACGGGCGACTAGCGCGTCGGCCTGCGGATCAGGCCCTCCTGGACCACGCTGACCGCGAGCTCACCGTCCCGCGTGTAGATCGCGCCGCGGGCGAGCCCTCTCGAGGCGCCGGCCCAGGGTGACTCCTGGTCGTACAGCCACCACTCGTCGGCGCGGAACGGCTTGTGGAACCACATGGCGTGGTCGAGGCTGGCGCCGATGACGTCGCCGGTGCCCCAGGACATCCCGTGGGCCATCAGGGGCGAGTCGAGCAGTGTCATGTCGCTGGCGAACGTGACGGCGCAGACGTGGAGCAGGGGGTCGTCGGGGAGGGCGCCGTCGGCCCGCATCCAGACCCGGGAGGACAGGGCCCGCTCGCCGATCTCCTTGGCGATCCGCGGCGGGTGGTCCACGTAGCGGACGTCGATGGGGCGGGGCCGGGTGTACCAGCCGTCGTTCTCGTGCGCGAAGGGGACCATGCGCTCCGACAGGGTCGTCAGCGACTCCGGGTCGGGCACGTCCGGCATCGTCGACTGGTGCTCGACGCCTTCCTCGACGGCCTGGAAGCTGGCCGAGAGGTTGAAGATCGGCTTGCCGTGCTGCACGGCCACGACGCGGCGGGTGGTGAAGCTGCGCCCGTCACGGATCCGGTCCACCTCGTAGACGATGGGGATGCTCGGGTCGCCGGGGCGCAGGAAGTAGGCGTGCAGGCTGTGCACCGGGCGCTCGGCGGGCACGGTCCGCCCGGCGGCGACGAGCGCCTGCCCCGCCACCTGGCCGCCGAACACGCGCTGCACCGGGTCGTTCGGCTGGCGACCCCGGAAGATGTCGACCTCGATCGGCTCGAGGTCGAGCAGGTGGACCAGTCTCTCGAGCGGGGTCTCCCCGGCGGCCGTCGTCACGGGCGCATCCTCCCAGGAGCCTCGCGGGGTGGGGTCACAGGGCCTTCACGACTCGACGAGGAGCCCGGCGTCCAGGCTGAGCCGGCGGCCCAGCTGGACCGCGTCGAGCAGCCGGCGGTCGTGGGTGACGAGCAGCAGGGTCCCGTCGTAGTCGGCGAGCGCCTGCTCCAGCTGCTCGATCGCGGGCTGGTCGTGGTGGTTGGTCGGCTCGTCGTGCACGAGGCAGTTGACGCCGACGGCCTGCAGCAGGGCGAGGCCGGCGCGGGTGCGTTCCCCCGGCGAGAGCGAGCGGGCGGGACGGCTGACGTGGTCGGCGCGCATGCCGAACTTCGCGAGCAGGGTGCGGACCTCGGAGGCGGGCCACTGGGTGATGCCCTCGAGGACCTCGACGACCGTGGCGGACCCCCGGAACGCCGAACGGCCCTGGTCGAGCTCGCCGATGCGCACCCCCGGGCCGAGTGACTGCCGGCCGGCGGTGAGCGGGAGGCGACCGAGCAGCGCCTCCAGCAGGGTCGTCTTGCCGGAGCCGTTGGGTCCGACCAGGGCGATCCGCTCGCCGTACGACACCTGCAGGTCGACCGGCCCGAGGGTGAACGTGCCCCTGCGCACGACGGCCTCGGACAGGACGGCCACCACCTCGCCGGAACGCGGGGCGGCGGCGATCGACAGCTGCAGGGACCACTCCTTGCGGGGTTCCTCGACCTCGTCGAGGTGGCGCAGCTGCGACTCGATCGTCTTGACCCGGCCAGCCGAGTGGGTGGCCGCTTCGATCCGCGCCCCCTTGGCAGCCCGGTCGTTGTCCGGCGCGCGGTACTTCGCCCGGGCCGCCCCACGGACGGACTGCTCCCGCTGCCGCTGGGCCTGCTCCACCAGACCCGAGCGCTTGTCCTCGAACTGTTCGTAGGACTCCCGCGCCTGCTGGCGGGCGAGCGCCCTGGACGCGAGGTAGGCGTCGTAGCCGCCGCCGTACAGCGTCGCCGTCCGGCTCGGCTCGTCGAGGTCGACGACCGTCGTGACCGTGCGGGCGAGGAACTCGCGGTCGTGCGACACGACGACGAGCCCGGCTGCCAGCCCGAGGACGAAGCGCTCGAGCCGTTCGAGCCCGGCGAAGTCGAGGTCGTTGGTCGGCTCGTCGAGCAGGAAGACGTCGTAGCGGGAGAGCAGCACCGAGGCCAGCGAGGCGCGGGCGGCCTGGCCGCCGGAGAGCGCCGCCGTCGGGACGCCCAGCAGGTCGAGCGGCAGCCCCAGGTCGACGCACACCTGCTCGGCGCGGACGTCGAGGTCTGCGCCGCCGAGGTCGAGCCACCGCTCCAGGGCTGCCGCGTAGAGGTCGTCGGACCCGGGCGCCGACTCGGTGAGGGCGAGAGTGGCTGCATCGAGGGCAATCTGGGCGTCAGCGACTCCCGTACGCCGTTCCAGGAAGGCGGTGAGGGTCTCGTCCGGCCGTCGGTCGGGTTCCTGGGGGAGGAGACCGACCGTGGCCGTGCGCGGCGACAGGGTGATGGAGCCCTGCTCCGGCTCGAGGGCTCCGGCGAGCGCGGCGAGCAGCGTCGACTTCCCGACGCCGTTCGGCCCGACCACGCCGATCCGTGACCCCGGCGCGATCGTCAGCGAGACGTCGGAGAGCACGAGGGCCGGACCGCGCACGACGGTGACGCCTGCGGCGACGAGGGTGGCGGACACGAGCAGTCACTCCACCCGACGGCGGCCCGTCTGTCGAACGGCCTGTCCTACGAGGTCGGCCGCGCCGTGTCCCCCCAGCCGTCAGGGCTGCTCGCGCGTCAGGTGCAGCAGCCAGTCGCGACCCGTGTCGATCAGGGCGTAGCGCCGGCTGTCCGACTGGCCGTGCAGCACGAACACGAAGCGGCGGTCGTTGCGGTCCTCGAGCTCCCACCACCCGTCGTCGGCGATCCGCTTCGTCGCGTCGGTGTACGACGCGTGGCCCAGGTCGTGGTCGGCGACGGCCACCGCGAGCCGGTCCTGAGCAGAGCTGGTGGGCAGGCCCTTCGGCACGGCCCACGAGCGGAGGACGCCTGCCTGCTCGAGCCGGAGGTCGAAGTGGTGTGTCGGCCGGTCGTGCTCGTGGAGCACGAAGACCGGCCGTCGGCCGCTTCCGCCCACCCCCGTCAGTCCTCGTCCAAGCCCAGCACGTTGTCGCCGACCCAGGTGACAGCGCTGATGACGAGTGAGGCGAGGACGGCGGGAACGAACCCGTCCAGCGACAACCGCTCGGTGAGCGCCGCGGTCAGCCCCAGCATCGCTGCGTTGATGACGATCAGGAACAGCCCGAGGGTGAGCAGCAGCAGGGGAAGCGCCAGCAGCTTGAGGACCGGCTTCACGAACGCGTTGACCAGCGCGAAGATGACGGCGATCAGCAGGTAGCTGGTCCATCCCTGCTGCACCTGCACACCGGGCACGTAGGCGGCGACCAGCCAGACCGCGGCCGCGATGACGGCGAGCTTGGAGATCAGGCGCACCCCGGCATCCTGCCAGCAACCGGCTCAGGCGCCGAGGACCTCAGCCAGGTCGAAGCGGACCGGGCGGTCGAGCTGGGCGTAGGTGCAGGAGGCCGCGTCGCGGTCCGGCCGGAAGTGCCGGAACTGGGCGGTGTGCCGGAACCGCGCGCCCTCCATGTGGTCGTAGGCGACCTCGACGACGAGCTCGGGGCGCAGCGGCACGAAGCTGGTGTCCTTGTCGCGGTTCCACCGGGACGGCTCACCCCCGGGCCGGCGCTCGGACCCGATCTCCCCGACCCACGGGTGCTCCTGGCCCTCCTCGAGCAGGTACGGGCGCAGCTCCTCGACCAGCTCGGCCCGACGCGCCATCGGGAACGAGGCCGACACCCCCACGTGCTGGAGCGCGCCGTTGTCGTCGTGGAGCCCGAGCACGAGGGACCCGACCACGGGCCCGCTCTTGTGCCAGCGGAACGCGCCGACCACGCAATCGGCCGTGCGGGCGTGCTTGATCTTCAGCATGGTGCGCTTGTCAGGGGCGTAGACGCCGGACAGCGGCTTGGCGATCACGCCGTCCAGACCGGCGCCCTCGAACACGGTGAACCACTCGCGCGCCAGGGCCGGGTCGCTCGTGGCCGGTGTCAGGTGCACGGGCGGGTGCGCTCCGGACAGCGCCTGCTCGAGCAGGGCCCGCCGCTCCGACTGGGGCCGGTCGAGCAGGGAGTCGGCCTCGAGGGCCAGCAGGTCGAACGCCACGAACGAGGCGGGTGTCGTCTCGGCCAGCATGCGCACCCGCGAGTCGGCCGGGTGCACCCGCTGGAGCAGGGCCTCGAAGTCGAGACCCCGTTCCGCCGCGATGACGATCTCGCCGTCGACGACGCACCGCTCCGGGAGCTGCGCGCGCACGGCTGCCACGACCTCGGGGAAGTAGCGGGTCAGCGGCTTCTCGTTGCGACTGCCGAGCTCGACCTCGTCGCCGTCCCGGAACACGATGCAGCGGAAGCCGTCCCACTTGGGCTCGTAGAGGTAGGGACCGTCCGGCACGTCCGGCACCGACTTGGCGAGCATCGGCTTCACGGGGGGCATGATCGGAAGGTCCATCGGCCCATCCTGTCAGCGGCGAGCTCAGGTGCCCGTCGGAGCGCTCAGGATCTCGATGAGGTCCTCGTCGAGCCGCTCGGCGCACGCGAGGCACAGGCGCCGGTCGGGCACGACGGTGGACCGTTCGCACTCGGAGCACATGCGGTAGAGCACGAGAACCACCTCCTGCGGCGCCACAGGCGAGCCAGCACCACGCGCGCCGCCGGCGTCGGCTGCCGGCGATCGCCCTCTGAGCATCGACCGTAGGCCGGATCTCTTGAGTTCCCCTGCAGACACGCACATGCTCCACCCGGGAGCGGGTAGCGGTGTCACTCGTCCGGCGCGGACCGGCCCCGGTCAGACAGACTGCCGGCATGGACCGCCTGCGCACCGCGTCGCCGTACCTGCTGGCGGCGGTGCTCGGCGGGGCCGGAGTCACGCACTTCGTCTCGCCCGGGTTCTACGACGCGCTGATCCCTTCCTTCCTGCCGGCTCCGCGGGCGTGGATCTACGCGAGCGGCGTCGTCGAGCTGGCCTGCGCGGCAGCCGTGGCCGTGCCCGCGACCCGGCGCAGGGGCGGGCTTGCCTCGGCCGTGCTGCTCGTCGCGGTCTTCCCCGGGAACCTCTCCATGGCGGTCGAGCCGGGCGACGTGCCGCGCTGGGTCGCCCTCGCGCGGCTCCCCCTGCAGGTCCCGCTGGTGCTCTGGGCGCTGTCCGTGGCCGAGAAGTTGCCGTCCACAGTCTGGGGACGCCGGCGGTGAGCCGGGACCGGGCACGGTCGACCGCGGTCGACGCGGCCCCCGCGGTCTTCGTCCTGCTGTGGAGCACCGGCTTCGTGGGGGCGAAGTACGGCCTGCCCTACGCGGAGCCGTTCACCTTCCTGGGCCTGCGCCTGGTCGTCGCCGCAGCGCTGCTGGGCCTGGCCGCCGTCGTGGTCAGCCGGGGTGTCCCGCGCGGCATGACCGCCGCTCAGGCGCGTGCGGCCGCGGTCTCCGGGCTGCTGCTGCACGGCGCCTACCTCGGGGGCGTCTTCTGGGCCATCGCGTCCGGGACCTCCGCGGGCGTCTCGGCGGTGATCGTGGGCCTGCAGCCGGTGCTGGTCGCGGCGCTGGCCGTACGCCTGCTCGGCGAGCAGCTCGTCCGCCGCCAGTGGCTCGGGCTCGGTCTCGGCCTCCTGGGCGTGGGACTCGTCGTGGGGCCGAGCCTCGCCGACTCGTCGGGCCCGACCGGTCCGGGAGTCCTCGCCTGCCTGCTGGCCCTGCTGGGCGGCACCGCCGGGACCCTGTGGCAGAAGCGCCACGGGGACGGCACCCCCCTGCTCCAGGGCACAGCCGTCCAGTACGCCGCAGCGGCGGCGGCTCTCGGCGTGCTCTCGCTCGCCACCGAGTCCCGGGAGATCTCGTGGACGGGGGAGTTCGTCGGCGCGTTCGTCTGGCTCGTCCTGGTCCTGTCGATCGGTGCCGTGCTGCTGCTGCTGGCCCTGCTGCGCCGGGGGACGGCCTCGCGCGTGTCGAGCCTGTTCTTCCTCGTCCCCCCGGTCACCGCGGTCCAGGCCTACCTGCTGTTCGACGAGCGGCTCGCGGCCGTCTCCGTGATCGGGGTGGTCGTCACGGCGCTCGGGGTGGCGCTGGTCGTGCGCGGCGGGAGATCCACAGGTACGTCCCCACCCGCTGCACAGCCGGCGCCCGGCGCCGTCCACACCGGGCCCACAGCCGGCCCCACAGGCCCGCTTGGCGGACGTGCCGAGGATCCGTAGCGTCGGCGACCGACGCACCCGGAGGTGGCCGTGACCGTGCAGATCGACATCGCCCGGAAGACCGAGGACCCGGCCCTCGACGAGGCCGTCGCCCGGATCCGGGACCTGGCTGGTCGGCTGTGGGCGGTGAGGTCTGCCCACCGGCCCTCCGGCCCTGGGCGGCGTGCCCGCAACCGGTGCGCAGGCTGCGGTCAGCAGCTGCCCTGCGCGACGCTGCTCGCAGCGGGGTGAGCCGCCGGTCCAGCCAGGGTCCTGCGGTCAGACCGCCTGGTCGGCCAGGGTCGAACGGCCGATCTCGACCAGCGGGCCGATTCGCTGCTCGATCCCGTCGAAGCCCGAACCGATCATCGCGCCGCCACGCACCCTGGCGACGATGCCGGCGCAGACGACGGCCAGCTTGAAGGCGGCGAAGGCTGCGTACCAGGGGAGCGGGGTGAGGTCGAGCCCCGTGCGCTGCGCGTAGAGCGAGGCCACCTCGGCGCGGGTCGGGAAGCCCGGCAGCACCGTGGCAGCGGGCACGACCAGCGCCGAGGTCCGGGCGCCGGCGTCGTCGGCTTGCGACCAGTAGCCGAGGAGCACCCCCAGGTCGGCGAGAGGGTCCCCGAGAGTGGACATCTCCCAGTCGAGCACCGCGGCGATCCTGCCCGGGGCCGACGGATCGAGGATGGTGTTGTCGAGCCGGTAGTCGCCGTGGACGATCGTGTTGCGCTGCGTGACCGGCACCTGCGAGGTCAGGTCGGCGGCGAGCGCGTCCAGGTCGTCGTGGCCCTCGATGCGGGTGGCGTCCCACTGCTTGCCCCAGCGGCGGACCTGGCGCTCCATGTACCCGTCCGGCCGCCCGAACTCGCCGAGCCCCACCTGCGCGGGGTCGACCTCGTGCAGCGCGGCCAGCACCTCGACCAGGCCCTCGCCGACGGCTCGCCGCTGCTCCGGCCGGTCGGCGTAGCCGGCGGGCAGGGCGTCACGGCAGATGTGCCCCTCGACGAGCTCCATGACGTAGAACGGCTGGCCGAGCACGGCGGCGTCGGTGCACAGGTGGAGCATGCGCGGGACCGGGACCGGCGTGCCGGCCAGCGCCGACATCACCGTGTGCTCGCGCACCATGTCGTGCGCGGTGGGCAGGACGTGCCCCAGCGGGGGGCGGCGCAGCACGACCGCTCCGGCCTCGCTGGAGACCCGGTAGGTGAGGTTGCTCTTGCCC
>JAOPWP010000195.1 GCA_025965615.1 Frankiales bacterium
ACGTGCTCGAGATCGCCGAGATGGCCCGCGAGGTCATCCAGGCCGGCCGGCGCGCGACCGGCACCCGCGACGTCCGCTGCACCGTCAGCATCGGCGGGTTCGTGCCCAAGGCCCACACGCCGTTCCAGTGGGCCGGCCAGCTCGACCACGAGGGGACCGACCGGCGGCTGAAGCTGCTGCGCGACGCGATCAACAGCGACCGGAGCACCGCCAAGGCGATCGGCTACCGCTACCACGACGGCAAGCCCGGGCAGATCGAGGGCCTGCTCTCGCGCGGCGACCGGCGCGTGGGCCGGGTGCTCGAGCGGGTCTGGCGCGACGGCGGGAAGTTCGACGGCTGGAGCGAGCACTTCTCCTACGACCGCTGGGCGGCTGCGGCCGCCGACGAGCTGGCGGCGTTCGGCCTCGACCTCGACTGGTACACCGTGCGCGAGCGCGACGAGCTCGAGGTGCTGCCCTGGGACCACCTCGACTCCGGCCTCGACAAGGAGTGGCTCTGGTCGGACTGGCAGGAGGCGCTCGCGGAGCAGGACCTCGACGACTGCCGCTGGATCCCGTGCTTCGACTGCGGCGTCTGCCCGCAGATGGGCACCGACATCCAGATCGGCCCCACCGGCAAGACGCTGCTGCCGCTGACCGTCGTCAAGAACCCGCTGGCGACGGCCACGTGATCTCCCCGGACACCAAGGACTGGACGTGGGTGCTCGAGCGCCCGTGCCCCGAGTGCGGCTTCGACGCCGCCGTTCTCGACCACTCGCAGGTCGGCGCCGTCGTGCGCGACGGCGCCGCGTCGTGGGGTCCGGTGCTCGCCCGACCGGGTGCGCGCACGCGCCCCGAAGCCGCGACGTGGTCGCCCCTCGAGTACGGCTGCCACGTCCGCGACGTCCTGCGGCTGTACGACGAGCGACTGCGCCTCATGCTCGACCAGGACGACCCGCTCTACCCGAACTGGGACCAGGACGCGGCGGCCGTCGCGGACCGCTACGACCAGCAGGACCCGGCTGAGGTCGCGACGCAGGTCGTGGCAGCGGGGGAGCAGGTCGCGGCGGCCTTCGACGGCCTGTCGCCGGAGCACTGGCAGCGCCGGGGCCGGCGCAGCGACGGCGCGTCCTTCACTGTCGAGAGCTTCTCGCGCTACTTCGTCCACGACCTGGTGCACCACCGGCACGACGTGAGGGGCTGAGGATGGCCCGCAACGTCCCGACCGGTCCGCCGCCGCCGCTGGCGGTGCAGAAGCTGCGGCTGCGCTACACCAAGCGCGGGCGCCTGCGCTTCACCAGCCACCGCGACATCGCCCGCGCCTTCGAGCGGGCGCTGCGCCGTGCGCAGGTGCCGATGGCCTACAGCGCCGGCTTCTCGCCGCACCCCAAGATCAGCTGGGTCGGCGCCGCGCCGACCGGCGTGGCGTCCGAGGCGGAGTACGTCGAGATCTCGGTGGTGGAGCGGGTCGACCTCGAGCGGCTCCGGCTCGCGCTCGACGAGAGCCTGCCCGCGGGCATCGACGTCGTCGACGTCGTGGAAGCGCCTGCGGGCACGAGCCTCCCGGACCGCGTGGTCGCCTCGCAGTGGGGGATCCGGCTGCCGCAGGTGCCGCTCGCGGACGTCGAGCGGGCCGTCGCGGCGTTCCTGGCGACCGACTCCCTGGTGGTCGACCGGCTCATGAAGGACGGCATCCGCAAGCTCGACGCCCGGGCGGCCATCGTGTCGATGCGCGCGTCCGTCGACGACGGCGACCCGGCTTGTGCGACACTTCTCGTGGTCGTACGGCACGTGACGCCTGCTGTTCGACCCGACGACGTCCTCTCCGGACTCCGGTCCGTGGCCGACCTCGTACCGCCGGTGCCTCCCGAGGCAACCCGGTACGCGCAGGGGCTGCTCACCGAGAACGGCGAGGTCGGCGACCCGTTCGCACCCGACCGGATTCCACCGGCCCCCGGGGCAACGCGACAGGACGCCGATCGGGACGAGGCCGTCGCCGGCAGTCCGACCTAGGACCGCACCCCCAGACTTCCCCCGGCGTCGGCCACCCGGCCGGCCCGGACCGACCTCACCCAGGGTCGCCGCGGCCGCGTCACGTGGCGACCAGACCGGAGCACCGGTGCTCGACAACGAGCCGACCGGCGACGCCACCAGCGACGCCACCACCAGCACTGACACGCCCCCCGTGAAGAAGGCGACCCGCCGCCGCGCGACCAGCAAGGTCGCCGCCGACACGCCGACGGACGCGGGTACGGAGACCGAGGCCGCCGCTGAGGCGCCCGCCCCGGCCAAGCGGGTCCGCAAGGCGCCCGCCAAGAAGGCCGCGCCGCGCAAGAAGGCCGCCGCCAAAACCGACTCCTCCGACGACGCCGTCCCCGAGGCGCTGCAGACGCCGGCCGAGCCGGTCCTCGAGGCGGTCGAGGACGACCCCGTCGTCGCCGAGAACGCCGCCGAGAACGCCGCCGACGACGTCACCGTCGACCCGGCCGTGCTCGAGCCGCCGGCCAAGCGCACCCGCAAGCGCGTCCCCGCCGCCGTCACCTTCCAGGCGCCGCCGCCGGTCGAGCCGGACGTGCCCGTGGACGAGGAGGAGGAGCAGCCCGCTCCCCGCCGCCGTCGCCGCGCCGGCACCGCCGGCGCCGTCAGCCCCAGCGCGCTGCTGGCCGCTCCGACCGCTCTGGAGGAGACGGGTCCGGAGGCGGACGAGGACGACGACGACCCGGACCGCCCGCGCCGCCGCCGCCGTGGCCGCCGCGGCCGTGGCTCGCGGGCCGAGGGCGCCGAGACGACCGAGACCTCGACGGACGAGCCGATCGCCGAGGGCGAGGACACCTCCGACGACGACGCGTTCGAGACCGCAGCCGACGGCACTCGCCGGCGTCGTCGTCGCCGCCGCCGGTCGGGCAGCGCAGGCGCCGACACCACCCCGGACGAGAACGACCCGCCCGGGACGGTCGTGCACGTCCGCGAGCCGCGCGCCCCGCGCGCCCCGCGCGAGCCCCGCCAGCGCGCCGTGCGTGGCGCGAGCGAGGCCGGCGAGGACGGCGTCCGCGGCATCAGCGGCTCGACCCGCATGGCCGCCAAGCGGGTACGCCGGCAGGAGGGCCGCGACAGCGGCCGCGGCCGGGTGCCGATCCTCACCGAGGCCGAGTTCCTGTCGCGGCGGGAAGCCGTCGAGCGCGTCATGGTCGTGCGCCAGAAGGGCGACCGCACCCAGATCGCCGTCCTCGAGGACGGCATCCTCGTCGAGCACTACGTGACGAAGGCAAGCGCGCAGTCGTACGCCGGCAACGTCTACCTCGGCAAGGTGCAGAACGTCCTGCCGTCGATGGAGGCCGCCTTCGTCGACATCGGCAAGGGCAAGAACGGCGTGCTCTACGCCGGCGAGGTCAACTACGAGCTGGCCGGTTCCGGCTCGCGCAAGATCGAGTCGGTCCTCAAGAGCGGTCAGGAGGTCCTGGTCCAGGTCAGCAAGGACCCGATCGGGCACAAGGGCGCCCGACTGACGGCCGCGGTGAGCCTGCCGGGCCGCTACCTGGTCTACGTGCCCGAGGGCTCGATGACCGGCATCAGCCGCAAGCTTCCCGAGAACGAGCGGGCGCGCCTGAAGTCGATCCTCAAGAAGGTCGTCCCGGACGACGCCGGTGTGATCATCCGGACGGCCGCCGAGGGCGCCTCGGAGGAGGAGATCACCGCCGACGTCGAGCGCCTGCAGAAGCAGTGGGAGCAGATCTCGGAGAAGGCCAAGAAGGGCGGCGCGCCC
>JAOPWP010000051.1 GCA_025965615.1 Frankiales bacterium
GCTCCTACAACTGCCTCAAGCGCGAGGGCATCCACTCGGTCGGCGAGCTCGTCTCCCGCTCCGAGGCCGACCTGCTCGACATCCGCAACTTCGGTGCGAAGTCGATCGACGAGGTCAAGGTCAAGCTGCACTCGATGGGCCTGGCCCTCAAGGACAGCCCTCCCGGGTTCGACCCGAGCCAGATCGTCAGCACCTACGGCACGGACGAGTACGGCGCGCCGGACTTCTCCGACCCGGTCGAGGACCAGGGCGACGCCGGCTTCCAGGAGACCGAGCAGCTCTAGCAGGACCGCTACCAGTTCGGCAGGGCCCCGGCAGCCGCCGCGGCGCCCCCACGGACCCGCCTGACGGGTCCCGCACCGAGGAGAAGAGATGCCCACACCCGCCAAGGGCCCACGCATGGGTGGCAGCCCCGCCCACGAGCGGCTGATGCTCGCCAACCTGGCGACGTCGCTGTTCGAGCACGGCCGGATCACGACGACCGAGGCGAAGGCCAAGCGCCTGCGCCCGTACGCCGAGCACCTGATCACCTTCGGCAAGCGGGGGGACCTGCACGCGCGTCGCCAGGTGCTCAAGCGCCTGAACGACAAGAGCGTCGTGCACACCCTGTTCGCCGAGATCGGCCCGCGCTACGCCGACCGCCCGGGCGGCTACACCCGCATCCTCAAGCTGGGCAACCGCAAGGGCGACAACGCCCCGATGGCGATCATCGAGCTGGTCGAGGGTCAGACCGTGTCGCAGCAGGCCGTCGGCGAGGCCGAGCGGGCGCGGGGCACGAGGACCGCACCCAAGAAGGCTCCGACCGGCGCCACCCGCGAGTCGGCCGAGGCACTGGCGAGCGAGAGCCCGACCGCGGCTGCCGTCGCGGCCGAGGCGACCGCGTACGAGCCGCCCGCGGACGAGAGCGTCGCGTCCGCCACGGCCGTCGAGACCGACGTCGAGGTCCCGGCCGCGGCGACGGAGGCCGAGGCCCCGGCCGCCGAGACGCCTGACCCCGAGGCGGTTGCCGAGGTGCAGGAGGCGCACACCGAGCTGGTCGAGGCCCAGGAGGAGCTCTCCGAGGCCGAGCAGGAGCTCGCCGCGGCTCAGCAGCAGCTGGCCCAGGCGGAGGCCGAGGCAGCCGCCGCCACCGACGCCCCGGCCGAGGACGAGTCGAAGTAGGCACTGCACTGCCCGACGAGCCCGTTCCCCCGTCGAGGGGGGGCGGGCTCGGCGCTGTCCCGGGGGGCGTGCGCGTACGCCTGGACCTGGCGTACGACGGCACCGGGTTCCTCGGCTGGGCGCAGCAACCGGGGCTCCGCACCGTGCAGGGCGTCCTGCAGGACGCACTCGGCGTCCTCACCAGGACCGAGCCGCCCCGGGTCGGCGTCGCCGGTCGCACCGATGCGGGCGTGCACGCCCGAGGCCAGGTGGCGCACGTCGACCTCCCCCCACCGGTGGCCGAGGACCCGCTGCTCCTGCGCCGGCTCAACGGGCTGCTCCCGGTCGACGTGCGGGTGCGGCGCGCCGCTGTGGCGCCGGAGGGGTTCGACGCCCGGTTCTCCGCCCTCTCGCGCACCTACCGCTACCGGGTGGCCGACGGGCCGGAGGCCGTCGACCCGCTGCGCCGTCACGACGTGCTCAGCTGGCCCCGGCCGCTCGATCCCGACGCCATGCAGGCAGCGACCCGTGCCCTGATCGGGGAGCACGACTTCGCCGCCTACTGCAAGCGTCGCGAGGGAGCGACGACGATCCGCAGGCTGCTCCAGCTCGACTGGGTCCGCGGCCAGGACGGACTGCTGGTCATGACCGTCGAGGCGGACGCCTTCTGCCACTCCATGGTGCGTTCGCTCGTGGGGGCGATGCTCGCGGTGGGGGAGGGCCGGCGCGGCGCCGCCTGGCCCGGGTCGCTGGTGGCCCTCGACCGCCGGGCCGACGACGTCGCCGTCGCGCCCCCTCACGCTCTCGTCCTCGAGCACGTCACCTACCCGGCGGACGGTGAGCTGCTGGCCCGACAGGCGGTCACCCGCAACGTGCGGCGGCTGGCCGCGGGCTGAGGGCTGGCCCCCTCGGCATCTCCCTGGACAGGCCCAGCAGACTGGACCGGTGGGATACGTCGACGTGCAGTCGCTCGCCTGCACCCTGCCCGACGGCAGGGTGCTGTTCGACGACGTCAGCTTCCGGGTCGGCGACGGCACGAGGACGGCCCTCGTGGGTGCGAACGGGACGGGCAAGACCACCCTGCTGCGCATGATCGCCGGCGACCTGGAGCCCTCTTCAGGGCAGGTCGCGCGCACCGGGGGTCTGGGGGTCATGCGCCAGTTCATCGGCTCGATCCGGGACGACACGACGGTGCGCGACCTGCTCGTCGGGCTCGCGCCGCCGGCCCTTCGCGCGGCCGGCCGGGCCCTCGACGCGGCCGAGCTGGCGATGATGGAGCACGACGACGAGGCAACCCAGATGCGCTACGCCACCGCCCTTTCCGACTGGGGCGACGCGCACGGCTACGACGCCGAGGTCACCTGGGACGTGTGCACCACGGCTGCGCTCGGCGTGCCGTACGAGAAGGCGCAGTTCCGCGCGCTGCACACCCTCTCGGGCGGTGAGCAGAAGAGGCTCGCGCTCGAAGCCCTGCTGCGGGGCCCCGACGAGGTGCTGCTGCTCGACGAGCCGGACAACTACCTCGACGTGCCGGGCAAGCGGTGGCTCGAGGCGGCGCTGGAGCAGTCGAGCAAGACGGTGCTGTTCGTGAGTCACGACCGCGAGCTGCTGGCCAGGACGGCGACCCGGGTCGTCACGGTCGAGGCGCACGGGACCTGGGTCCATGGCGGGGGCTTCGCGACCTACGCTGCCGCCCGGCAGGCCCGCCGCGAGCGCCTGGAGGAGCTGCACAAGCGGTGGGAGGAGGAGCGGGAGCGACTGCGCCAGCTCGTGATCACGCTGCGGGTGCAGGCGAAGGTCAGCCACGCGATGGCGCCGAAGCTGGCGGCGATGGAGACCCGCCTCGCGAAGTTCCTCGCCGCCGGGCCGCCGCCCGAGCAGGTCGTCGACCAGAAGGTCACGATGCAGCTGAAGGGCGGGCGTACGGGGGTCCGCGCCCTGACCTGCAAGGGGCTCGAGCTCACCGGGCTGATGAAGCCCTTCGACCTCGAGGTCTTCTACGGCGAGCGGCTCGCGGTGCTCGGGTCGAACGGCTCGGGCAAGTCGCACTTCCTGCGCCTGCTGGCCGGCGCCCCCGTGCCCACGAAGGGCGAGTGGAAGCTCGGCGCCAGGGTCGTCCCGGGCTGGTTCGCGCAGACGCACGAGCAGCCTGACCTCTACGGCAAGACGCTCGTCGAGGTCCTGCACCGCGGCACCGACGACACCGGCAACGGGGCCCGCCGGGGGCTCGACCGTGCGCAGGCCATCGGCGCCCTCCGGCGCTACGAGCTGCACGGGCAGGCCGACCAGAGCTTCGACACCCTCTCGGGCGGCCAGCAGGCCCGGGTCCAGGTGCTCCTGCTCGAGCTGTCCGGCTGCACGATGCTGCTGCTCGACGAGCCGACGGACAACCTCGACCTCGACAGCGCCGAGGCGCTGGAGGAGGGGCTGCAGGGCTTCGACGGCACGGTGCTCGCCGTCACCCACGACCGGTGGTTCGCCCGGGGCTTCGACCGCTACCTCGTGTTCGGCGCGGACGGGCACGTCTACGAGGCCCCGGAGCCGGTGTGGGACGAGGGGCGCGTCGCGCGTGCCCGATGAGGTGCAGGTCCGCGTCGCCGGGCCCGACGACTCGACGAGCGGGTCTTCCTGGGCGCGTCTACGTCACTCCTGGCAGTCGCGGACGGGGGGTGCCCGGCCTGCTGGTCGGCGCCGTCGCCGGCTGGGCCCGGCCCCGGGCCGACGGGCTGCTGCTCGAGGTC
>JAOPWP010000182.1 GCA_025965615.1 Frankiales bacterium
CGCCGAGCGTCCGGGTGGCGATGCCGCGCTCGGCGAGGCCGGCCCCGAGGGCGTGCAGCGGCAGGGCGTGCTGCTCGTCCGGGGCGCAGGCGAGCAGCACCGGCCGCCGCCCCGGCTCCGGCACGACGCTCTCGGACTGCCGGCGCAGGACGGCGGCCGCGCAGTCCGACAGCAGGTGCTCCACCTCGATCCCCTCCCCCGTCACGGCCCACCGGGCGCCGATGGCCACCAGGACGGGCCGCAGGACGTGGTCCCAGGTGTGCAGCACGCCGTGCGCCTCCACCTGCTCGCGCAGCAGGCGCGTCACCTCAGCGGTGTCGAGCGCCATCGCGGCCCGACCGAGACCGCGCACCGCGTCGCTGGCCCCGGGCAGGGCGAGGACCCGCCCCCCCGGCCCGCCGGGGGGAGTCGGCGAGGCCGCGCCTGCCGGGGGCTGCAGCAGCCGGCCGAGGGCCACCCGGGCGGCGTCACCCGGCGGCACGCCCTCCAGGGTCAGGCGGCGCATGGTCTGCAGGCGAGCCACGTCCGACGGGGCATACCGGCGGTGTGCTCCGGTCGTGTGCGCCTGCGGCCCCAGCCCGTACCTGCGGTCCCAGGTGCGCAGGGTGGCAGGCGCGACACCGAGCCGGTGAGCGACCGCGGCGACCGTCAGGCGAGGCCCCTCGGCATCGTCGAACCGCTGGTCGTCCACAGACGAAGGATGGGGGCACGTGCGCTGGACCACAACTCGGACGACCTGTGGCGCGGTTCCCGGCCCAGAATGGCAGGTGCCCCGAGGGTTGAACAACTTGTGAAGCGGTACTACGGTGGAGCGAGGAAGGCCCCAGACCCGGCCATCCACATTGAGGGAGAGCACCATGACCGACATCTCACGGCTTCCCGGACCGCAGTCCGACCTCTGGGAGTGGCAGTTGCAGGGCGCCTGCCGCAGTCAGGACACAGAGTTGTTCTTCCACCCGGAGGGCGAGCGCGGCCCGCGGCGCAGCAACCGTGAGGCGGCGGCCAAGGCGGTGTGCGCCAGCTGCCCTGTCGTTCGCCAGTGCCGGGCCCACGCCCTGGCTGCGCACGAGCCGTACGGCGTCTGGGGAGGGATGTCGGAACACGAACGCGAGGCGGTCCACGCCCGTGAGGCGGTCCACGCACGGTCCGGGTCGCTCGAGACCCACGCCGCAGCGAGCTGACGCCTGAAGCTGACGGCCTCAACGGCGTGCGCACGTCACCGCAGGGGGTACGTGTCGTTGGTCAGCGCGAGGCGGTCGTCGACCGGCTCGCATCCCCCCTGCCACACGTGCGGAGTGCCTCGCAGTGAGCCGCCCAGGAGTGCCGACGTCCGCTGACGCTGCGGGGCGGTTCACCCCCGGACGACGACGTTCGGCGCCTCGCGCCGCCGGCGCGCTCGCCCTGCTCGTCCTCGTGACCGGGTGCACCGCCGACCGGAGCGAGCAGGCACCTCCCGGCCCAGCGGCCCAGCCGCCCCCGGCCTCGCCCGCCCCGGCTGTCGAGGCGGCGCCGGGCGGTCGCGCTCGACCTGCGGCCCTCCCCGTCAGGGAGCTCGCTGCACGTGTACGCCCCGACGTCCTGGTCAGCGCCCCCGAGCCCCTGTCGGCCGAGGCCCTGGGCCAGCTCATGGCCCTCGCCCCCGAAGGGAGTGCCGTCTCCTACCGCTCCGGCGTCGTACGGGTGGCCGACAAGCAGACGCGCACCGTCGGCATCGACCCGTCGACCTTCCGCGCGTTCGCCGCGGAGGGGACCGCCGAGGCGACGGCGGTCTGGCAGGCCGTCGCCCGAGGCGAGCTGGTGGTCGCCCACGAGCCTGCCGCCGCCCTCGGCCTCGTCCTGGGCAACGAGGTGCCCGTGTCCGGACCGGGCCAGCCCACCGCCCTGCGGCTCGGGGCCATCGCCACGGCCGGCGTGACCGGTGCGGACGCCGTCGTGGACGCCGAGACGGCCGACCGCCTGGGGCTGCCAGCGACCAACACCGTGCTGATGACGGCCGGCGAGGACGACCCGCAAGCACTCGCCGACCGGGTACGCGCCATCGCCGGCCCGACAGCGTCGGTCGACCTGCTGACGCCTCCCGCCGCGAGCCCGGTCGCCTTCCTGACCGGGACCAAGGCGGCGAAGGCGTTCGGGAGCTTCTCCTACCGCTACTTCCCCGATGGCACGATCCAGCCCGACGACGACTGGGTCGCCCAGAACATCGCGACGCAGACCCTGCCGATCATGGGGGCCGTGACCTGCCACCGGCTGATGCTTCCGCAGCTGCGCGGCGCTCTCGAGGACGTGGTCAAGGCCGGGCTCGCCTCGACCCTGCACACCTACGACGGGTGCTACGTACCGCGGTTCATCGAGCGCAACCCCGAGAACTCGATCTCCCTGCACACCTGGGGGATCGCCATCGACATGGACGCGGCGACCAACTACCGCGGGATCACGGGCACGATGCACCCGGAGGTCGTCGCCATCTTCAAGCGCTGGGGCTTCCGCTGGGGTGGGGACTGGAAGTTCACCGACCCGATGCACTTCGAGCTCGGCGCGGTGCTCCCGGAGGGCAGCCGCTAGACGCGCAGGCGCGCCGCCCGCAGCACGGCCCGGGCCGCGTTGCGCCCGCAGAGCCCGTGCACGCCGCCGCCCGGATGGGAGGCCGCGCCGCACATCCACAGGCCGGCCACCGGCAGGCGGTACGACGACCAGCCGGCCACCGGGCGGAAGACCAGCAGCTGGTCCGGTGCGGCGGAGCCGCCGCCGACGTCGCCGCCCACGAGGTTCGGGTCACGGCGCTGGAGGTCCAGGGGCGACACCACGGTCGTGTCGACGATCCGGCTGCGCAGACCCGGGGCGTGCACCTCGAGGCGGTCGATCATCCGGTCGGCGAAGCGCTGCTCCCAGTCCTCGGGCTCGTCGACGGGTCGCGCCGGGCAGTGGCACTCCACCCACAGGCTGGCCGCTCCGGCGGGCACCCGCGTCGGGTCGGCCCGGTCCTGCTGGCCGAGGATCAGCTGCGGCAGGTCGGGCAGGCGCTGCCGGCGCACCTGCGCCTGGCTCATCGCCATCTCGTCGAGGTCGCCGCTGACGTGCACGACGACGGAGTCCGCGAGTCGCTCGTCGCGCCACGGGGCCGGCCCGTCGAGGTCGACGTCGAGCCGGAAGTAGCCGCTGGTCCAGCGGTGTCGGCGCAGGCTCGCGAGCCACTCCCCCGGCAGGTGCTGCTCACCGACCAGGTCCCGAGCGAGCACGTGCGGGGCGACGTCGGCCACGACCGCCCGGCGCACCGCGATGCCCTCGCCTGCGTCGGTCACCACGCCGACCGCCCGGCCCCCGCGCACGACGACGCGCGCGACCGGCGTGCTGGTGCGGACGACGACCCCCGCCTCCTCGGCCGCCTCCACCAGGGCCGCGGCCAGGACGGACGCGCCCCCCACGGGCACGGGCATGCCGTGCTCCTGCGCGGCCATCGCGAGCAGGAGGGCCGGCGGGGTCGACCCAGCGGCGTCGATGCCGACGTCGGCGTGGGTCGCGTTGCCCGCGAGCAGCAACCGGGCCGCGTCCGTCGAGAAGCGCTGGGAGGTGAATGCCTCGACCGGCTCGAGCATGGTCCGTACGGTCGAGAGCGCCTCACGGACGCCGGACAGGCCGCGGGCCGCTCGCAGCAGGGGCAGCGGCGCTCCCACCGGACCGAGGACCGCGTCGAACAGCGGACGTCCCAGCCGCTGCCACCAGGCGAACAGCTCGAGCCACGCCGGACCGTCGGCACCGAGGCCCGCAGCCGTCTGCTCGGCTGAGCGACGGAGCACGCCCGCGGGCTGGTCGGGGTCCCACACGGCGCTGACCGGGGTCGAGGTGTGCGCCCAGCTGACCCGGCGGTCGAGCCCGAGCTCGCGCAGCACCGGACTCGCGTGCAGGACGCCGTAGAAGGCCGATCCCCAGTCGTGCACGTAGCCGCGCACCGTGGTGTCGCTGCCCACCGCACCACTCGCCACCGGGGCCCGCTCGAGGACCTCGACGCTCCACCCGGCCCTGGCCAGCAGGGTCGCTGCCACCAGCCCGTTGTGCCCGGCCCCGATGACCACCGCGTCGACGCTCACGGCGCGACGGTGCCACAGCTCGGGGTGCCGGCGCGCCTCGGGGCGGCGCTCACCGGCGTACCTGCTCCAGGCCCCGGCCCGGGTGCCAGGACGTGATCAGGAGCTGGCCGTCCTGCAGCGCCGTCATGACCACCTCGCAGAGCAGGACCCGGAAGCGGTGCGCGCCGTCCTGTCCGGGCGGCTGCTCCTCGACGACCCCGGCCAGCTTCGCCTCACCCAGCCAGCCCATCTCGTCGCCCTCCGGCGGGTCGACCGTCGGGGAGTGCACGGCGACCCGGGGGTCGCGCTGCAGGTCGAGTGCCTTGACCGCCCCAGGCATGCTGCCGGTCCACAGCTCGCCGGCTGAGAACTCGACCTCGGTGCCGCTGATCCGCGGCGACCCGTCCTTGCGGATCGTGGCGACGGTGCAGTGCCTGCGGACCGTGAAGCGCTCCCGCACCGCTGCCGCGAGCTCGGGCGCCGACGTCTCGAAGGCCGCCCAGCCGACGGCACGCCTGGAATCCATGCGGACCACCGTGGCACCGCCCTCCGACAGTCCCGGTCTCGCGCCGCGGACGCCGTACGCAGGGCTCTGCTGGTGCCGCTCCGGGTCAGGGCGATCGGCTGGGGGAACCCAGCGCCCGTACCGCGCTCCCCTCCTCCCCCAGCCGATCACCACAGCAGCCGGCAAGATCGGCTGGGGGAACCCAGCGCCCGTACCAGCCGACCGGAACCACCCAGCCGATCATCGACCCGCCCGCAAGATCGGCTGGGGGAACCCCCGGCCAGGACGTACGGACAACGCGCGACGGCCCGGCCCCCCGAGGGGGACCGGGCCGTCGTACGAGCGTGCTGTCGTGCGGGACTGCTAGTGGCTGTGGCCGTGCCCGCCGTGACCGGCGTCGGCCGGCTCGTCCTCGCGCTTGTCCGCGACGAGCGTCTCGGTCGTCAGCAGCATGCTGGCGATGGAGGCGGCGTTGCGGACGGCGGAGCGGGTGACCTTGACCGGGTCGACGATGCCCTGCTTGACCAGGTCGCCGTACTCACCGGTGGCCGCGTTGAGGCCCTGACCGGCTCCGAGCTCGCGGGCGCGGTTGACGGCGACGCGCCCCTCGAGGCCGGCGTTGGCGGCGATCCAGTAGGCCGGCTCGTCGAGCGCGCGACGCACGATGCGGACACCGGTGCGCTCGTCACCCTCCTTGCCGAGGTCGCCCTCGAGCACGGCGGCGGCGTGGATGAGCGCGGCGCCACCACCGGGGACGATGCCCTCCTCGACCGCTGCCTTGGTCGCCGAGATGGCGTCCTCGAGGCGGTGCTTGCGCTCCTTGAGCTCGGTCTCGGTGTGGGCGCCGACCTTGATGACGCCGATGCCGCCGGACAGCTTCGCGAGCCGCTCCTGCAGCTTCTCCTTGTCCCAGTCGGAGT
>JAOPWP010000053.1 GCA_025965615.1 Frankiales bacterium
CCCGCCCCGACGCCCGGCAGCTAGCCGCTCTCCCTCGCAGGACCGGCGCGCAGCACGCCGCGACGCCAGCAGCACCGCACACCACCCGCTCCACCGCACCGCCCTTCCCCGCTCCACCTGGGCGCACCTGAGCGCCCGCACCCACACCCACGCAGCCCCGCAGACGCGGGAAGGACACAAGGAGAACACCGTGGCAGGCGACACCGTCATCACCGTGGTCGGCAACCTCACCAACGACCCGGAACTGCGCTTCACCCCCAGCGGGGCAGCGGTCGCGAACTTCACCGTCGCGTCCACCCCGCGCACCTTCGACAAGAACTCGAACGAGTGGAAGGACGGCGAGGCGCTCTTCCTGCGCTGCTCCGTCTGGCGTCAGGCAGCCGAGAACGTCGCGGAGTCCCTCACCAGGGGCAGCGCCGTGATCGTCCAGGGCCGCCTGAAGCAGCGCTCGTACGAGACGAAGGAAGGCGAGAAGCGCACGGTGTACGAGCTCGACGTCGACGAGGTCGGCCCGTCCCTGAAGTGGGCCTCCGCGAAGGTCACCTAGGCCTCTCGCGGTGGCGGCGGGGGTGGCGGCGGCTACGGCGGCGGCCAGTCCGGTGGCCCGTCCGGTGGGGGCCAGTCCTCCGGCGGCGACGACCCCTGGGCGAGCGCGCCCGCTGGTGGAGCGGCCTCCACCGGCGGCTGGTCCGACGAACCCCCCTTCTAACCCCCCAGACCCGAGGGCCGCTCCGTCGGCCCGCACCCGTAGGAGAGACGACGATGGCCAAGCCACCGCCCCGCAAGCTCAAGAAGAAGGTCTGCTCGTTCTGCAAGGACAAGGTGACCTACATCGACTACAAGGACACCGGCACCCTGCGCAAGCACATCTCGGACCGCGGCAAGATCCGCGCCAGCCGGGTCAGCGGCAACTGCCGTCAGCACCAGCGCGACGTCGCCATGGCCGTGAAGAACAGCCGCGAGATGGCCCTGCTCCCCTACACCTCGCTGGCCCGCTGACATGGCTGCGCAGATGAAGTTGATCCTCACCCAGGACGTCTCGGGCCTCGGTGCGCCCGGCGACGTCGTCGAGGTCGCTGCGGGCTACGGGCGCAACTACCTCGTCCCGCAGGGCCAGGCGATCAGCGCCACCCGCGGCGCCGAGAAGCAGATCGCCACGATCCGTCGCGCCCGCGACGTGCGCGAGGTCCGCGACCTGGGTCACGCCCAGGAGATCCGGGGCCAGCTCAGCGGGTTGACCGTGCGCCTGCCGGCCCGCTCCGGCGACGGCGGTCGGCTGTTCGGGTCGGTGACCTCCTCCGACGTGGTCGCGGCCGTCTCGGCCGCTGGCGGCCCGAAGCTCGACCGGCGCCTCGTGACGCTCAAGACGCCGATCAAGTCGCTCGGCTCGCACACGGTGCACGTCAAGGTCCACCCCGAGGTCGAGGCCACCGTCTCGCTCGAGGTCGTCGCCGCGCAGTAGGCACCTCCAGCACGCCGACCCGGCCCGGTCCCTCTCTTCCGAGGGGCCGGGCCGGGTCGCGTCCGGCCCCTGGAGCGGACCGATGAGTCCGGGCGGGAGCCGGCGTCTGCCCGGAGAACGTCGCCGCGGACTGTGCCGGGGTGCCGGGAGCCGGGCCGATCGGCGGTCGCGACGACGAGGGGGGACGGCGTGAGGACGAGGGACGGCTCAGAGCAGGCGGGGACTCCCGAGCCGGGGGAGCCCGAGGGCGAGCTGTCCGGGGTGGGGGCCGTCCGCGTGGGCGGCCCCGAGCGGCCCGGGCCGGACGACGCTGACGGGCGCGGCCCCGGTCGGGGGCGGCGCATCGACTGGCGGCGGGTGCTCCTGCCTGCGCTGGTCGTGCTGGCCAGCCTGTTCGTCGTGCTGCCCGTCGCCGGGGGGCTGTCCAGCAAGCTCGGGAGCGTCACCGAGAACGACCAGGCGGCGTTCCTGCCCGACTCCGCCGAGTCGACCCGGTCCCTCGCCTTCGAGACGCAGTTCGCCGGTGCCCAGGACATCCCCGCCCTCATCGTCTGGGAGCGCGCCGAGGGCCTGACGCCGGCCGACCTCGCGGGCGTCGCCGAGGCGGCCGGGCGGTTGACGGCTGTCGAGGGGGCCGCCGGCCCGGCCTCCCCGCCGATCCCGAGCGCGGACGGTCAGGCCGTCCAGGTCGTCGTGCCGCTCCCCGGGGACAACACCGCGTTCGAGACCCTGCCGGGCATCGTCGAGCGGGTGACCGAGGCAGCCCGGGTCGAGGGCCTCCCGAGTTACGTGACCGGTCCGGGCGGCCAGTTCGCCGACTTCGCCGCCGCCTTCGAGGGCATCGACACCAACCTGCTGTTCACCACGGTCGGCGTCGTCTTCGTCATCCTGCTGCTGATCTACCGCAGCCCGGTGTTCCTCCCGGTCCTGATGGCCGCGGGCCTCGCGCTGACCCTCGCCCAGGCGGTCGTCTACCTGCTGGCCAGGAACGGCGTGCTGACCGTCGACGGGCAGAGCCAGGGCATCCTGTCCGTGCTGGTGCTCGGCGCCGGCACCGACTACGCCCTGCTGCTGATCAGCCGGTTCAAGGAGCAGCTGCACCGCGAGGACTCCTGGTCGGTCGCCATGCGGTCCGCCCTGAAGGGCGCCGTCCCGCCGATCGTCGCCTCGGGGGCGACGGTCATCCTCGGGCTGCTCTGCCTGCTGCTGTCCGACCTCAACAGCAACACGTCGCTCGGCCCGGTCGGTGCGATCGGCATCGCGTGCGCGGTGCTGGCGATGATCGTGTTCCTGCCGGCGCTGCTCATGGTCTTCGGGCGCTACTGGTTCTTCCCGTTCGTCCCGCGCCACGACGACGTGGTCTCGCACGAGCGAGGCGTGTGGGGACGGGTGGCCGCGCTGGTCGGCCGGCGGGCGCGGGTGGTCGGCGCCGTGACGGCCCTGGCGCTCACCGGACTCGCCCTGTTCACGACCCAGCTCGAGGCCACGGGCCTGACCACGGCCGAGCAGTTCACGACCGACGTCGACTCGGTGCAGGGGCAGGACGTCCTCGCCCGGCACTACCCCGCTGGCACCGGCGTGCCGGTGAGTGTCATCGGGGGGAAGGCCCAGGCCCAGCAGCTGCTCGGCCTGGTCGAGGAGGTGCCCGGCGTGGCTCAGGCCTCGCTCACGCCCGAAGGGCCCCCCGGGCGGTCGGGCGCACCCGGTGGCAGCGCAGGACCGCCGAAGGTCGTCGACGACAAGGTCCAGGTGCTCGCCGTGCTGGAGGTGCCCTCCGACAGCCCCGAGGCCGAGGCGACCGTGCTGCGCCTGCGCTCCGCGGTCGACGCCGTCGGCACGGACGTGCTCGTCGGAGGCGGGACAGCGGTCGCGAAGGACATCAAGACCGAGTCCGCGCGGGACACGAGGGTGATCATCCCGGCGATCCTGTTGGTGATCCTGCTGGTGCTGGTGGTCCTGCTGAGGGCGGTCGTCGCGCCGCTGCTGCTCGTCGCGACGGTCGTGCTGTCCTTCTTGGCCACCCTGGGCGTCTGCGCCCTGGTCTTCGAGCACGTGTTCGGGTTCGCGGGTGCTGATCCGTCGTTCCCGCTGTTCACCTTCGTGTTCCTGGTGGCCCTGGGCATCGACTACAACATCTTCCTCATGACCCGCGTCCGCGAGGAGGCCCGGCACCACAGCACCCAGGTGGCCACGCTCAAGGGGCTGGCCGTCACGGGCGGCGTGATCACCTCAGCGGGAGTCGTCCTGGCGGCCACCTTCTCCGCCCTCGGCGTGCTCCCGCTCGTGCCCTTCGCCGAGCTCGGGTTCGCGGTCGCCTTCGGCGTCCTGCTCGACACGCTGATCGTGCGCTCGCTGCTCGTGCCGGCGCTGGTCCACCAGCTGGGCGACCGCGTGTGGTGGCCGGGGACGCCCCTGCGGACGAGCGGCGCCGAGCCGGAGGGCGCGTCCGTCCCGATGGCCGCGCCCAGGTGACCCCGTCGAGATGCCCCGTCTAGGGAGTGGGGGTGGGCGCGACGTAGCGCCAGACGAGCGTGTCGGAGGTGCCGATGGTGCCGTGCACGCGCTCGGCCTGGCCCTTCCGCCGGGCGAGCTGGGCCGACAGGCGCTCGCAGTCGCCGCGGAAGGTCCGGTAGCCGCTGGCGGTGACCAGGAACACCGCGGAGTCGCCGGCCAGCTCGGTGATCTCTGCGGCCGGCGACGCGAGGTCGGCAGCGTCCTGGCGCGCCTGGTAGCCGATCCAGTCGATCCGCTGCGGGGGGCCGAGGGAGGGGTAGACGACCTGGCGGTAGCCCGCTCCGAGCAGCCGGGCCACCGGCGGGCCCATCTGGTCCGGGCAGTAGACGACGAGGTCGCCGGGCTCGGCGGCCTCCCGCACCGCGTCGGCCACCTCACCTGCCTGTGTCCGCGCCTGGCCCGCCGCAGGGACACCGGTCCCGAGGCCGAGCAGCGTCATCGCGGTGAGCGCGACCATCGGCAGCCGGGGGCCCCGCAGGGCCAGGGCTCCGAGGGCGGTCGCGACCGCCACGAGCGGGACGACGACGGCGGTGTACCGGCCGGCGTACGCACCGCCGCCCACGTAGACGCTGGTCCAGGCGAGCGCCAGCGTGAGGAGTCCGGCGGAGACGACGGGCCGGGCTGCCCGCTGGCGCACGAATGCCAGGACCAGGAGCGACAGGAAGGCGAGGGCGAAGACCGTGCGCTGGGTGGCGGTGCCGCCGCCCCAGTAGCGGGGGGTGAGCAGGAAGTCCACAGGGCGGACCGGGTCGGCCCAGGGAGCGCCCGTGTTCGCCGCCTGGAACAGGAACGTGGGTAGCCACGGCAGGAAGACCAGCGCGCCGAGCACTCCGGCGACGGCCACGCGTACGGCAGCGGGGCGGCGGCGCAGGAGCCCGGGCAGGTGCAGCAGGCCGACCGAGGCCAGCAGGAACAGCGACCAGTAGTGGGTGAGCAGGAGCGTCCCGACCACGGCGGCCAGAGCCAGAACCGGGCCTCGCGAGGCCGACCGGTGGACGGCCATGAGCGCCAGGGCCCCGGCCAGCACGAGGACCACCACGAGCAGGTACATCCGGGTCTCGGAGCCGAACCGCATCGTCCAGGGCAGGCTGGCCGTCGTGATCACGGCTGCCCGGCCCCCGACCGCAGACCCGGACAGCTGCGCCCCGACCCGCTGGGCGAGCACCAGGGCCACGACCGTCAGCAGGACCGAGGGCAGGCGCACCGCGAGGGTCCCCGTCCCGAACAGCGCCATCCACGCCTTGAGCAGCAGGTAGTAGACGGGGGGCGCCCCGTCCTGGCGCAGCCCGGCGTAGAGGTCGGGCAGCGGGAGGCGGGCGATCTCGACGCTGAGGGTCTCGTCCAGCCACAGCGGCCCGGAGAGCAGGCCGGACACCAGGCCGGCTGCGCAACCGAGCAGCGCCAGGACGAGCAACGCCACACCCGGCCGCCCGGCGAGCCACCCGGAGGTGGGAGTCGAGGGCGGCGCGGGTGTGGCGGGAGCGCGAAGGGCCAAGCGGGTCAGGCGGCGCTCTCCTCGCGGTCAGGCTGCGACCGGCGCGGGAGGATCGGGGCGTCGCGCCCGGTGCGCGAGGAGGCCGTGTCCGACGGGTAGGCGGCGTCCGTGGACGACACCGTCTCGTGGTAGTCCTCCTCGACGTTGACCGTCCACACGTCGTGCGTGGTCCCCTTCACGATGTTGTCCACCGACAGCATCGCGGTGAGCATCGAGTGGTCCTGGTTGTTGTAGCGGTGCATGCCGTTGCGACCGACCGGGTGCACGTTGGGCACCGTCGCCGCGAGCCAGGCGCGAAGGACGTCGACCCGCTCGGCGTAGCCCTCGTCGTAGACCGGGTAGGCCTTCGGGACGCGCACGACGTAGCCGGCGGCCTGGATCGCGCCGGCCGGGGCCAGCCCGGTCTTGGCGAGCTCGGCCTTGCCCAGCGCGATGAGGTCCTCGTCGCTGGACTCCCACAGGTCGTCGCCCTCGCTGACGAAGTACTCGAGGCCGAGGCAGGTGTAGCCGTCCTTGACCAGCTCGGGGGACCAGGAGCCGAAGTTCTGCACCCGGCCGACACGCACACCGGGCTCGTGGATGTAGATCCAGTTGTCGGGGAAGCCGGCGCTCTCGGGGACGATCAGCGCGACCGTGAGGAAGTCGCGGAAGCCGAGGTTGTCGGCCGCCTCGAGCACGTCGGCGGGAGCCGGCGGGTCCATCGCGCGGACCAGCTCGGGCATCGGCATGGAGGAGATGACCGCGGAGGCGGGCAGGCGCTCGCCGTTCGCGAGGACCACCGTGTGGGCTGCTCCGTCCGCGTGCTCGACCTTGGCGACCGGCGACTCCATGAGGATCTGGCCGCCGTCGGCGAGCACCAGGTCACGGGCGCGGTCCCACATCATCCCCGGGCCCAGACGGGGGTACTGGAACTCCTCGATCAGGGTGGTGATCTGCTCCTTGCCCCCCTTGCCGAAGCCGAAGGCGGAGGTGATCGCGTTCAGCAGCGAGAGGTTCTTGATCCGCTGCGCGGCCCAGTCGGCCTGGATGTCGGTCGCCGGGACGCCCCACACCTTCTCGGTGTAGGTCTTGAAGAAGATGCGGTAGAGGCGCCAGCCGAAGCGCGCGGCGACCCACCCCTCGAAGTTGCTCTGGTCCTTGGGCGGGCGCACGCGCACCATCGCGTAGGACAGCACGCACCGGATGGCCTCGAGGACGCCGAGGCCGAACAGGGCGTTGAACGGCTTGAGCGGGTAGTCGAAGAGCTTGCCGCGGTAGAGGATGCGCGACAGCCGCGGCCGGGACAGGAAGTCCTCGTCCGGCAGCACCTCGTGCCAGAAGGCCTCGACCTCGGGGACCTTGGTGAAGAACCGGTGCCCACCGAGGTCGAAGCGCCAGCCGTCGCGCTCGACGGTGCGGCTGATGCCTCCGACGCTGTCACTGGCTTCGACGACGGTCACGTCGACGTCTGCCTGGGTCAGGCGCACGGCGGCGGTGAGGCCAGCGGGTCCGGCCCCGATGACGAGCACGGGTGGGCGGGCAAGGCTGTCCACTAGGTCTGCTCCTGTTCTCGGGCGGGCGCGTACGACCCACGGTCAGTTCGTGGCCAGGCGGCCAACGGGACCGTTGGGTACGCGGCGATCGATCCCGGTCAGGCTAGAGGCGCCGGAGCGATGCGAAGTCACGACCGCGCATCGACCACGTCTCGGAAACAGTCAGTCCGGCAGCGGAGGCCACAGCCGGCAGGGCTTTTTTGCCCAACAGGGTCCAAGGAAACCATGCGCTGGCCGCTCCGAGCCCTTCGAGGCGGACCAGCCCGCCCGCCGCCGGGGCTCCCGGGTGCAGCTCGCAGAGCAGGCTCCCGTCCGGCGCGAGCAGGTCACGGAGCCGCCCGAGCAGCCGCGGGACGTCTCCGCCGATGCCGATGTTGCCGTCCGCGAGGACGATCGTCTGCCACTGCAGCGGGCGGGGGACGGGCCCGTGGACGTCTCCGTAGTGGACCGGCGCACCGGCTGCGCGGGCCAGGACCGGGATGTCCTCGACGAGCTCGAGACCCAGCACCTCCACTCCCCGGCGGTGCAGCGCCGCGGTCAGCCGCCCCGGCCCGCAGCCGACGTCCAGGACCGGTCCCAGGGCTCTGACCAGCAAGGACTCGTCGGCGACGTCGACCGGACCAGCCCACCGGGCGACCGGAAGGGTGAGCAGACGGCCGTCGGAGAGCCGGAGCAGCCGGGGGTGCAGGTCGTCCCCGGCGGCCACTTCGCTGAACCAGCCGGTGAGCAGGGCCGAGGGGTCCGTGCCGGCCCCGGCCGCCGGAGGCGCCTCGGGCCGGGGCTCGCTGCGAGCTGGGCGGGACGACGTCTGCGCGAGCGAAGGCATGGGCTCTCCTCAGGTCGGGGACGGGGCGCCCCGCCAGGTCCTTCGCGCAGCCGCCGTCCCCGGTTCACGAGAGCAGGATCACACGCAGTGACGATGCTCTCCGCTCCTCCCGTCCGCTCCGGGCGTCCGGGCGCTGCGGGCAGGAGCGTCACTCGTACGCTCCGCCGGTGCGCACACCCCAGGTCAGGGCCGCTGGCACCGTCCTCGCGCTGGCCGTGGCGACCGCGATGGCGTTCCGCACGACGCAGGAGAACAGCATCCTGGGCAACGCCGACCGGTTGCTCGCCGAGATCATGCTGTGGTGGCTCGCCTGGGCCCTGGCGCTGTGCTGCCTGCGACGCACCGGCGCCCGGGCTGCGCTGGTGCTCGTGGTGCTCGGCACGGTCGCCCTGCGCCTCGTGGCGCTCACGCCGGTGGCGCCCCTGTCCGACGACCTGTACCGGTACGCCTGGGACGGGCAGGTGCAGGCGTCCGGCACCTCTCCGTACCGCTACCCGCCGACGGCACCGGAGCTGGTGGAGCTGCGCACCGACTGGCTGTTCCCCGACGCCGCCGACTGCGCCGCTCAGCTCGAGCGTGGACCCGGGTGCGTCCGGATCAACCGCGAGGGCGTACGCACGATCTACCCACCCGTGGCCCAGCTGTGGTTCCTGACCGGGCACGCGCTCGGAGCCTCGGAGCTGCGCGACCTCGGGTGGGAGCTCCTTGCGCTGGTGGCGGACCTCGCGACGGTGCTCCTGCTGTGGCGGCTGCTCGTGGCCCGGGGCCGTGACCCCCGGTGGGTCGCCGTCTACGCCTGGAGCCCCGTCGCCGTCCTCGAGGCCGTCCAGAACGCGCACGTCGACGGCCTCGCCACCTTCTTCGTGGTCGCAGCCGTGGCTCTCGCCGGGCGCCGACCAGGCTGGTCGGGGGCGGCCCTGGGTGTCGCCACGATGGTCAAGCTCTATCCCGCCCTGCTGCTCCCGGTGCTGCTCGCCAGGCGTCCGCTCCGGGTCGGGACCGCCTTTCTCGGCGTCTGCGCCGTGAGCTACCTGCCGCACCTGCTGGTGCTCGGCGGGGACGTCGTCGGCTTCCTGCCGGGCTATGTGGCGGAGGAGGAGTACGGCTCCGGCGACCGCTACCTGCTGCTGCGCCCGCTGGGGCTCGTGGGCAGCTCCGGGACCCTGGTCGCCGCGCTGATCGGTGGCACGGTCCTGGTCCTGGTCCTGCGCCGGCTGCCCTCCCGCGCCGTGGAGGACAACGCGCTCCTGCTGCTCGGAACCGCCCTGCTGGTCGCGACCCCGGTCCAGCCCTGGTACGGGCTCCCGCTCGCCGCCCTCGCGGCGCTCGCCGTACGACCGGCGTGGCTCGCGGTCCCGGCGGCCGCCTACCCGGCCTTCTTCGCCGTGGTGCCCGACGGGCCGTCGGAGACCGCCCTCCGCACGGGCAGCGCTGCGTTCGCCGGCGCGCTCGTCGTGGTCCTGGTCGCCGCCTGGCTGCACCGCCGGTCCGCAGCCGAGGACCCGGACAGCCAGCAGGGCCGAGCAGCGGTGCTGCCCGGCCCTGCAGGTCGTACGAGTGCTGGTGCGACTAGCTCGCCGGAAGGGCCAGCGTGATCTCGGCGATGCCGACCTTGAAGAACTCGGTCAGGGCGGTCGTCCCGAAGACCGTGTTCAGGGCGTCCGCGGCGGTCTTGGTGAGGCTGACGGTCGTCCCCTCGAGGATCGCCTGACCCTGGGCGGCCTGGACCTCGAGCGGCTTGACGGTGCTGCCGTCGAGGAAGAACAGCGGCGCGCTCGGAGCGAAGACGGCGCCGTCGACCGTGACCTTGCCGGTGAGCATGCTCTTCCCGGGGTCGACGACGAAGTTCTCGAGCTTGACGACCTTGCCGTTCGTGCCGGTGAGCTGCAGGCCGGAGCCCTCGTGGTTGATCAGGCCCTGGACGAAGGGGGTGACGCCGGAAGCCGGGTCGTAGTAGGTCACGTTGCCGCCGCTGATCGGGAAGGCGAGCTTGCCGGTCGTGGCGTCGAGGGTGGCTCCACCGATCGTGGCAGGGGTCAGCTTGAGCGAGGTGAGTCCCGCGAGGAACCCGGCGTCGAGGGTGACGGCGGTCTGCTTGCCGGTCAGCTTGTCGATCGCTGCGGCGGGGGTGGGCGCGGCCGACGGCGCGGCGGCCGCGGCGGCACCGGTCCCGGAGGCCGAATCGGCGCCGACCGTCTCGTCGTTGCTGCCACACGCAGCGAGGCCGAGGGTGAGGCCGGCGGCCATCGCGAGGACGGCGGACTTCTTCTGAAGGCTGAGCATGGTCCGGGCTCCTTTCGCGGTGCGGGGGAGTCCCGCACTCTGGGGTGTCACTGACGAGGTCTTCGCGCCACCCCCGCGAGCGGTTCACCTCGACCGGGTGATGGCTGGCACGACCAGCGCCCGGGCGGGTCCGGCGCGCGCGGACGAACCTCTGGGGGTCGGTGCGCGAACCCTCGTAGGGTCGGCCCGCGGCCCCTCCCGCACGGACGGACGGTCATGACGCAACCCGACACCACCCCCGGCCTCCGGGGTCGCGTCGCCCACCTGCTCGAGCACGGGCCCGGGGGGCCCGCAGACCCGCACAGCTGGCGCAGCCCCCTGCGCGGTCCCTGGCTCACCTCGGTGCTCGCCGTCGCGCTGCTGATCGGGCTGCCGGTCCTGATCGTCACCGGCCTGCTGTCCTACGCGGCGTACGACCCCGCGCTCGGGGGCAGCAACGACCAGACCCCGGGCGCCGGCCTGCTGGCGAGCTGGATCCGGTTCGACTGGTTCACCTCGCCGAGCTGGCTCTACCGGGTGACCCAGGGGACGCACGTCCTGCTCGGCATCGCGCTGATCCCCCTGGTCCTGGCGAAGCTCTGGTCGGTCGCGCCCAAGCTGTTCGCCTGGCCGCCGGTGAGGAGCCCCGCGCAGGCGCTCGAGCGGCTGAGCCTGCTCCTGCTCGTCGGCAGCATCCTGTTCCTGCTGCTGACCGGCGTGATGAACGTCCAGTACGACTACGCCTGGGGCTTCTCCTTCTACACGGGGCACTTCTACGCCGCCTGGGTGTTCATCGCCGCCTTCGCGAGCCACGTCGCCCTCAAGCTCCCGACGATGCTGCGGACGCTGCGCAGCCGGTCGTTCCGGGAGGAGCTGCGCACCTCGACCGCCGACACGGTCCCGGAGCCCCTCGACCCGTACGGCCTGGTGTCGCCGGCCCCCGAGCCCGCGACGGTCTCGCGGCGCGGGGCGCTCGCCTGGGCCGGCGGTTCGTCCCTGACGCTGTTGGCGCTGTCGATCGGCCAGAGCATCGACCCGCTGCGCCCGACCGCCCTGCTCTCGCCACGGGGGCAGTCCTACGGCGACGGCCCCAACGACTTCCAGGTGAACACCACCTTCCGCGAGATCGGGATCGACCCCGTGCAGACCGGCCCGTCGTGGCGCCTTCGCCTGGTCGGCCCCGGTGACAGGTCCGTGGTGCTGAGCCGGGAGGACCTGCTCGGGATGCGGCAGGTGACCGAGGAGCTTCCCATCGCCTGCGTCGAGGGCTGGTCCACGTCCCAGCGGTGGACGGGCGTACGGCTGCGTGACCTCGCGGCGCTGGTCGGGGGCGACGGGGCCGACTCGGTCTTCGTGGAGTCGCTCCAGCAGGCCGGGGCCTTCTCGACCATGTCGCTGACCGGCAAGCAGATCCGGGCGGACAAGACCCTGCTCGCGCTCCGGGTGAACGGCGCCGACCTCTCGCTCGACCACGGCTTTCCCGCCCGGATGGTCATCCCGGCCGCGCCGGGCGTGCGCAACACCAAGTGGGTCGAGGCCCTCACCTTCGGGCGGCCGTCATGAGCGGGCCGGCGGGGGGGTCTGGGACGGCGGCGCGGCGCAGCAGGGGAGGGCGGGGTCCGCTGGCGCGGCTGTACGGCGCCTCTCCCTGGCACCTGGTCGCGCTGCTGGGCTGCTTCGGGCTCACCGCCTACGCGGTGTCGCGCCTGCGCGAGGACCCCGCGCTGCTGCGGATCGCCCTGTGGTTCGTCGGCGCCGCCGTCGTCTGGGACCTGGTCGTCGGTCCGCTGCTCGCCCTCGTCGACCGCGGGCTGCGCCCTCTGAGGGGCAGCCCCGGCCGGCTCCCGGTGATCAACCACGTGCGCGTCCCCGCGCTCACCTCCGCCCTGCTGCTGCTCGTCTGGGCACCGGTCATCCTGCAGCGCTCCGAACCGGTCTTCCGCACCAAGGCCGGCCTCGACCTCGACGACTACCTCGGCCGGTGGCTCGTGATCACCGCGGTCCTGTTCGTCGCGTCGGCCCTCGTCTACGCCGTCCGCAGGGCCCGCCGAGGCCCTCGGACAGGGGAGCCGGGCCGCCCGCCCGCCGCGTCCAGCAGCTGAGTTCTTGTTGTCCACAGGCCGTGCACACAGGTGTGGGCAGGTGGTGACGGGTGCGGGCCGCGTGAGCCTCGCGTCCTCCACAGGGCGGGTGGAACTCGTCCACAACGACAGGCCGCGTCGTCCCCACCGCGTCCACAGGCCTGTGCACAGCCAGGCTCGGCGACACGCTGAGGATGTCGGTGCTGGCTTGTAGACCTGTGCCTGCGCGGGCCGACCGGCCGCGGCGACGGGAGGGGTGCAGGTGTCGGACCGGGTCGTGGAGCTTCCGTCCTACAGCAACCGAGCCCCCTCCTCCCCCGAGTTCGAGCGCACCCCTCCGCAGGACATCCAGGCCGAGCAGTCGGTCCTCGGCGGCATGCTGCTCAGCAAGGACGCGATCGCCGACGTGGTCGAGGTCGTCCGTGCCACCGACTTCTACCGGCCGGCCCACCAAACGATCTTCGACGTGGTGGTCGACCTCTACGGCAAGGGCGAACCCGCCGACCCGATCACCGTGTCGGGCGAGCTGACCAGGCTCGGCGAGATCGGCCGGGTCGGGGGGGCGCCCTACCTGCACACCCTGCTGAGCAGCGTGCCCACCGCCGCCAACGCCGGTTTCTATGCCCGCATCGTTGCCGAACAGGCCATCCTGCGCCGGCTGGTCGAGGCCGGCACCCGCATCGTCCAGCTCGGCTACGGCGCGGCCGGGGCGGGCGGCGTCGACGACGTCGTCGACCGGGCCCAGCAGTCCATCTACGACGTCACCGAGCGGCGCACCAGCGAGGACTACACGCTGCTCGAGCAGCTCATGCAGCCCACGATGGACGAGCTCGAGGCGATCGGCAGCCGGGGCGGCTCGATGTCGGGCGTCCCCACCGGGTTCGCCGACCTCGACGGCCTGACCAACGGGCTGCACCCCGGCCAGCTCATCGTGATCGCCGGGCGTCCCGGCCTCGGGAAGTCGACGATGGGCCTGGACGTCGCCCGCAGCGCCTCCGTCAAGCACGGCATGCCGAGCGCGATCTTCTCGCTGGAGATGAGCAAGACCGAGATCACCATGCGCCTGCTCTCGGCCGAGGCCAGGGTGCCGCTGCACCACATGCGTTCGGGAACGATGACCGACGACGACTGGGGGCGGCTGGCCCGGCGGATGGGCGAGGTGGCCGAGGCGCCGCTCTACATCGACGACTCGCCGAACCTCACGATGATGGAGATCCGGGCCAAGGCCCGGCGGCTCAAGCAGCGCAACGACCTCAAGCTGATCGTCATCGACTATCTGCAGCTGATGTCGGGCAACCGCAAGGTCGAGAGCCGCCAGCAGGAGGTCTCGGAGCTCTCGCGCTCGCTCAAGCTGCTCGCCAAGGAGCTGGAGATCCCGGTGATCGCGATGAGCCAGCTCAACCGCGGGGCCGAGCAGCGCACCGACAAGAAGCCGCAGCTGTCCGACCTGCGCGAGTCGGGGTGCCTGCCGGCCTCGACCCGCGTCGTCCGCGCCGACACGGGTAGCGAGGTGACGCTGCGCGAGCTGTTCGCTTCCGGCGCTCGCGACGTCCCGGTGTGGAGCCTCGACGACTCGCTGCGCTACGTCAGCCGGACGCTGACCCACGTGTTCGCCACCGGCCGCCGGCAGGTCTTCCGGCTGCGCCTCTCGTCGGGCAAGTCGGTGACCGCGACCGCCAACCACCCGCTCCTGACCCATGACGGGTGGCAGCCGCTCGGCAGCCTGGCTCCTGGCACGCGGGTGGCCGTCCCGCGCCACCTGCCCGCTCCTGAGCTCCTGGCGAACTGGTCCGACGAGCAGGTGATCGAGCACGCCCTCCGGGCCGGCGCCACCGGACGCCAGGACCGCGCTGCCGCCCGGGCCGTGGCCCACCTGCCGAAGCGGCAGCTGCGCCTGTTCCTGCGCCGGTTGTGGCTCGAAGCCGGTCGGCAGGCGCACGGTCGGGCCGTCCCCGTCCTGCGGGCCGAGCCCGAGCTGCTCGACGACGTCAGCCGGCTGCTGCTGCGCTTCGGCATCTCCGAGCGCCGCTCCGCCGACGGGACCGCCCTCAGCGTCGTCGACACCGATGACTGCCGGCGGTTCCTGCACGAGATCGCGGTCGCACTGGTGGCGACGTCCGAGCCGCCCTTCGTCGTCCCCGTCGAGGACCCGGCGACCCTGCCCGTCGTGTGGCAGCAGGTCCGGCGGACCCTCGAGGACCGGACCCTGGTCGCAGCGGGATCGCTGTCCGGGGTCGCTGCCACGCTGAGCGAGGCCGGCCTCGACCTCGAGGCGACCAACGACGTCCGGTGGGAGGACGTCGTGTCGATCGATCCGCTCGGCGAGCAGGACGTCTTCGACGCCACTGTCCTCGGCACGCACAACTTCGTCGCCGACGGGGTGGCCGTCCACAACTCGATCGAGCAGGACGCCGACATGGTGATCCTGCTGCACCGCGAGGACGCCTACGAGAAGGAGAGCCCCCGCGCGGGCGAGGCCGACTTCATCGTGGCCAAGCACCGCAACGGCCCCACCGCGACGATCACCGTCGCCTTCCAGGGTCACTACAGCCGGTTCGTCGACATGAACCCGGCCTGACCGGAGCGCCCAGCTGTCCCGGCGGGGCGGCACCGGTCCGTCGCGACCGGTCCCTCGCGCCGCAGGGACGCGGGCCCCGCGATCGGCTGAGGGCCACCCGACTGCCAGGCCTCGCACCTCGTTCGGGCTAGCACGTGCGGCGCCCGGCCGGTCGATGTCCTTCCTCATGACCTCCCTCTCGAGTGCCCTTGCCCCCGCCTCGTCCGCCACCCTCCCGTCAGCGTTCGAGCGCGTCGTCCCAGCAGGACCCCTCCCGATAGCGACCAAGCGCGACCTGCTGGGCATGAGCCGGGCCATCGAGGGCCGGGCGCTCGCCGGTGGGGCGACCACGGTCCTCGTCACGTTCCAGGACCGGCGCCACGTCACGGCGGCGACGCGGGTGTCGTACGCCCGGCTGGCCCGGTCCGGCGTGCGAGTCGTGATCTTCGCGCGGGGACTGACGAGCGACTACGCCCCCGACAGCGACGGGCTGCTGCACGTCGCCCTGCGTGCGGCTGATCCCGTCGTCCGCGAGTGGAACATCGTGGTCCTCGGGGCCTCGCCGCTCGCCTTCGTGGCGCGCGACCTGCAGCCTGACACCGCGATCAGCGGGCCCGACCTGTCGCGGACCTTCGCGTGGGCGCGGACCACCGACCCCCGCCGGGTGACCGAGGCTGCCGACGCGCTGCTGGGACGGGTGCCCACCGCCGGCTGACCGGCACGAGGCGGCCGGGCGGAAGCACGGGCCCCCGCGGCGGGTTGACCCGGAGGTGATCCCCCTCAGCGTGCTCGACCTCGCACCGGTCTCGTCCGGACGGAACACCCGCCAGGCCCTCCAGGAGTCGATCGCGCTCGCCCGTCACGTCGAGGCCCTCGGCTACCGGCGGGTCTGGGTGGCCGAGCACCACGGCATGCCCGGCATCGCGAGCAGCGCTCCGGCCGTGCTCATCGCGGCCCTCGCGGCCGCGACCTCGCGGATCCGCGTCGGCTCCGGAGGTGTGATGCTCCCGAACCACGCCCCTCTCGTGGTGGCCGAGCAGTTCGGGACGCTCGAAGCGCTGCACCCGGGTCGGATCGACCTGGGCCTCGGGCGGGCACCCGGCACCGACCAGCGCACGGCCTCGCTGCTGCGCCGGGGCGACGCCGACGACTTCCCGGGGGAGCTGGCCCTGCTCCGCGCCTTTTTCGCCGGACCCGTCGAGGGGATCTCGGCGGTCCCGGCGGAGGGCAACGGGCCCGACGTCTGGCTGCTCGGCTCCAGCGGCTTCTCCGCCCAGCTGGCCGGTCTGCTCGGACTGCCGTTCGCCTTCGCCCACCACTTCAGCGGGCACAACACCCTCCCGGCGCTCGAGCTCTACCGCTCCAGCTTCCGGCCCGGTGTCCTGGCAGCGCCGTACGCCATGATCTGCGCGTCGGTGCTGGTGGCTGACTCCTACGAGCAGGCTCGGCGCCTGGCGCTGCCGGGAGCCCTGTCGTTCGTGCGGCTCCGTCAGGGCCTTCCCGGCCCGATCGCCTCCGTCGAGGAGGCCGAGGCCTACCCCTGGACCCCGCAGGAGCGGCTGTTCGCCGAGCAGCGCCTCGACAGCCAGGTGCTCGGCACGCCCGAGCAGGCCCGCCAGCAGCTCGACCGGCTCCTGAGCGACACCGCGGCGGACGAGCTCATGGTGGCGACGGCCGCCCACGCCGTGAGCGACCGCCTCCGGTCCTACGACCTGCTCGCCGGGCTCGGGAGCGACACCGGGGACGGGCTCTGCCTCGACGCGGGACTCGAGCGCACGGCCTGAGCCTCCGACCGCCTGCGGAGCAGGGTCAAGCCTCGGTGCCGGCCGGGGCCTCGACGCGCACCTCGGCCCAGACGACCTTCCCCCCGCGGCTGGAGCGGCTGCCCCAGCGGTGCGCGAGGGCGTCGACGAGGACCATGCCGCGGCCGCTCTCGTCGTCCGGGTCCGCGGCGCGGACGCGGGGTTCGTGGGGGGCCTGGTCGAAGACCTCGACGTAGACGGCGCCGGGGGCGGCCCGCAGCCGCAGCCGGACCGGGGGGGAGGCGTGGAGCAGGGCGTTCGTGACCAGCTCGCTCGTGATCAGGGTGACGGTCTCGACGTGCGCCGCCTCGCCGTGCCAGGCGACCACGGCCAAGCGGGCCCAGTGCCGCGCGGTGCCGACCCCCTCGGCGCCGCCGGGCAGCTCGAGGGTCAGCAGCCGGGCCGTCCCGGAGCCCGCGTCGCACGCCGGCCGCTCCGACACCCGGGCCAGCAGGACGGCCACGTCGTCGTCCTCGCGGGAGGCGACCTCACGCACCAGCATCGTCGCCACGTCGGCCAGGTCCTCCCCCCCGCCGGCGAGCACCCGCTCCACCTGGTCGAGTCCCACGTCGAGGTCGCGGGTGCGGTCCTCGATCAGGCCGTCGGTGAACAGGCAGAGCACCTCCCCGGGCAGCAGGACGTCGGTGTGCTCGTCGAAGCCGCCCCCTCCCACCCCGAGAGGCGCCCCCGGCGGCCCGCCCAGGCGCGCCGTCGCTCCCGCCCGTCGCACCACCGGGGGCGGATGCCCGGCGCTGCACCAGACGAGGGTGCCGGTGGCCGGGTCGTGCACCCCGTAGAAGCAGGTGACCATCTGGTCGCCGTCCAGCTCACCCACGAGCTCGTCGAGCAGGGAGAGGATCTGGGCCGGCGGAAGGTCGAGCCGGGCGAGCGTGCGGACGGCCGTGCGCAGCTGCCCCATCACGGCCGCGGCGTGGATGCCGCGCCCCATCACGTCGCCGATGACGAGGGCGGTGCGGCCGGCCCCGAGGTCGACCGCGTCGTACCAGTCGCCTCCCACGTGAGCCGTCCCGCCGGCTGGGCGGTAGTAGCCGTGCAGGTCCAGCTCGGGCAGCACGGGGAGCGTCGAGAGCATGCTCCGCTGCAGCACCTCAGCCGTCTCCCGCTCGTGCTGGTGCCGCCGGGTGACCAGGAGCGCGTTGGCGGCGCGCCCGGCGAGCTGGCGGGCGAAGTCCTCGTCCTCCGCGTCGAAGGGCGGGTCCCCCCGACGCCTCAGCAGCGTCATGACCCCGAGCGTCTGCCCCTGCACCCGCAGGGGGACGCTGTACGCGGGGCCTCCCGCGTTGGCCGCCGTGATGGCGGTGGCCCGCTCGGTCGGGGCGTGCTCGACGAGCAGGGCGGTGAGGTCGGCCTCGGTCTGCGCCTTGCCGGTGCGGAACGCCCGGGCAGACGGGCTCTGGCCCTGCGGGTCGATCGGCGGCCAGCGGGCCAGTTGACCGGCAGGCCCGGCGACGACGGCGGGCAGCAGCTGCTGGCCGTCCTCGGAGGGCACCAGTGCGGTGCACCAGACGGCGAGGTCGGGCACGGCCAGGTCCGCCATGTGCTGGAGCACCTGGCCGGGCTCCTGCGCCGACAGCAGCAGGTCCGAGGCCAGCGCCAGCCGCCCCAGCTGGTCGCGCGCCCGCCGGTCGCGCACCGCCGCCGCGGTCAGCGCGACCTGGGCGCTGGCCGCAGCGGCGAGCACCCGGAGCACCTCGACGTCCTGCTCGGTCCAGGTGCGGGGGACGACGTCGACGACGCAGAAGCTCCCGAGCACGTGGCCGTCCGGGGCCCGGAGCGGTTGGCCGGCCCAGGCGCGGATGCCCATCGAGCTGACCGACGGGTTGTCCCTCGTACGAGGGTCCCCCCAGGTGTCCCCGACGACGACCGCGGCCTCGTCCGCGATCACGTACTGGCAGAAGCTCGCTTCGACGTCGTGCTCGCGCCCGGCGACGGCCCCGACGCGGGCCTTCCAGTAGGACCGCCGCCCGTCGACGACGGTGATGAAGGCGAGCGGGGTGCGCAGGAGCTGTCGGGCGAGGGAGGCGAACTGGTCGTAGGCGTCCTCCGGCTCGGTGTCGAGCAGGTTGCTGTCGCGGACCGCCCGCAACCGCCCGGGGTCGAGCAGGGCAGGCCCCAGGGCGCCCGGGCGCTCGGCGGGTGCCATCTGGTCCTCCTGCCCTCCAGCCCGGTGCAGGAGCCGGAGCCTGGGGTCGTCCTCCGTCGGCGGCGGCACGGGGTGCGGCGTCCCTCGGTTCAGGAGACGCGCAGCGTGGTCAGGACCGTGCCGGTGCGCTCGAGCACGACCGCGGCGTCGCCAGCGCGGCTCGCCAACAGGGAGATCTGGACGGGCTCGCCCACCGTGATCTGGGCGCGTACGTCGTACCCGCGCACCAGGAGCACGTCGGCGGTGTCAGCCAGGACGGTGAGCCGCACGGGCGTGTTGCGGGGGACGGGGACGACGCTGTCCACCCCGCTCACCGCCCCGCCCGTGACGACCAGGTTGATCAACTTGGGAACACCCTCCTGGGACACGCCCTCCGCCACGGACGGCAGGCTCGGCGACGCGAGCGGGGGAAAGGCCCCGGACGGCTGCGGGTCCTCGTCGTCCCCGCAGCCGGCCAGGGCGAGCGTCAGGCAGGCCGCAGCGAGCAGGCCCGCCGGGCGGCGTCGCAGGGAGTGCCGGGGTGCGCTGCTGGTCCACATCCTGTGATCGTCCCCCAGACCGGGTTCCTCACGCAGGCATACGCCGAGCGCGGTTCCGGCGACCTCGTCCTCGACAGCCAGATCGGCCCCCCGGATCGCTCAACCAGGTGACATCACCTGCCGAGGAGGAGGGAGAAGTCGGGCGCAGGGGGCCGAAGTCCCCTGATCAGCACCCGTACCGGACGTTGAGGAGGCTCGCGTGATCGCCGTGCAGCCTCGTCGCCCGCACTTCCGGGCCCTGTCCTCGCGCGTCGTCGTCGTGCTCACCACCGGCGCCCTCGTGCTCCTCACCTCTGGGACGACAGCCCTCGTGCTCGAGGTCGGCACGAAGGCCGTGGTGACGGCGGGTGGGACCCGCAGCTACCCGGCGCCGCTGGACACCGGTGTGCCTCCGGCCGACTCCGTCGTCGTGCTCCCGCCGGTGGTCCGCGCCCCGAGCTCGAGCACCGGCCGCCGGCCCGGTTCCGTTCCCTCCCCGTTGCGCGTGGTCGCCGCACCGCCGGTGCGCGCCCTGCACGAGCAGACCGCCCCGGTCGCCACGGCGGCGGGCGCCCGGCGCGCTCCGGGCGCGACCGCCCCCGGAGCTGACGAGCGGGCAGCAGCTGAGTCTCCGGTGCTGGCGGCTGGGACGCCCCCGAACTCCGGCGGGGCCCCGAGCTCGGCCGCCAGCCCCCGGGAGGCTCCCCCGGGCGCCGGCGGCCCCCTTCCGCCCGTGCTGTTCTCGCCGGTCCAGCCCCTCGCCCTCGTGGCGGCCCCGCCCGAAGCCGAGCTGCCGGACGACGTCGAGCCCGCTGAGGAGCCGCCTGCCCCGGCGCCCGTCCTGCCGCCCGGCGTCCTCGTGCCCGGCGTCGACCCCGGCTCCGTGCTCGACCCGACCCCTCTGGATCCGGACGACTTCCAGCCGGCCCCGGGAGCCGACCCGATGCCCGGTCAGGGCCGCGACGAGGACGGCCCGCCCGGTCACGCTCCGGAGGAGGACGACCCGCCTGTCAGCGGCCCCCCGAGCCAGCCGGTCCCGCCCGTCACGGGCCACCCGGCAGAGCCGGCCCCACCCGTGGCCGGACCCCCGGTTCGGCCCGGCCCGGCCGACGGCCTGCCGGTCCTGCCCGTCCCCCTGCCTGACCTGCCGCCCTCGCCACCGGTGACCGTGCCGGTCCTCCCTGTCCTGCCCCCGGCCGTCCAGGTCCCGGCCCCCGTCGTCCCGTCGGCACGTCCGGCCCCCGCGCAGGGCGCTCCGCCGGCCGTGCGCTCGAAGGGGACGGACAAGGACGAGGACTCCCGCCCGGACAGGGACTCGCGCCCGGACAGGGACTCGCGCCCGGGCAGGGACTCGCGCCCGGACAGGGACTCGCGCCCGGACGAGGACTCGCGCCCGGGAAGGGGCTCAGGACCGGCAAAGCCGACCCGCCGGGCCGACGTTCCAGCTCCGTCAGCCGCCGGGGAGCGCGGCAAGCGCTCGGCCACGTCGGCGGCCCCCA
>JAOPWP010000245.1 GCA_025965615.1 Frankiales bacterium
GCCTAGTCGGACGGCTCGTCGTCGTGCCGCGGGGCGGTCGAGAGCAGCACGTCGGCCCAGGCCGGGACGCTGGCCCGGCCCCCTGCCGCCCGCCTGGCCGGCACGGCCTGGGGAGGAAGCGCCTCGGCCTCCGCTGCGGCCGGCGCCGGGGGTCGGACCGGCTGAGCCGGCTGGCCCGGCGGTTCGGCGGCCGGCGGGACCACCCGGAGCGTGGGCGGACCGGACCGCTCCGGTGGCGCGGGCACAGCGAAGGGGACCGTCACGGGCTTCACGGTCACGGGCTTGGCCGTCACGGGCTTGGGCCTCACGGACTTGGCCGTCACGGACTTGGCCGTCAGGGGCTTGGCCGTCACGGACTTGGCCGTCACGGGCTTGGCCGTCTGAGTCCGAGGTGCCGCCGCGGGCCTGCCGGGCGCAGCGGCGGGCGCGACGGGAGCGACCTTCTTGCGGATCCCTGGTACCGCCCGCGCCGCTGGGGCCACCGCAGGCTTCGCCGGGCGCGTCACCCTGGTCAGCGGCGGGGCGGCGACCGCGTCGCGCGGAGCCCCCTTCGCCGAGGCCGCAGGCGAGGCCGCTCCCGCCGCCACGGCACGACGACGGGTGGGGCCTGCCTGAGGCTCAGCTGCCTCAGCGAGCGCATCGGCCAGGGCGACCTGTGCCGCGGCGATCCGCCGCCGCGCGGCCTCGTCCGGGGCTGCTCGGCGCCGGGCGGCGGGGGCGGACTCGGTCAGGGCCGAGGGGTGCGCGTTCGACCGAGCCGCTCGGGAAGGAGCCGAGGGACGAGCCGCGACGCTCACCCCCGCGGCCGGGTCGATGTGGGCCAGGGTGGCTGAGGAGCCATCCAGGGCCGACACCTGGCGGTTCACGGGGTCGTAGCGCCAGCTCGCCGTGCGCCGGCGGGCCCGGGCGACGTAGGTCAGCTGGACCAGCCACACGCCGGACTCCTCACGGCGGGCCGTCCACACCGCGCTGTCGGGCTTGTAACCCGGCGTGCCGGCCAGGTGCTGCTGGACCGCCTCGCCCAGCGGGAGCTGGGAGCGCCCCTTCTTGCTCCGGTCGAGGACTGCCGCCTGAGCCCCGCGGATCATCCCCTCCCGCTCGGACAGGACCGGTCCGGCGAAGCGCTCGATGCGAGCCACGGGAACCCCCGCAGACGCGGCGATCTGCTCGCTCGACTCCCCCGCTCGCAGGCGGGCCTGGATCTGCTTCGGCGTGACGGGAACGGGAACGGCAGCGCTCTGGACGGGCCGCACCAGCTCGCCGCGCAGGGCTGCCGTAAGTCGCTCGTCGAGCGCCACCCGGAACTGGCCGGTCCCCGCGTTCCTGCGGGCGGCCAGAAGGACATGTCGGCCGTCTTCGCTGACCGACACGACGTGCAGATCGCGCACCGATCTCCCTCCGGACCTGGGGCGATCCCCGAGGCGTCTCGGAAGTCTTGCGGCTGCAGCGCCGGATCACAAGGGCGACCACGTCCAGCACCGGTCACGACGCCTCACTGGCCGGCCGTTCCTGCTCAGCAGGCGGGCCGAACGGCACCAACCTCAGCCGAGGCACGAGGCCGCTGTCAGCGAGGACGTCCAGGGCGCGGCGCTCCTCGAGGTCGACGTCCACCCCGCCCGGTGGAGCTCCCAACACGACCGTCACCACGCAGTCGGCACAGGCCAGGTCACGCATCACGCAACCGTCGCAGTCGATCAGCACCGCATCCTCCGGGAGCTCGAACCGACTCGATGCCGGCCCCGAGGACGCTAGGAGGAGCCCCTGACAGAACGCGGCTCAGCGACAGGAGCCGACTCAGCCGCAGGGGGCTCCTCGCAGCGGCCCCTGGCAGAGGCCAGGGCGTCGAGCCTCAGCCGGTGGCGGGGCGCGGGACGACCTCGACCCGGTCGACCGCCGAGCACCAGCGGCAGCGGACCTGCTCGACGGTGTCGACGAGCACCTCTCGCTCCTCGACGGCCGGCACACCCGCGAGGTCGACGTGCACGTACTCCTGCGTCCTCGTCGTGCGCGTCACGTCGAAGCGGGTCAGGTTGCCGCAGAGCGAGCAGCGCCAACGGGAGTCCGGACCGGGCTGGGGAACGGGGGGCACCCGGCTGAGCCTAGTCAGCGGAGCGCGACCGACCGGGGCGTCGACAGAGGGGCCTCGCGCGGGCGCGTCGCTGGGCACGGCTGTCGCACCCCGGCCCTACCGTCCGACCCATGCCCGCCCTCCCCCTCCTCGCACCCGCACCGATCGCGGTGCAGGCCAGCTTCGACGAGCTGGGCAGCCCGCTGCGCGAGACCGTCTTCGTGGTCGTCGACCTCGAGACCACCGGAGGGTCGCCGCAGTCCTGCGAGATCACCGAGATCGGTGCGGTCAAGGTCTGCGGCGGCGAGGTGCTCGGCGAGTTCCAGACCCTGGTGAACCCCGGTGCCGCGATCCCGCCCTTCATCGCGGTCCTGACCGGCATCACCGACAGCATGGTGGCCAGGTCACCCCGGCTCGACACCGCGCTCCCGGCCTTTCTCGAGTTCAGCCGCGGGGCGGTCCTCGTCGCCCACAACGCCCCCTTCGACCTCGGGTTCCTGAAGGCCGGGTGCGAGCGCCTCGGCCTGGCGTGGCCCTCACCTGACACGGTCGACACCGCGCGTCTCGCCCGGCGGGTGCTCACGCGCGACGAGGCGCCCAACTGCAAGCTGTCCACGCTCGCGCGGCTGTTCCGAGCGACCACGACCCCCACCCACAGGGCCCTGGCCGACGCCCGGGCGACGGTCGACGTCCTCCACGGGCTGATCGCCCGGCTCGGCGGTCTCGGCGTGCACAGCCTCGACGAGCTCCGCACGTTCTCCGCACAGGTGAGCCCACAGCAGCGCCGCAAGCGCCACCTCGCCGACGGGCTGCCGGCACTGCCTGGCGTCTACCTGTTCCGGGACCGCACCGGCCGCGTCCTCTACGTCGGCAAGAGCACGAACCTGAGGGGACGCGTCCGGCAGTACTTCACGGCCAGCGAGCAGCGCACCCGCATGGCCGAGATGGTGGGCCTGGCCGAGCAGGTCGACCCCGTCGTGTGCAGCACTCCCCTCGAGGCCGAGGTCCGCGAGCTCAGGCTCATCGCCGAGCACAGCCCCCGCTACAACCGCCGGTCCAAGCGCCCCGACAAGGCGCTGTGGGTGAAGCTCACCGTCGAGGCGTTCCCCCGCCTGTCCGCGGTGCGGGCGGTGCTCGACGACGGGGCCCTCTACCTGGGGCCCTTCCCCAGCGCCCGCACGGCCGACCTGGTGATCGCTGCGGTCCACGAGGCGCTGCCGCTGAGGCAGTGCACCAAGCGCCTGTCCCCGCGCCGGCCCAGCGGGGCCTGCGTGCTCGCTGAGCTGCGACGCTGTGGCGCGCCCTGCCTGGGCGCCGAGGAGGGCGAGTCGGTCGAGGCCTACGCCGCGCACGCGCTCGCCTACCGCGACGCGGTGACACAGGACCCGTCCGCCGTGGTCAGCGCCCTCACGTCGCGGATCGCCGCCCTGGCTGCCGATGAACGGTTCGAAGACGCCGCCGCGCACCGCGACCGCTTGACCGCCTTCGTGCGCGCCGTGGCGCGCCTCCAGCGCCTGTCGTCGCTGACCTCGGTGCCGGAGCTCGTGGCCGCGCGCCCCACCCCCGACCTGGGATGGGAGGTCTCGGTCGTGCGCTCGGGCCGACTGGTGGCAGCGGGCACCATCCCGCGCGGAGCCCACCCCGCGCCCTACGTCGATGCGCTGCTCGCGACGGCCGAGACCGTCCTGCCCGGCCCGGGGCCCCTCCCGTGCGCGACGGCCGAGGAGGTCGAGTGCGTGCTGCGCTGGCTGGAGCTGCCAGGCACCCGGCTGGTCCGGCTCGACGGGACCTGGTCGTCCCCCGCCTTCGGCGCCGGCGGTCGTCGTCAGCTGCTCGACGCAGCGCAGCAGGCTCGAGGCAGCGCCTCGCCCTTCGACGACTCCCGCGGGCTCCGGCCCGTGGCGAGGCCGGCGCGGTCCTTCGGCTGAAGCAGAGCGCGGTGGTGGCGGCCCGATCGGCTTCCGGACCGATAACCTTCCCGCGTGATCACCGCCATCGTCATGGTCCACGCCGTCGTCGACCAGATCCCCGAGGTCGCGGAACGGCTCGCCGGTCTCGAGGGGGTCAGTGAGGTCTACTCGGTCGCGGGTGACGTCGACCTGGTGGCGCTGGTGCGCGTCCGACGGCACGAGGAGCTGCACGACGTGATCGCCGGCCGGGTCAACAAGGTGGAGGGCATCCGTTCCACCCAGACACTGATCGCCTTCCAGGCCTACAGCAAGCACGACCTCGAGGCGACGTTCAGCCTCGGGCTGGAACCGTGAACCCGACCTGCTCCCGGTTCAGGCCCTGAGCTCGCTGGACGCCGCGATCCAGCGCTGCAGCACGTCCGCAGCCCCTCCCGCGTCCAGCGCCTGAGCCGCCTGCCCCCAACCGGCCCGGAGCCGGTCGACCAGGGGCTCGCGCGTGCCGGCGTGCGCGGCCAGCGCGGCGGCCGCGTTGAGCAGCACGGCATCGCGGACCGCCCCCGTCCCGCCGGCGAACAGCTCCCGTGCCACGGAGGCGTTGAACGCCGCGTCCCCGCCCCGCAGGTCCTCGAGCACGGCCGTCGGCACGCCGAGATCGGCGGGGTCGAAGACCTCCTCCTGCACCTGCGAGTCGGCCACCACCCAGACCGTGGACGGCCCGGTGGTGGTGAGCTCGTCGAGGCCGTCGTGGCCTCGGAAGACCAGGGCGTCGGCCCCGCGAGCGGCGAGCACGCCGGCCACGACAGGGGCCAGCCGGACGTCGGACACGCCGACGGCCTGAGCCGCCGGCCGGGCCGGGTTCGTCAGCGGTCCGAGGATGTTGAAGACCGTGGGGACGCCGAGGTCACGACGGGGGACGGCAGCGTGCCGCATGCCGGGGTGGAACACGGGCGCGAAGCAGAACGCGATCCCGGCCCGCTCCAGGCACGGCCCGATGGCCGCGGGGGGCAGGTCGACCGCGACGCCGAGGGCCTCGAGCAGGTCGGCCGAGCCACAGGCCGAGGAGGCGGCGCGGTTGCCGTGCTTGACGACCGGCACCCCGGCGCCGGCGACGACCAGGGCGGCCATCGTCGACAGGTTGACGGTGTTCGAGCGGTCGCCGCCGGTCCCGCAGGTGTCGACCACCCGGGCCGTGACCGCGACCGGTGCCGCCTCGGAGAGCATCACCTCGACCAGACCAGCCACCTCGGCGGGGGTCTCGCCCTTGGCGCGCAGCGCCACGGCGAAGCCGGCGATCTGAGCCGACGTGGCGTCGCCGGCCATGACCTCGCCCATCACCCACGCGGTGTCGGCGCTCGTCAGGTCGTCGCCGCGCAGCAAGGCGCTCAGGACGATCGGCCACGAGGTGCCCACGGGGGCGTTCAGTGGAGGGCGCGCCGCACCGGCTGGCCGGCCGCGCGGCGTCGCAGCAGGTCAGAGGCGACCGTCATGAGCTCGGGCGCGTCGATGGGGTGCGCCACGACGCCGTCAGCCTGCGACCAGGTCGCGAGCCACGAGTCGGCCTTGCGGGCGATCATCACCAGGGTCGGGGGGCAGTCCGGGAGCTCGTCCTTCATCTGCTTGGCGAGCCCGAGACCGCCGGTCGGCCAGGCCTCGCCGTCGAGGATGCAGAGGTCCACGCCACCGGCGTCCAGCAGGCGCAGGACCTCCTTGCCCGTGGCGCACTCCGCCCACTCGATCCGGCCGAGGTCGGCAGCCGGTCGCCGGCCGAGGGCTTGCCGGACCTGGTCGCGGACGGCCGCGTCGTCGCTGTAGAGCGCGACGAGGTGTGTGGAGCCCTCGGACGCGGCAGGGGGATGGCTCATGCGCAGGGATGCTACGGCCGCAGGACCGCCGCCGGGGCTACCGGGGCAGCTGGCCCGGTCCCTTCCAGGGCTCAGCCACCGTGTGGGTGTAGCAGTCGGGGCCAGCGTTGTAGGCCGACAGGCGTGAGCCGCAGACCGTGCAGGCCGCACTGCCTGAGGCGCGGGCCTTCTGGACGGGCTTCATGGTCGTGCCGGTCAGACGGCTGCCCGATGCCAACGCGCACTCCTCGCATGGCCTGGCCTGTGTGGCCAGGATCACAGCGACCCTAGGCACCCGGACCAGGGGCGGTCAAGGCGCCCGGGCGCGGTGCGCGGGACGCGTCGGCCCAGGTCACAGGGGCGCAGATCCGGTGGCCGGGTGCTCCAGCACTGGGCCGACGGCGTCCCAGCCGTCCACGTCGCCGCCCAGCCGCTGAGCCAGCCCGGCCATCCGGGAGCGCTCCTGGCTCAGGGACAGGGCGCTCAGCAGCTGGGTGCGGACGGCCAGGACGGCGAGCGCGCGTCCCTCCCCCGGTCGCACCGCGTAGCCGGTCTGCCCGAGGACCAGCGCCGCTTGGTCGACGGCGGCCGGGTCGGGCAGCCCCACCAGGCGGTGGCGGACGACGACGGGCCTGGTCAGGTCGAGACCGCTGCGGCGCAGCACGGCCGAGTCGGCCTCAGCCGGGTCGAGGGCCCGGACGAGGACCTCGAAGGACGGGTCGTCCGGGTCGAGCTCGGCGGGCACGGCCTCGCCCTTGCGCTTGCTCCAGGGCGGCCTCACCGGCCCGAGGTCCCGCCTGAGGCCCGGAGCCGCCCACTGCTCGGGATCACACCTGCGCCGGGTCCGAGTCAGCGTCGAGCCGGTCGAGCCGGCGGTCCTCCCGCCGCGCCTCCCGCTCGCTCGCTCGCATCCACTGCGTGAGGAGCACGCCGAGGAACAGCAGCCCGACCAGGTCGCCGGAGGACCACAGCAGGCCTCCACCGAGCTGCTGCTGGAAGACCGACTCCTCGAGCCCGTGCAGCGGCAGGTAGTGGTCGGCCGCCAGCAGGCCGCGCCCGTCCGGCTCGACGCTCATGATGGCGACGCCCAGGAAGGCGTGGAAGGGCAGGGTGGCGGCGACCAGCAGCATCCGGAACGGGTGGCTGGACCGGCCGGGAACGGGGTCGATGCCGAGCAGCGGCCAGAAGAACAGCGCCCCCACGGCCAGGAAGTGCAGGTGCAGCAGCTCGTGCAGCAGCGGCGAGGTCAGCGTCGCCTCGTACCAGCCGGAGAAGTAGAGGGCGAAGGGGCTCGCCACGAACAGCACCCAGGCGATCAGGGGGAAGCTGGCCACCTTGGCCACGCGCGAGTGCAGGACCGACATCAGCACAGCCCGGGGCCGGCTCGGCAGCGTCCGGAGCGCGAGCGTGACGGGCGCTCCGAGGGCGAGGAAGACGGTGGCCACCATCGACAGGAGCATGTGCTGGACCATGTGGGCCCCGAACAGGCTCGTGTCGTACGCCGCGAGGCCGGACATCGTCGCGACGGCGATGGTGCCGAGCCCGCCGACGAGGAAGCACAGCGTGCGCCCGACGGGCCAGGCATCGCCGCGCGTGCGCAGCCGGGAGACGCCGTAGGCGTAGAGGGCGCCGGGCACGAGCACCAGCAGGAGCGGCAGCAGTGCCGGTCGGCTCTGGGTGAACAGCGAAAGGGCCCCGAACTCGGGCAGCCCCTCGCCGTGCGCCAGCACGGTCGTCGCCGAGATCCTCACCCCACGAGGGTAGGCCCGTCACGGTCCTCCGGCGCGGCGGACGACCCCGCGTGGTGAGAGCTGTCCCGGCCTGCCATCATGGTCCACGTGACTGCCGCTCCCGCCCTCGAGAAGCTGCCAGGACACGGCTCCTTGACGCGACCGAACATGGTCGGCGTCGGGACCATCGTCTGGTTGTCGTCCGAGCTCATGTTCTTCGCGGCCCTGTTCGCGATGTACTTCACGATCCGATCCGTGCAGGGCCAGGCGGTGTGGGACGAGAAGACAGCTGAGCTCAACGTGCCGTACGCCCTGGTCTTCACCGTGATCCTCGTGGCGTCGTCGGTGACGTGCCAGCTGGGTGTCTTCGCGGCAGAGCGGGGCGACGTCTTCGCGCTGCGCCGGTGGTACGTCCTGACCCTGCTCATGGGCACGGTCTTCGTCCTCGGCCAGCTCAACGAGTACCGCCACCTGGTGAGCGACGGGCTCACGATCGCGTCCTCCCCGTACGGCTCGGTCTTCTATCTCACGACCGGCTTCCACGGGCTGCACGTGGCTGGAGGTCTCGTGGCCTTCGTCGTCGTGCTGCTGCGCTCCACCGTCGGCCGCTTCACCCCCGAGAAGGCGACGAGCTCGATCGTCACCTCCTACTACTGGCACTTCGTCGACGTCGTGTGGATCGGGCTGTTCGCCGCGATCTACATCCTCAAGTGAACGGGCAGGTCGTGAACAAGGTGAGCACCAGAGGCCGGTCCCGACGCCGATCCCGCCTCAGCGGGATCGCGGTCATCATGCTGGCGCTCGTGGCCGTGGGGTCCCTCTACACGGCCGTCGCCGCGCCGAGCTCGGCCCAGGAGTCGGAGCCGGCCAACCAGTCCATGAAGGTGCAGGAGGGTCGCGACCTGTTCCTGTCCGGCTGCTCCACCTGCCACGGCCTCAACCTGGCCGGTGGCGCCGGAGGCCCGTCGCTGATCGGGGTAGGGGCCTCGTCGGTGATCTTCCAGGTCGAGAGCGGGCGCATGCCCCTCGCCGCCGGCGTGCAGCAGGCGCCGCGCAAGGACGTCCGCTACACCACCGAGCAGATCGACGCCCTCGCCGCCTACATCGACAGCAACGGCGGAGGACCGAGCCTGCCGTCCGGCAGCCTCACCGACGGCGACCTGCAGCTGGGCGGGGCCCTGTTCCGCACGAACTGCGCCAGCTGCCACAACTTCGCTGGTTCCGGCGGTGCGCTCACCTACGGCAAGTACGCCCCCGAGCTCGAGCAGGCCAGCGCGCGGGTGATCTACACCGCCATGCAGTCCGGGCCCGAGTCGATGCCCCGCTACGGCGACAACCAGCTCACGGTCGAGGAGAAGAAGGCGATCACCCGCTACGTCCGCTACATCACCGAGGCCGAGGACGTCGGCGGCGCCGGGCTCGGGCGTTACGGCCCGCTGACGGAGGGCCTGGTCGCCTGGGTCGTCGGTGTCGTGGCCCTCGTCGCGCTCACCCTGTGGATCGGAGCACGCGCGTGACCACGCCCCCGCACCAGCCCGAACCCGGCTCGATCCGCGACCGCCTGTCGTCACCGCGGCCGACCGATCAGGCCAGCGGGCCCGGTGACTCGCGCACGTCCGACGTCCCGGAGAGCAGCTTCCAGAACGGCGACAGCGCCGGCGACCTCGCGGCTCACGGCCGCGGGCACAAGCAGATCCACGCTGCCATGGCGCCGGAGCCGGTAGGCCTGGACCGGCACGCGATGCTGAGTGACCGCGACGCCAAGGCCGCCGAGCGCAAGGTCGCCTCGCTGTTCCTGCTCGCCCTGCTCGGCGTCATCGGCTTCGTCGTCACCTTCTTCGCCGTCGAGCAGGAGTTCGGCAAGCCCTGGAACACCTGGTTCACGCCGCTGCTGGGGACCTTCATGGCCCTGGCCCTCGGGGGCATCGGTGCCGGCGCCGTGCTCTGGGCCAAGCTCCTGATGGTCGACGAGGAGGCCGTCCAGGACCGGCACGACTTCGGCTCGTCAGCCGAGGAGCGGGCCGCGACGTCCAAGGCGCTCAAGCAGGGCCTGGCGGACACCGGTCTCCCGCGGCGCAAGCTCCTGCGCAACAGCCTCCTGCTGGGGGCCGGTTCGCTCGCCCTGCTCCCCCTGCCGTTCGTCGGGTTCCTCGGCCGCTTCCAGAACAAGGAGCGCGAGCTGGCGACCACCGGCTGGGAGAAGGGCGCTCGGCTGATCCGGCAGAACGGCACGCCGGTCAAGCTCGGTGACATCCAGGTCGGCGGCGTCGAGAGCGTCTTCCCCGACGTCGAGGAGGGCACGCTGCGCGCGGACTCCCCCGCTCTGCTCATCCGCATGCGCCCCGAGGAACTGCAGCTCGCGGGCGACAAGCAGGAGTGGGCCTACCAGGGGCACGTCGTCTACTCGAGCATCTGCACGCACCTGGGATGCCCGGTCAAGCTCTACGAGCAGCAGACGCACAACCTGTTCTGCCCCTGCCACCAGTCGACGTTCAAGGCAGACCAGGGCGCCAAGGTCATCTTCGGCCCGGCCGCCCGGCCCCTGCCTCAACTGGCGATCTCGGTCGATGACGAGGGATACTTCATTGCCGAGGGCGACTTCTCCGAGCCGGTCGGCCCGAGCTACTGGGAGCGTGGCTGATGAGTGTTCTCGAGAAGGGCGCTGACACCACGGCCGGCTGGTTCGACGACCGGCTCGGCGGTGCCGGCTACATCCGCAAGAGCCTGAACAAGGTGTTCCCGGACCACTGGTCGTTCATGCTGGGCGAGATCGCGCTGTACTCGTTCATCATCCTGCTGCTGACGGGCACCTACCTGTCGTTCTTCTACACCCCCTCGCTCACCGAGGTGGTCTACGACGGCAGTTACATCCCGCTCAAGGGCGTGACGATGTCGCAGGCCTACGAGTCGACGCTCAACATCAGCTTCGACGTGCGTGGCGGTCTGATCATGCGTCAGATCCACCACTGGGCGGCGCTGCTGTTCATGGCGGCGATCGTCGTCCACCTGGCCCGCGTGTTCTTCACCGGCGCCTTCCGCAAGCCCCGTGAGCTCAACTGGGTCATCGGCACGCTCCTGCTGGTCATGGGCATCGTGGAGGGCTTCGCCGGATACTCGCTGCCGGACGACCTGCTCTCCGGCACCGGCGCCCGCATCGCGAACGGCATCGCGCTCTCGATCCCGGTCATCGGCTCCTGGGCGGCCTTCCTGGTCTTCGGCGGCGAGTACCCCGGCACCGCGATCCTCGACCGCCTCTACGCGCTGCACATCTTCGTCGTGCCGCTGCTGATCCTGGGCCTGATCACCTTCCACATGCTGATGGTCTGGTACCAGAAGCACACCCAGTTCGCCGGTCCCGGACGCACCGAGCACAACGTGGTCGGCTCCCGGCTCTTCCCCGGCTACGCCGCGAAGGCAGGCGGCTTCTTCTTCCTGGTGTTCGCCGTGCTGGCTGCGCTCGGCGGGCTCGCCCAGATCAACCCCGTGTGGCTGTACGGGCCGTACAACCCCTCGCAGGTGTCGGCGGGCTCCCAGCCGGACTGGTACGTCGGGTTCCTGGACGGCTCCACCCGGCTCATGCCGCCCTGGGAGATCAGCGGCTTCGGCTACACGGTGCCGCTGAGCGTGCTCATCCCGACGGTGGTCCTGCCCGGCGTCCTGTTCACGCTCCTCGGGCTCTACCCGTGGATCGAGGCCAGGATCAGCAAGGACAAGGGCTACCACAACCTGCTGGACCGCCCACGGGACAAGCCGGTGCGCACCGCGATCGGTGCCATGACGATCACCTTCTACGTCGTCCTGATGATCGCTGGTGGCAACGACGTCATCGCGTCGGTCTTCCACCTGAGCATCAACACCATGACCTGGGTGCTCAGGATCGGGCTGTTCGTCCTCCCGCCGGTCGTCTACTTCCTCACCAAGCGGGCCTGCCTGTCCTTGCAGCGCAGCGACCAGGAGCTCATCCACCACGGCATCGAGACGGGCACGATCCGGCGCCTGCCCAACGGGGAGTTCGTCGAGGAGACCGTGCCGCTGCCCGAGGTCTACCAGGTCGGCATGACCGGTGTGGAGGCCGAGCCGCTCGACGCCGGGCCCGAGACCCCAGCCCCCGTCGGGCCTGGCTACGAGCAGCCCCAGCTCGCCCAGGCGCCGGACCGCGACGGCTTCTTCAGCTCCCGTCGCAAGCGCGAGAAGGTGCCGGTCGAGAGCGACGCGCCGGCCCTCGAGCAGACCGGCAGCCGCAAGGTCTGACCTGTAGGACCATCAGAGGCCCCGCTCCCCGCAAGGGGTGCGGGGCCTCTGACGTGGGACGTCGAGCGTCTCCGTCGGGACCGGCTCCCCCACACGGATGACCCGGATGACCCGGCACACGTCCCTGTCTGCGGCAGACGAGGGCGATCCGACCCAGGTGCGCGGGGACGCCCTGGCCCGACGCGTGGCTGCCCTCAACCCCAGCGCCGGGCGGCGCGTCAGCCGCCCGGATGGACGTAGGGGGTGGTCGTCGCCAGCTCCACGAAGCCCATCCGCGCCAGGATGGGCCGGCTGGCAGCCGTGGCATCCACCTGCAGGAAGCGGAACCCTTCCGCGGCGGCCAGAGCTGCCCGAGACGCGACCACCGCGCGGAACAGTCCCCGGCCCCGCCACGCCGGCAACGTGCCACCACCCCAGATGCTCGCGAAGTCCGTCCCCCGGGCCAGCTCGACCCGCCCTCCTGAGACCGGCACCCCGTCCGCGACCGCCAGCACGGCGGCCGCTGTCGGTGGAGTGGCACGCAGCTGGGCCAGGAGGGCCCGCCCGACGGCCGAGTGGTCTCCGCCGAAGACCTCGTCGTGCAGGCCGACCAGGGCGTCCACGCCGCCGTCGTCGACGACCGGGACGAGCAGGACGCCGTCGGCGGCACGGGCGCCCGGCGCCAGAGCGTCGAGCTCGGCCACCATCAACGTCTCGGGCTGCCCGGCGGCCAGGCCGGCCGCCGCCAGGCGCTGGGGCAGGTCCCGCGGCTGGTCGTAGGAGTGGAGCTTCCACTCCCACGCGCCCAGACCTGAGAACCGGTCGAGCTGCTCGGTGATCACCTGGTCGGCGGTGGCATCGTCCAGATCACTCCAGAGAACTGCCCGCCAGCCGTCATCGCCCAGCACCCGGACGACCGACGGCCCTCGTTCGACCCGCTCCCCCGGCTGGTCGGGGCAGATTCTCCTGCGGACCTGGCGGTCGTAGGCCGACCGCACCTCGTGGGCGTTCAACGCCCCGCCGCGGCCCTCCCGCGGCCGAGGACTACTCCCCCAGGAACTTGCGGATGCTGGTCGGACGCTCGCCCATGGCGGCCAGCTCACCGACCGTGTGCCCCTGGCTGCGGTTGATGCCGACGTAGTACTCGAACAGCAGACCGAAGGTGCTGACGAGCAGCATCATGCCGCCGATCATGACCAGGAACGGCCCGATGACGGTCCCGATCATGGTGATGGCGAACGACGCGCCCATGGCGATGGGCCACCAGGAGTGCGGCGAGAAGAAGCCGACCTCGCCGGAACCCTCGCTGATTTCAGCGTCGGGCCGGTCCTCGGGACGGGCGTCCATGCGCTTGGCCGTGAAGAGCAGGTAGAACGCCACCATCGCGGCCAGGCCGATCGACATGACCAGGCAGGCCGTCCCGGTCGGGTCCCTGGAGAAGTACCAGTAGACGATCGTGGCAGGGACCAGGAAGGCCCCGATGAACCCGAACAGGTAGCCCTCGACCTTCATCGGGTGACCTCGGCTTCCGGTGAGGCGTGGAAGTCGGCCTTGCCAGCGACCTGCGGATAGTGCAGGTCGAAGGCCGGCCGCTCCGAGCGGATGCGCGGCATGGTGACGAAGTTGTGCCGCGGGGGCGGGCAGGACGTCGCCCACTCGAGGGAGTTGCCGAAGCCCCAGGGGTCGTCGCCGACCGCCTTCTCCCCGCGCCGGAAGCTCACGATGACGTTGTAGATGAACGGCAGGGTCGACGCTCCCAGGACGAACGCACCCACCGACGACACCATGTTGAGCGTCGTGAAGCCGTCGCTCGGCAGGTAGTCGACGTAGCGGCGCGGCATGCCCTCCGCCCCCAGCCAGTGCTGGACGAGGAAGGTCAGGTGGAAGCCGAGGAACAGCGTGAAGAAGTGCACCTTGCCGAGCCGGTCGTTCATCATGCGGCCGGTGAACTTCGGGAACCAGTAGTAGACGCCGCCGAAGAAGGCGAACACCGCGGTCCCGAACACGACGTAGTGGAAGTGCGCGACCACGAAGTAGGTGTCGTGGACGTGGAAGTCGATCGGGGGGCTGGCCAGCAGGACACCGGTGAGCCCTCCGAGCAGGAAGGTCACGAGGAAGCCCAGGCAGAACAGCATGGGCGTCTCGAAGGTGATCTGCCCGCGCCACATCGTGCCGATCCAGTTGAAGAACTTCACTCCGGTGGGCACAGCGATCAGGAAGCTCAGGAAGGCGAAGAACGGGAGCAGCACGGCGCCGGTGGCGAACATGTGGTGCGCCCAGACGGTGAGCGAGAGCGCACCGATCGCGATGGTCGCGAACACGAGCCCCTTGTAGCCGAACACCGGCTTGCGGCTGAACACCGGGATGATCTCGGTGATGATCCCGAAGAACGGCAGCGCGATGATGTAGACCTCGGGATGGCCGAAGAACCAGAACAGGTGCTGCCACAGGATCGCGCCGCCGTTGTCGGCGTTGTAGATCTGGGCGCCGAGGTGCCGGTCAGCCAGCAGCGCGAAGAACGCCGCGGTGATCACCGGGAAGGCCAGCAGCACGAGGATCGAGGTCACCAGGATGTTCCAGGTGAAGATCGGCATCCGGAACATCGTCATGCCCGGGGCGCGCAGCGTGATGATCGTGGTGATGAAGTTGACCGCACCCAGGATCGTGCCGAGGCCCGAGGTGGCGAGACCGATGATCCACAGGTCCGACCCCAGGGTCGGGGACCTGATGACGTCGTTGAGCGGCGCGTAGGCGTACCAGCCGAACGACGCAGCACCCTCCGGCGCGAGGAAGCCGGCCACGACCGTCAGCCCGCCGAACAGGTAGAGCCAGTACGAGAAGGCGTTCAGGCGCGGGAAGCTCATGTCCGGCGCGCCGATCTGCAGCGGCATGATGAAGTTCGCGAAGCCGTAGGCGGCAGGCGGGGCGAACAGGAACATCATGATCGTGCCGTGGATCGTGAACAGCTGGTTGTACTGCTCCGGGCTGACGAGGTCCAGACCGGGCCGGGCGAGCTCGGCCCGGATGACCATGGCCATCGCCCCGGCCGCCAGGAAGAAGGCGAACGAGGTGCACAGGTAGAGCAGCCCGATGGTCTTGTGGTCCGTCGTGGTCAGGACCTTGGTGAACTTCGACCCGGGGGCAGCGCGCGGACGGCGCACGTGCACCGGGACGCGGGCATCAGCGAGCAGGGTCATTCGGGTCTCCCAGCGATCTGCTCTGCGGCTTCTTCAGCGTTGCGGACGGCTCCAGCAGCCGGTCCGATGATCCGGTTGTCCGGGTTGCGCCCGAGGCCGGCGACGTAGTCCTGGTAGGCGTCCGCGGAGACGGCCTTGACGGAGAAGTTCATGGCGGAGTGCTTCTCGCCGCAAAGCTCGGCGCAGCGCCCGATGTACTCCCCCTCCTTGGTGATCGTGATCTCGAAGACGTTCTCGCGCCCCGGGACGACGTCGCGCTTGAACAGGAACTTCGGCACCCAGAAGGAGTGGATGACGTCGGGGGAGGTCTCGACGAAGCGGACCCGCTGACCGACGGGCAGCACCAGCTGGGCCGGCTGACCGGGCTCCCCGGTGACCTGGACGCCCTGCTCCTCGTGGCGGAAGGTCCAGTTCCACTGGAACCCGACCACGCCGATGGTGACGTCGGCCCCGCCCTCGTCCTCTTCGTTGACGAAGTTCTGCGTGACCGTCGTGTAGTAGAAGAGCACGGCGATGATGACGAACGGGATCGCGGTGTAGAGGACCTCGATCGGCAGGTTGTAGCGCACCTGGCGCGGCAGCTGGTCGCCGGTCTTCCGGTAGCGGACCATCGCGTAGATGATCATGGCCGACACGGCCAGGCCCACCACGGTGGCAGCAGCCACGGACCCGAGCCACAGCTCGTAGATCTCCACGGCCTCTTCGGTCACGGGGTCCGGGAAGCCCAGCGACAGCCCGTTCTCGTACAGGTCCCGCGCATTGCACCCGGATGTGACCAGAGCGGCCGGGACGAGCACGGCGGCAAGCCGCGCGCTCGTGCGGAACCGGCGCGGTGCAACCGGGGAGGGGGACACGCTCAACCTCTCGAGCCTTCCTGACAGCGGACGGGAGGCGGGCCCCAGAGCCGGCCGCGGCGTCGAGACGAGCACGCTGCGAGGGCCCTGGATCCTGCGGGGCCGAGCGTATCCCAGCGGGTCCGGGCGCTCCTGCCGGGGCTCGCGTGCCGGAACCGGGAGGGAGGGCGCCGCCCGTCGGGACTACTTTCAGCCCATGAGCGGCTACTTCGACGCCGCTGCCGGGCTCCCCCTGTCAGCAGCCGGCAGGCAGGCCCTGCTCGCCGCGCTGGACGACGGGTGGGCGGACCCCTCCCGCCTCTACGGAGCGGCGCGCCGGGCCCGCCTCCTGCTCGACGGGGCGCGTGAGTCGGTCGCAGCGTCGCTCGCCGTCCGGCCCGACGAGGTCTCGTTCACCCCGTCCGGCACGCTCGCGGCGCACCTCGCCGTGCTGGGCACGCTCGCCGGCCGGGCCGCCGTCGGCGGGCACGTCGTCCAGTCCGCCGTCGAGCACTCGTGCGTCCTGTCGGCCACGGAGCACGCGGCCGCCGACGTGAGCACCGTCGCCGTCGACGCGGTCGGCCGGGTCGACGCCCCCGCGTTCGGGGCGGCGCTGCGACCCGACACCGCTCTCGCCTGCCTGATCAGCGCCAGCCACGAGGTCGGCACGGTCCAGCCGGTCGCGGCCGTCGCCGCCGCCTGCCACGAGGCGCGGGTCCCGCTCCTCGTCGACGCCGCCCAGTCGGTGGGCAGGGTCAGCGTCCCCGCAGGCTGGTCCCTGCTCACGGCCAGCGCCCGCAAGTGGGGCGGCCCGACCGGCGTGGGCGTGCTGGTCGTCCGCACGGGCACCCGCTGGCGCTCCCCCCTGCCGCCCGACGAGCGCGAGGGCGGTCGCGTTCCCGGCGCTCCCTCCCTCCCCCTGGTCCTGTCCGCAGCCGTGGCCCTCGAGAGCGCGCTCACCGAGGCCGACGCGGAGCAGGCCCGACTGCGACGCCTGGTGGACCGCTTGCGCGAGCAGATCCCGAGGACCGTGCCGGACGTCGAGGTGGTGGGCGACCCGGCCGACCGCCTCCCCCACCTGATGACGTTCTCCTGCCTCTACCTCGACGGCGAGTCCCTGCTGTCGGCCCTCGACCGCGAGGGGTTCGCGGTCAGCAGCGGCTCGAGCTGCACGGCGTCGACGCTGGAGCCCAGCCACGTCCTGGCGGCGATGGGAGCGCTGACCTCCGGCAACATCCGGGTGTCGCTGTCGCGCGAGACGACCGAGCAGGACGTGGACCGCTTCCTGTCGGTCCTGCCCGGGGTCGTGGCCGGACTTCGACGGGACGCTGGGGCGGACGACCTGTGACCGACGAGCGGGACGTCGTACGTGTCCTCGACTGCCTCGGCCGGCCCTGCCCCGTCCCGGTGATCGAGCTGGCGCGGGCACTCCCGACCGTGCGGGTCGGCACCGTGATCGACGTGCTCAGCGACGACGCCGCCGCCCGGCTCGACATCCCGGCCTGGTGCCGTCTGAAGGGCCAGGAGTACGTGGGAGCGACGCCCGCGCCCGCAGGGACGGCCTACCGCGTGCGTCGTGCGAGCTAGGGCCCGTCAGGGCATGTGCGGCGCGACCTCCGCAGCAGCGTCGTCGCCGTAGGCCTGCGCCAGACGGCTGGAGAAGCCGGCCGCCGTGAAGGCGTACTCCTGGGTGCCGACGGTCTCGAGGACGAAGGTCGCCAGCACGGCTCCCACCTGCGCCGCCCGCTCCAGCGAGAGCCCCCACCCGGTCGCCGTGAGGAACCCGGCCCGGAACCCGTCACCGACGCCGGTCGGGTCGGTGAGCTCGGACGCCCGAGCGGCAGCCACGCGGATCGGCTCCTCCCCCGTGCGCTCGACCAGCAGGCCGTCGGCGCCCGAGGTCGTGATCCGGGTACCGACCCGGTCGAGCACCTCGTCGGCGCTCCACCCGGTCTTGTCGCGCACCAGCTGCGCCTCGTAGGCGTTGTGGAGCAGGTAGGTCGCGCCGTCGACGAGGGCTCGGATCGCCTCGCCGTCGAGGAACGCGAGCTGCTGCGACGGGTCCGCGGCGAACGGGACACCACGGTCGCGGCAGCTCGCGGAGTGGCGCAGCATCGCCCCCGGGTCGTCCGGTGCGATGACGACCAGGTCGACCTCACCGACGTCAGCGATGTCGATGTGCGCCGCCTCGGACATGGCACCGGGGTAGAAGGTGGCGATCTGAGCGTGGTCCAGGTCGGTGGTGCAGGTGAACCGGGCAGACGCCTGGTCGGCGCTGACCCGCACGTGGCTCGTGTCGACCGCGTGGTCCTGGAGCCACGTCAGGTAGTCGGCCGAGTCCTTGCCGACCGCTCCGACGAGGAGCGGGCGGGCACCGAGCACCCCCATGCCGAAGGCGATGTTGGCCCCCGTCCCGCCGCGACGGACCTGCAGGTCGCTGGCCAGGAAGGACAGCGAGACGTGGCTGAGCTGGTCGGCGAGAAGGGACTCGGAGAACCGGCCCTGGAAGGTGAAGAGGTGGTCGGTCGCGATGGACCCGGCGACGGCGATGCGCATCCGGCGAAACTACCGGTGCGCGCGGGCGGCCCTGTTCCGGCGCGCGCACGTTACCGATCCGTAGGCCTTGCGTCGCGGCAGTGCCTGGCCCACGGTCGGTGCATGACCACATCGACACCTGTTCCCGCTGACGTCGAGCCCTCGTCGATCATCGACCTCTTGCAGGACTGCCGAGAGGTCACGGGCGTCCTGGGCGGGGCGGCGCCGGTCGTCCGGCTCCCCGCGGCGCGGGCCCCGAGGCGCGTCGACATCGACGCCCTGACCGCCTCCGGCCTCGACGGCTACGGCGACTACGGCAGCTAGGACGGCCGCCGGGCCTGCGACCCGGCTAAACCCGCTCGACCAGCATGCTGGCGCCCTGGCCGACGCCCACGCACATGGTGGCCAGGCCCCGCTGGCCCTGCTCCCGCTCCAGGCGCCCGAGCAGGGTGACCAGCAGGCGAGCTCCGCTGGAGCCCAGCGGGTGCCCGAGGGCGATGGCGCCACCGTCGGCGTTGGTGGTCTCGAGGTCCAGGCCGAGCCGGCGGGCACTGGCGAGGACCTGGACGGCGAAGGCCTCGTTGAACTCGACGGCGTCGAGCTGGCTGACGTCCCAGCCGGCTCGGGCCAGGGCCTTCTGCGTGGCGGGGACCGGGCCGAGGCCCATGAGCTGCGGCTCCACGCCTGCAGCGGCGCTCGTCACGACGCGAGCCCGAGGAGTCAGGCCCAGACGTTCCACGGCCCCCTCGCTCGCGACGACGAGGGCACTCGCACCGTCCGACAGCGGGCTGGAGGTGCCGGCCGTGACGACCCCGTCCTTGACGAAGGCCGGCTTGAGGGCAGCGAGCTTGTCCATGGTCGTCGCCCGCGGGGTCTCGTCGGCCGTGACGTCGCCCTTGGCAGTGGCGACGGGGACCAGCTCGGCGTCGAACGCGCCGTTGGCGATGGCCTTGGCCGCCCGCTCCTGGCTCTGCAGGCCGTAGGCGTCGGAGTCCTCGCGGGTGATGCCGTCGAGTTCGGCCACCCGCTCGGCGGTCTCGCCCAGGGTGATCGTGTGCTCGGGGTCGTGGCGGCTGTTCACGAAGCGCCACCCGAGGGCGGTGTCGTGGATCTCGCCCGGCTTGGCCCACGGCGTGCCGGGCTTGCTCATCACCCACGGCGCCCGGGTCATCGACTCGACCCCGCCCGCGACGACGATCTCGGCCTCGCCCGACTTGATGGCCTGCGCGGCGCTGGCGATGGCGGTCAGCCCTGAGGCGCAGAGCCGGTTGACGGTGTAGGCGCTCACCCCCGTCGGGAGCCCGGCCAGCAGCGACGCCATGCGGGCGACGTTGCGGTTGTCCTCACCTGCCTGGTTGGCGCAACCGAGGATCACCTCGTCGACGAGGGCTGGGTCGACGCCGGCACGGCGGACCGCCTCGCCGACGACCAGCGCGGCCAGGTCGTCGGCCCGCACCGACGACAGCGCGCCGCCGTAGCGACCGACGGGGGTACGGACTCCACCTACCAGGAACGCCTCAGCCATGGTCCGATCCTAGGGGAGGCCGGACGTGCCGACGGCGCCGGTCCCCGAGGGGCCGGCGCCGTCGATGCAGCGTGAGACAGGTGCCGAAGGTCAGTCCTGCTCGGTCAGTGGAAGGACTCGCCGCAGGCGCAGGAGCCACCGGCGTTGGGGTTGTCGATCGTGAAGCCCTGCTTCTCGATGGTGTCGACGAAGTCGATCGTCGCGCCAGCGAGGTAGGGCACGCTCATGCGGTCGACGACGACCTTGACGCTGCCGTCCTCGCCGTAGGACTGGACCGCGTCGCCGTCGAGCGAGCGCTCGTCGAAGAACAGCTGGTAGCGCAGGCCCGAGCAGCCACCGGGCTGCACGGCGACGCGCAGTGCCAGGTCGTCACGACCCTCCTGCGACAGCAGGGCCTTGACCTTGGCGGCAGCCGGGTCCGACAGGACGACGCCGACGGCGGACTCGGGAGCAGCGGTCTCGGGAGAGGTGGTCTCCGGGGCGGTCATGGGGCCTCCGTGGGGCTCGCCGGCGCACTCGGTGTCGAGTGGGCCGGATGGGTGTCCTCCGTGTCAACGCACAGGCGCGCCGGACCCTTCCACTGTCGCACGACCTGGCGGGGACCACTGCCGGGCGACCCGCCCGGTCAACGCCTCGAGCTCCTCGGCCGGGCGCGCCATCGCCTCCTCGACGCCGCAGGCGTCCTCGAGGGAGTAGGCCGCCTCGATGCCTGCCGCAGCGAGCTCGCGACGGCCGACCCGGACCGACCCCGCGACGACCAGGCACGGGACCGCCTGCTCCCCGGCGAGCCTCGCCACGCCGGCGACCACCTTGCCGGCGAGGCTGGAGCCGTCGAAGGTCCCCTCCCCCGAGACGACCAGATCGGCCGCCGCCACCCGCTCGGCCAGCCTCACCGCCTCCACGACGAGGGCGAGGCCCGAGGTGCGGGTCGCTCCCAGCGCGAGCAGGGCAGCCGCTGTCCCGCCACCCGCTCCGGCACCAGGCGCGTCCCGCACGCTCACGCCCTGGCGCTCCTCCAGGACGTCGGCCCAGCGGGCGAGGGCGTCGTCGAGCAGCGCGACGTCCTCCCGGGTCGCCCCCTTCTGCGGACCGAACACGGCCGTGGCCCCGCGCAGGCCCAGCAGCGGGCTGTCGACGTCCGTGGCCGCCACCAGCTCGACCGCGGCGAGCCTGGGGTCGAGGCTGCCGTCGAGGCTGGCCAGCCCCCGCAGCGCACCGCCACCCGGCCCCAGCTCGTGCCCTCCGGCGTCCCGGAGGACCAGGCCGAGCGCCACGAGCAGTCCGGCCCCGCCGTCGTTGGTCGCGGTCCCGCCGAGTCCCACGACGATGCGGGTCGCCCCCGCGTCCAGGGCTGCCCGCACGAGCTCCCCCACCCCGTACGACGTGCTGCTGCCCACATCGCGATCAGCCGGGGTCACCAGGTGCAGGCCGCACGCTGCCGCGCTCTCGACGTAGGCCGTCACGCCGTCGACCAGCAGGTCGGCCGAGACCGGGCGGCCGAGGGGGTCGCGGACGGTCACCTCGAGCCGGCGCGCCTCCGGCAGCGCGGCGGCCAGCACGTCGACGAAGCCGGGGCCGCCGTCGGACAGGGGTGCGAGGTCGAGCACGTCGGCCGGTGTGCAGGCACGCCACCCGGCAGCCATGGCCTCCGCGGCCGCGGCCGGGCTCAGGGTGCCGCCGAAGCCGTCAGGAGCGATGAGCACGCGCACCCGGTCACCCTCGCACGACCTGCCGGGAAGGGGCCTGCCTGCTCCCGTGTTATCGTCTTTGCGACGCTATCCCGGGGCGTCCGGACGAGGAGCCCTTCCGTGACGCCAACCTCCGCGACGGCCCCCGCTTCGACGCCGCCGTCCGAGCTCGACCTCATGCCCGGCGTCACGGCGACCCCGCTCGCCCTGCTGTTGCTCGGCCGGCAGCGCGACCCCGACTCCGAGCGCGGCGTCGACTGTCCCGGCGAACTCCCGGCGGCCTCCGACCCCACCCTCGTCGAGCGCGCACGTGCCGCGAAGGCGGCGCTCGGTGACCGGGTCTTCGTCCTCGGCCACCACTACCAGCGCGACGAGGTGATCGCCTTCGCCGACGTGACGGGTGACAGCTTCCGGCTGGCCCAGCAGGCGGCCGCCCGCCCGGAGGCCGAGTTCATCGTCTTCTGCGGCGTGCACTTCATGGCCGAGTCCGCCGACATCCTCACCGGGCCCGGCCAGGCGGTGCTGCTGCCTGATCTCGCCGCCGGGTGCTCGATGGCCGACATGGCGACCTTCGAGCAGGTCGAGCGGTGCTGGGAGGACCTCACCGCCGCCGGCGTCGCGGACGACACCGTGCCGGTGAGCTACATGAACTGCAGCGCCGCGATCAAGGGGTTCACCGGGCGCCACGGCGGCACCATCTGCACGTCGTCCAACGCCAAGCGCGCGCTCGACTGGGCCCTCGCCCGCGGCACGAAGGTGCTGTTCATGCCAGACCAGCACCTCGGGCGCAACACCGCCGTCCTCGAGATGGGGCTGACCCTCGAGGACTGCGTGGTCTACGACCCGCACAAGCCCGGAGGCGGCCTGACGGCTGCCCAGCTGCAGGCGGCCACGATGATCCTGTGGAAGGGGCACTGCTCGGTCCACGGGCGGTTCACGGTCGACTCCGTGCGCGACGTGCGCGAGCGGGTCCCGGGGGTGAACGTCCTCGTGCATCCCGAGTGCAAGCACGAGGTGGTCCAGGCGGCCGACCTGGTGGGCTCGACGGAGTTCATCATCAGGACCCTCGACGCCGCCCCGGCCGGCAGTGCCTGGGCGATCGGCACCGAGCTGAACCTGGTCCGGCGCCTCGCGAAGGCGCACCCCGACAAGACCGTCGTCTTCCTCGACAAGACCGTGTGCTTCTGCTCGACCATGAACCGCATCGACCTCCCGCACCTGGTGTGGACGCTCGAGTCGCTCGTCGAGGGGCGGGTGGTCAACCAGATCACCGTGGAGCCCGAGACGGCCCGCTACGCCAAGGCCGCCCTCGACCAGATGCTCGCGCTCCCCTGATCCGCGGTACGGCCCGACGGCCCCTGGCCCGTCGGTAGTCTGGGGACGTGACGACTGCGGCGCGCCTGTGACCACCCCCACCGGCAAGGGCCGTCCGACGCCCAAGCGCAGTGAGGCCCAGGGCCGGCGCACCGGCCCCGTCGCCCCTCCCCCGCAGACCCGCAAGGAAGCGGCGCAGCGGCAGCGCGAGGCAGCCGCCGCCTCCCGTACCCGGATCAAGGAGGGCGCGGCCCGCGGCGAGGACCGCTACCTGGCCCCCCGCGACGCCGGACCGGTCCGGGCGGCGGTGCGCGACGTGGTCGACTCCCGGCGCAACGTCGGGGTCCTGCTGCTGCCGCTCGCGGTGATCCTCGTCGTCGCACAGGTGACCGCGAGCGCGACGGGCAACCTGCGGATCTTCGACCTGGCGCTGCTGCTCTGGCTCTCGGGGCTGCTGGTGCTGGCCGTCGACCTCGTGGTGACCGCCGTCGCGATCCGCGGGGTGGCTCGCGAGCTGGCCCCGGGCGAGCGCACCGGGCGGCACATCGGCTACGGGCTGCTGCGGTCCACCGTGATCCGCCGCTTCCGCCTCCCGCCCGCCCGGGTGTCACCCGGACGAGCCGCCAAGACCTGACCGACGTACGGTCAGGGCATGGAGTTCCGGCGCCTCGGGCGCAGTGGCATGAAGGTCTCGGAGATCAGCTACGGCAACTGGCTGACGCACGGCTCGCAGGTGGAGGCCGAGCAGGCGACCGCCTGCGTGCGGGAGGCGCTCGACGTCGGCATCACGACGTTCGACACCGCCGACGTCTACGCCGGGACGAGAGCCGAGACGGTCCTCGGCGAGGCGCTGCTCGGGACGCCGCGCGAGTCGTACGAGCTCTTCACCAAGGTCTACTGGCCGACGGGCAGCGGACCGAACGACCGCGGGCTGTCCCGCAAGCACATCCTCGAGTCCTGTCACGCCTCGCTCCGGCGGCTGCAGACCGACTACGTCGACCTCTACCAGGCGCACCGCTTCGACTACGAGACGCCGCTCGAGGAGACGCTCAGGGCGTTCGACGACCTGGTCCGGGCCGGCAAGGTCCACTACATCGGGGTCAGCGAGTGGAGGGCTTCCGAGATCGCGGCCGCCCTCGAGATCGCCGAGTCGATGGGCTTCGACCGCATCGTGTCCTCGCAGCCGCAGTACTCCATGCTCTGGCGCGTCATCGAGGCCGAGGTCGTACCCCTCTGCGAGCAGGAGGGGATCGGCCAGGTCGTGTGGTCGCCCATCGCCCAGGGCGTGCTCACCGGCAAGTACCTCCCCGGCGCGCCGCTGCCTGAGGGATCCCGCGCGACGGACGCCAACGGCGGCGACAAGATGATCGCCAGGTTCCTGCGCGACGAGGTGCTCGAGAAGGTGCAGCGCCTCAAGCCGCTCGCCGACCAGGCCGGCCTGTCCCTGGCTCAGCTCGCGGTCGCCTGGGTCCTCGCGAACCCCAACGTGTCCTCGGCCATCGTCGGGGCCAGTCGCCCGGAGCAGGTCCGGGACAACGCCGCGGCCGCAGGCAAGAAGCTCGACGCCGACTTGCTGACGGCGATCGACGACGTGCTGGGCGACGTCGTCGAGCGTGACCCGGGCAAGACCAAGAGCCCGGCCGCCCGTCCCTGACGCTCGCGGAGCGCGCGCGTCCGGCAGGTGAGCCGGGCCGGGCGCGCGACGGCCGCGTCCTGCTCTGGTCGCGGCCAGCGCCTACGTCGCAGCCAGCGGCGTGCCCTCACCCGCGTGACCGTTACGCGCTGAGCCCCATCGGCCCGTAGACGACGCGGTCGCCCTCGAGCAGCGTCACCTGCGCGACGCCGGCGTCGAGCAGCTCGCGCCAGAACTCCCCCACCCAGCTCTCGGCGTCGGCCTGGTTGGGGAACGGCTCCTGCGTCGGTGCCGAGTCGGTCGGGACGATCGGAGCTCCGGTCGGGTCCTCGTAGCGCCAGGTCCAGGCCATGGGTGCGTTCCTCTCAGCGGGGAGTCGACCTCCAGTGTGGAGCGTCAGCGTCTGGCCTGCCCGGCAGGGCGCCGGTGCGTCAGCGCACGTGCGACGGCACGAACGGGGGCCGGACGACCCGCATGCGCGAGGGCCGTCCCCGCACGTCGACCGAGACCTCGTCGCCTTCGTTCACCGACGCGTCCAGCAGGGCCAGGCCGATGCCGACGCGACGGGTCGGCGAGAAGGTGCCGCTCGTGACCGTCCCCACGGGGCCTGCCTCGGACTGCACGGGCATGCCGGGGCGCGGGATGCCGCGATCGAGGGCCTCGAGCCCGCGCAGGAGCCGGCGAGGGCCGGCCGACTTCTCGGCGAGCAGCGCCTCGCGCCCCCAGAAACGGTCCTTGTCCCAGCCGACGGCCCAGCCCGAACGGGCCTGGACCGGGCTGATGTCGGGCGAGAGGTCCTGCCCGTGCAGGGGGTAGCCCATCTCGGTGCGCAGCGTGTCGCGGGCCCCGAGACCGCAGGGCAGCAGCCCGAGGGGAGCGCCCAGCCGGAGCAGGGCGTCCCACAGCGGCCCGGCGTCCTGCCAGCGGGGCAGCAGCTCGAAGCCCAGTTCGCCGGTGTAGCCGGTGCGGCACACCACGACCGGGAGCCCCTGCCACTCGGCCGAGACGAACGACATGTAGTCGTGGTCGTTCGGCAGCCCCAGCGCCGCGACGAGCTCGGCGCTGCGCGGGCCCTGGACGGCGAGCACGGCGAGGCTGCGGTGCAGGTCCTCCACCTCGAGCGCGGCCGGGGCGTCCTCCTGCAGCCGGCGGACGACCTGGCTCGAGTTCGCCGCGTTGGGGATGAGGAACACCTCGTCCTCGCTGCGCACGTACGCGATGAGATCGTCGACCACGCCGCCGTTCTCGTCGCAGCAGAGGGTGTACTGCGCCTGTCCGGGTCCGACCCGGCGCAGGTCGTTGCTGAGCCGGTCGTTGACGTAGTCGCGTGCGCCCGGCCCGCGGACCACCCCCTTGCCGAGGTGGCTCACGTCGAAGACGCCCACGGCCTCCCGCACGGCGGCATGCTCCTTGAGCACTCCCCCACCGGGGTACTCGATGGGCATGTGCCAGCCGCCGAAGTCGGCGAGCTTTGCGCCGAGCGCCACGTGCCGGTCGTGCAAGGGCCCCTGCTGGAGGTCTGTCACGAGCCAGCAACCTACTTCGTGCGGGCCGCCAGGGCGCACGCGAACGCGTCGAGCTGCCCGTCCTCGAGCCATGCCCCGGTCGACACCCGCAGCACCGGGACCTCGAGGTCGTTCGACCGGGTCACCGGGATCGCCGAGGTCACGAAGCCGTCCTCGAGCAGACCGGCGCGGGTGGCGAACGGGTCCCCTCCCGACAGGGTGGTGATGCCGCTGGGCTCCCCCCGCGGCTCGCGGACCGTCCAGCCCCCGACGCCCGCGAGGACCGTACGCGCCTGCTCGGCGAGCTGGGCGATGCGGGGAAGGAGCTCCGGGGTCCACTGCTCGAGGGCAGCCGCGAGACCGACGCGACCGGCCATGTGCGCCTCGGCCGCCTCCCAGCGGCGCATGCCGGTCTCGCTGACTGCCGCGAGTGTCGGCGGCTCGGCCAGGGCCGCCTGCACCACCGGGTCCACGACGCCGAAGCCGACGCCCCTCGGGCCGCAGAGCCACTTGCGCGAGGTGCCGACGTACGCGGCGCAGCCGGGGGGAACGGGGCTCTGCCCCAGCGACTGGGCCACGTCGAGCAGGATCGGCGCACCGGCGGCGGACACGTCGGCCACCGGCTGGACCACGCCCCGCTGGCTCGCGACCTGGGGGAACGTGACCAGGTCGAGGCCGGCCGGCACGTCGACGATCCGGCCCAGGTCGTCGACCGGGAGGACGACGCAGCGCCAGCCCCGCTCGGCCGACAGCCGCTCCAGGACCCGGGCGTTCGCGCCGTACTCGCTGGGGACCGTCCCGATCCGCGCTCCCCGAGGCAGGGGCCAGGCGCTGAGCAGGGTGGCGAACGCCGTGCCGGCTCCGTCGAGGAAGCAGACGTCGGCGCCGCTCAGCCCGACCGAGGCACCCAGCGCTTCCCGACCGGCGTCCAGCACCGCCTCGGCCCGTTCCTGGGCGACGTAGGCCCCGAGCGAGGCCTCGCGGTGCAGGTACGCGACCTCGGCGTCGAGGACCGCCCGTGAGACGCGGCCGCTCCCGGCGATGTCCAGGTGGACGACGGACGTGGGGATCCGGTCCTTCACCCACTCCTCGAGGCTCATGCCCGCGATGCTGTCAGGTCGACGCCTCCGGCGCTGCGGTCAGGGCTTGACCGACAGGCTCACGCCGAAGTCGCCCGCGACGTCGGTCCACCATCCCTCCAGCTCGAGGCCGGCCGCTGCCACCTCGTCGCGCACCCGCTCCGGCCGGAACTTGGCGCTGATCTCGGTGTGCAGCGCCTCCCCCCGGGCGAACTCGACGCAGAGGTCGAGCGCCGCGAGGTGGACGGTCTGGGCGCGGACCGACTTCAGGCGCATCTCGATCCACTCCGAGTCGGGGTCCCAGAGGGCCACGTGGTCGAAGGCATCGACATCGGCGTCGCCGTCCAGCTCCCGGTTGAGCACCCGCAGGACGTTGCGGTTGAAGTCGGCCGTGACGCCCGTCGGGTCGTCGTAGGCCGCGACGAGGCGGCCGGGGTCCTTGACCAGGTCGGTGCCCAGCAGCAGCGCGTCGCCGGGAGCCATCGTGGTGGCCAGCGCGCCCAGCAGGGTGGACCTCTGGTCCGGGCGCAGGTTGCCGATCGTGCCGCCGAGGAACGCGACGAGGCGCCGGCCGCCTGTGGGCAGCTCCGACAGGTGGCGCTCGAAGTCGCCGACGACGGCGTGCACCTCGACGCCGGGATACTCGCCGAGGACCTGCGTGCTGGCCAGGGTGAGGACCGACTCGTCGACGTCGAACGGCACGAACCGGCGCAGCGTGCCGGCGTCGCGCAAGGCGTCGAGCAGCAGGCGCGTCTTCTCCGAGGTGCCGCTGCCCAGCTCGACCAGCGTGTCGGCGCCGGTCCTCGCGGCGATCTCCGCCGACCGCTCGGCCAGCACCTCCCGCTCGCACCGGGTCGGGTAGTAGTCGGGGAGCCGGGTGATCTCGTCGAACAGGACCGAGCCGCGGGCGTCGTAGAACCACTTGGGCGGCAGCGACTTCGGCGTGGCCGTGAGGCCGGCCCGCACGTCGCGCTCCAGGGCCTGCCGCAGCGCGCCGGGGCCGAGATGGTTGTCGAGCCGGATCATGCGGGTCCTCCTGGTAGTGGGACGACGGAGCACCCGTCCGGGGTGAGCTCGAGCAGGTGGCGGTCGGGCACGTCGATCCAGTCGGACCCGTCGTCGGAGGGCTCGGAGGCCACTTCCGTCCCGCCGTCCGCCACGCGCCAGCAGAGGGTGTCCCCCCAGGTCGTCGCGGCGACGGTCGCCCCGTCGGTCGCGAGCAGGTTGAGGCGGGCCCCGGGCGCCACCTCAGCCACGGCCACGACGGCCGCGGCGAGCGCGGCGGCCAGGCCGTCCCCCAGCCGGGCGGCCACGAGGGCGGCGAGGAAGGCGCTGTCGACGGTCGAGCCCAGCTGCTGCAGGGCGAGGCTCGGGACGAGGGGCGCCACCGCCTCGACCGGCAGCACGCCGTTGTGGGAGAGCAGCACCCCTCCTGGGAGCAGGAAGGGTGCGCAGGCATCCTCACCGGCCGGCCCGCCCGGGGTGGCTGACCGGACGGCGGCCAGCACGCAGCCCGACCGGACGACCCCTGCGAGCGAGGCGAAGGAGGGGTCGGCCCACAGCGGTGCGGCCCTGCGGTAGCGGGCCGGAGCCGATCGCTCCTCCGAGAACCACCCGACCCCGAAGCCGTCGGCGTTCAGCGTGCCGTGGCGCTGGCGACGCGGGGCCCACGACTGCTTCAGCAGGCCGGACGGGGGGTCGACGAGCAGCTGCTCGAGCGTGCGGGGCGACCCGAGCCAGGCGGTGTGCCGACACACGTCAGCTGCTCATGCTCGAGCCGGAGTCCCGGAGCGCCAGCGGGCAGCGGGCTGGGGCCTCAGGCATCGACGGCCGTCCGGAACCCGCTGAAGATCTGCCGGCGGATCGGGAGGTCCCAGTTGCGGAACGTCGTGCGGACGGCCGTCGGGTGGGTCGCCCACGACCCGCCGCGCAGCACCCGGAAGTCGCCGCCGTAGAACACCTCGGAGTACTCGGGGTAGGGGAACGAGCGCGTGCCGGGCCACGGGTCGAAGCCCGAGCTGGTCCACTCCCAGACGTCCCCGACGAGCTGCTCCACGCCGTACGCCGACGCGCCGGATGGGTAGGCGCCGACCTGGGCGGGGCGGGTCGCCCGCTGCCCGAGGTTCGCGAGCAGCGGGCTGGGGTCGGCGTCGCCCCAGGGATAGCGCCGCAGCCGCTCCGTCGTCGGGTCCCAGCCGCAGGCCTTCTCCCACTCGGACTCCGAGGGCAGCCGCCGACCGGCCCAGCGCGCGTAGGCGTCCGCCTCGTACCAGCACACGTGCTGCACGGGTGCGTCCAGGTCGATCGGTCCGACCTCGCCGAACGTGCGGCAGGTCCACCCGCCGGCGCCGTCCGGCTGCCAGGTCATCGGCCGGGTGCGGCCCGAGGCCCTCAGGTGCTCCCACCCGGTGTCGGTCCAGTGCCGGCGGTCGGCGTAGCCGCCGGCCTCGACGAAGGCGGCGTAGAGCCGGTTGCTGACCGGCACCCGGTCGATGCGGAAGCAGGGGAGCTCGACCACGTGCGCCGGGCGCTCGTTGTCGAGCGCCCACGGGTCCGTGCTGGTCCCGCGCACCGACCGGCCGCCCGGGACGAGGACGTCGTCGTGCACCGGGACCGGGCGGCCGGGGGGCAGAGGAGCGTCGGGGGCGAGGCTTCGCGGGCCGGAGCGCAGCTGGAGCGTCGCGAGCATCGTCTCGGCGTGCATGTGCTCGTGCTGCACGACGAGGCCGAAGACGAACCCGTCCGCCAGGAGCGGGTCGCGAGCGGGGTCGAGACCCTCCGGTCCCAGTCGCTCGAGGACGTCGAGCGCCTGGGAGCGCACGGCCGAGAGGTAGCTGCGAGCCTCGGCCGGACCCAGGATCGGCAGCGTCGGCCGGATCGCCCTCGGGTGCTCGAAGGCGTCGTAGAGGCGGTCGATCTCAGGCCGCATCGGCTCCTTGCCGTCCACGGCCCGGAGCAGCCACAGCTCCTCGTAGTTGCCGATGTGCGCGAGGTCCCACACGAGCGGCGACATCAACGGGGACACCTGACGGGTGAGCTCGGCGTCGTCGAGCGGCTCGAGCAGAGACAGCGAGCGGTCGCGACTGGCCGAGAGCTCGGCCGCGACGAGGTCGACGGTGACCCGGCCTGCGCCGGTCATGCGGCGATCCGGCAGTCACGGACCAGCAGCTGCTCGACCGGGATGCCGGACAGGTGCGCCTCCAGCAGGTCATCAGCCGGGCAGCGGCTGCGGGCGGTGTAGTGCTCGGCGAAGGCGAGCACCTCCCGCGCGAGCGCCGCAGCACCCATGCGGGGCAGTGCCTCCGCTGCCGCGAGCAGGCACTGCAACGCCGCCCTCGCCAGCGCGGGGTCGCCCATGGCGGTCCGAGCGGCGTCGTGCCAGCGGCCCTCGACCGGCTCGCAGGCCGCGCGAGCCGCGTCGGCCGCCAGGTCGTCGTCGAGCAGAGCCGCCGCCACCGCGACCGGGACCTGCCAGAGCGGGTCCGGGAGCATGTCGAGATAGCGCAGCTCGAGCCACCCGCGGAGCCGGACCGGCGGGAACAGCGTGGTCAGGTGGTAGGCGAGGTCGCTGTCGTCCGGGGCGCCCTCGGCCATCCAGTCGGCGAAGGTGACCCCCGCCGGCGCGGGGCAGCAGCGACCGGTCGCGTCGCGCACGGTCATCACCTGGGCGGACAGGGCCAGCTCCGCCATCGCCTCGACAGGCCCGAGCTCCGGCGCGGGCGGCCTGGTGCGCGACGGGTCGAGCTCGAGCCAGGTGCGCTGGCGGGACGACCGCCAGCCGGTCGCCCGGCCGCTCAGCAGGGGCGAGCAGGCGAAGGCCGCCACGAGGGCCGGCCCGACGGCGTGCGCCCTCTGCCACCGGTCCGTCGTGGACTGGAGCCCGGACCCCTGCGTGCCGGCGTCCAGGGAGACCTGGGCCGCGGCGGTCGAGCACATCATCACCGCCCCGGCAGCGGCAGCCGGTCCGCCGAGACGCCGGTAGTGGGCCTCCATGACGTCGTAGCGGGGCGTGCGCACCAGACGGGTCGGCGGGCGCAGCGGATCGGCCCCCAGTCCGGTGAGGGCGAGTCCGGCGCCGGCCAGGCGTGACCGGACGGTGTCCACGTCCCCCCGCAGCCCCTCGACCGCTGCGCACGGGCCGACGCGGGGGGTGGACGAGAGCTCGAGCTGACCGCCGGGCTCGTAGGTCAGGACGCTCCCTCCGGGCAGGAGCGGCGGCTCTGCGGAAGGGGCGGCGGTGGCGACGACCCGCTCCAGCGCCGGACGCGTGGAGGGGGCGCTGGGGTCCACGACCAGCCACTCGAGCTCGGCCCCCACGAGGCATGGGGGGCCGAGCCGGACGGCAGCGTCGATGTGCCCGGCGACCTGGTCACGCGTCCGGATGATCATGCCGGTCGACGCCTGGCGTGGGAGTGGGTCGGTCGTGCCCGGCGCTGTCGCCGCGCCGAGCGCGGTCCCTGGAGCTGCACGGCCCCACCTCCTCGCTGCGCCCGTACGGGCGTGATCGTGACCAGCCTCCCCCGGGTGGGCGAGTTGCACCACCCTGACGGAGACCTCCGACACAACGGCAGGCCTCAGGCTGGTCGCTGCCTGACGACCGAGCCGTAGGCTCCTCCCTCGTGACGTCCCTCTCCCTGACCAGCTCCTCGGTGACCCGCCTCAAGGTCGACGCGATCGTGATCGGGCTCGCGCAGACCCCGAAGGGCCTGGCCCTCGCGCCCGGCTCCGAGGACGTCGCGAGCGCCTTCGGCAAGGCCCTCCTCCCGGCGCTGACCGGCCTGGGCGCGACCGGCCGTGCGGAGGAGGTCACCCGGCTCGCCAGCCTCGGCGCCACCACCGCACCGGTCGTCCTGGCCGTGGGTCTCGGCCCGGTGCCCGGCCAGGGCGAGGGCTACGACCCGGAGGGCCTGCGACGCGCGGCCGGCGCCGCCGTACGGTCGCTGGCGGGTTCTGCCAAGGTCGCGCTGACCCTCGCCACGACCGGCGGGGACCTCGCCGCGGCGGTGCGCGCGACGGCAGAAGGGGCCCTGCTGGGCGCGTACTCCTTCGACCGCTACCGCACCGACGCGGGCGCTGCCAGCTCAGCGCAGGCGCGGCGAGCGCCCGTGAAGGACCTGCTGCTGGTGGTCCCGGACGCCAAGGACCGGGCCCTGCGGACCTGCGTCCGGCGGGCCGAGGTGGTCGGCCGCGCCGTGGCGCTGGCCCGCGACCTGGTCAACACCCCGCCCAGCGACCTCCACCCCGCCGAGCTGGCCGAGCTCGCGCGCAGCCACGCCAGCGGAGCAGGCGTCGACGTCGAGGTGCTCGAGGGGAAGGCGCTGCAGAAGGGCGGCTTCGGCGGGATCATCGGGGTCGGCCAGGGCTCGGTCAACCCGCCCCGCCTGGTCCACCTGTCCTACCGGGGCGGCAAGGGCTCCAGCACCAAGCTGGCCCTCGTCGGCAAGGGCATCACGTTCGACTCGGGCGGCCTGTCGCTCAAGCCGGCGGCCTCCATGGAGGAGATGAAGAGCGACATGGGCGGCGCGGCCGCGGTCATCGCCGCGGTCATCGCGGCGGCCGAGCTCGGCGTCGCGGTGGACCTGGAGGCGTGGGTCCCGATGGCCGAGAACATGCCGGGCGGGGGTGCCATCCGCCCTTCCGTCGTCCTCACCTTCCGCACCGGCAAGACCGTCGAGGTGAACTACACCGACGCAGAGGGCCGGCTGGTGCTCGCCGACGCCATCG
>JAOPWP010000037.1 GCA_025965615.1 Frankiales bacterium
TGTCCCAGTCGCCGGTGAGCAGGTCGACCATCAGCAGGAGGGCGGCCGGGGCCGGAGACGCCGAGGCGGCGGGTCGGCACGACGGGCACACGGTGCCCCCGGCGGGGACCGAGAACGCCCGGTGCGGCCCGGCCGCCCCGCAGCGCGCGCAGTCGGCCAGCGCAGGCGCGTAGCCGGCGACCGACATCGCCCGCAGCAGGAAGGCGTCGAGCACCAGCGACGGGTCGCGCGCGATCCCCTCCTCGGCCGCCCCGCCGGTCAGGGCCCGCAGCGCCCCGACGACCAGCAGGAACAGTCGCAGCGACGGCTCGCGCTCCTCGGCCGTCAGCCGCTCTGCCGTCTCGAGCACGGCGGTGCCCGCGGTGTAGCGGCCGTAGTCGTGGACCAGCTGCTCGCCGTACGCGCTGAGACTGTCGGCCTGCACCACGATGTCCAGCCCGCTGCCCCGGTGCGGACCGCTCGTGTAGAGCTGCAGGTCGACGTGGCTGAACGGCTCGACGGTCGCGCCGAACTTCGACCGGGTCCGGCGGACCCCCTTGGCCACTGCCCGGACGCGGCCGTTGCGCCGGGTCAGGACCGTGATGATCCGGTCGGCCTCGCCGAGCTTCTGCACGCGCAGGACGACGCCCTCGTCGCGGTAGAGGCTCACCTGTCGAAGGTAGTGCCGACGAGGCCTGCCCGCCGGGTGCCGGGCCGCCTCAGAAGCCCAGCTTGCGCAGCTGCTTCGGGTCCTTCTGCCAGTCCTTCGCCACCGAGACGTGGAGGTTCAGGAAGACCCGCATGCCGAGCAGGGCCTCGATCTGGTGGCGGGCGGTGGTGCCGACGCCCTTGAGGCGGGCGCCACCGGTCCCCAGGACGATGGCCTTCTGGCTGTCGCGCTCGACGTAGACCGTGGCGAACACGTCCAGCAGCGGCTTGTCGGCGGGGCGGTCCTCGCGCAGGTTCATCTCGTCGACGGTGACGGCCAGGGAGTGCGGCAGCTCGTCGCGCACGCCCTCGAGCGCGGCCTCGCGGATCAGCTCGCCGATGAGCACCTGCTCCGGCTCGTCGGTCAGGTCGCCGTCGGGGTACAGCGCTGGGCCCTCGGGCAGCCGGGCGACGAGCAGATCGGCCAGGAGCCCGACCTGGAAGTCCGACACCGCGCTGACCGGGACGATCTCGGCCCACTCGGCCAGCTTCGAGACGGCCAGCAGCTGCTCGCCGACGGCCTGGCGGCTGCTCACCTTGTCGGTCTTGGTCACCACGGCGATGACGGGGGTCTTCACCTGGGCCAGCTCGGCCGCGATGAAGCGGTCACCCGGACCGATCTTGTCGTCCGCGGTCACGCAGAAGCAGATGACGTCGACGCTGGCGTAGGTCTCGCGGACGATGTCGTTGAGCCGCTGGCCGAGCAGGGTGCGGGGCTTGTGGAGACCGGGGGTGTCCACGAGCACCAGCTGGGCGTCGGGCCGGTGGACGATCCCCCGTACGGCGTGCCGCGTCGTCTGCGGACGGCTGCTCGTGATGGCGACCTTGGTGCCCGTGAGGGCGTTGGTCAGGGTGCTCTTGCCGGCGTTGGGGCGGCCGACGAAGCAGGCGAAGCCGCTGCGGAAGGTCGTCGGGGTGGTCGTCACGATCGACAAGTCTCCCCTACCCGCTCCCCGGCTCTCACGTGGTGACGCTGTGGTGCACCCGGCCGTCGTCGTCGGCGAGCAGCAGGGGCACCCCGACCCCGAACTCGCGGAGCACGGCGAGGTCGGCTGCGCTGACGAGAGCACCGCCGACCACGGCCGCCGCCTCGAACGACCGGGCTCCGCTGGAGGCAGCGGCGGCGATGGCCGCCCGCAGCGCCGACGTCGTCAGACCGGGGTCGCCGTTCTCCACGGTCGCGCCCGCGTAGGTGCGGCCGTCCACGTCACGGACCGCAGCGCCCTCGGCGACCCCCGTGTGGGGCGCGTGGGCCCGCAGGCGCGCCGCCTTGGCGAGCGTCACGATCTTGGCGTCCTCGGGGTCGAGCTCAAGCACGGGATGGCTCCTCGTCGGCGGGGTCAGGGGTGGAGTTCCCGGCGCGGTGCACGAGCACCGTGCCGATCTTGTTGCGGCGGCCGGCGGCGCTCTCGGCGAGCAGGACCAGCCCGCCGATCTCGACCGTCGCGCCGGGGATGGGCACCCGTCCCAGGGTCATGGCCATGAGGCCACCCACGGTCTCGACGTCCTCGTGGGGCAGCTCCACGCCGTACAGCTCCTCGAGGTCCTCGACCGGCAGGCGGGCCGTCACACGTCGGGTGCGGTCGTCGACCTCCTCGACCGGGGGCACCTCCCGGTCGTACTCGTCCTGGATCTCGCCCACGATCTCCTCGAGCACGTCCTCCATGGTGACCAGGCCCGCCGTGCCGCCGTACTCGTCGACGACGACGGCGATGTGCCCGAGCGAGGCCTGCATCTCGCGCAGCAGCGCGTCGACCGGCTTGGACTCGGGGACGAAGACCGCCGGACGCATCACCTGGTCGACGGGCACGGCACCCCCACCCTCGCTGCGCTCCCAGCGCACGAGGTCCTTGAGGTAGGCGACGCCGAGCACGTCGTCGGCGTTCTCGCCGACCACGGGGATGCGCGAGAAGCCGCTCCTCAGCAGCAGGTTCATGGCCTGGCGCACCGTCTTGCCGCGCTCGATGGTCACGAGGTCGGGGCGGGGCACCATCACCTCGCGCACGAGGGTGTCGCCGAGCTCGAAGACCGAGTTGATCATGTCTCGCTCGGAGCGCTCGACCAGGCCACGCTCCTGGGCCAGCTCGACCAGGTCGCGCAGCTCGGCCTCGGAGGCGAACGGCCCCTCGCGGAAGCCCTTGCCCGGAGTCAGCGCGTTGCCGAGCAGGATGAGCAGGCGGGGAAGCGGCCCGAAGACCCGGGTCAGCCCGAGAGCCAGCCCGGAGCCGAGCAGCGCGACGCGCTCGGCCTGCTGCCGCCCGATGGTGCGCGGGGCCACCCCGACGAAGACGTAGCTCACGACCGTCATGACCCCGACCCCGACGACGACGGCCCACGAGCCCTCGATCCGGTCGATGCAGTACGACACCACGACACCGGCGGCGGCCAGCTCGAACAGCACGCGCAGGAGCAGCAGGAGGTTCAGCGAGCGCGGCGGGTCGGCCATGACCTGCTGGAGCCGCTCGGCCCCCGGGCGGCCCTCGCGGACGAGCTCCTCGACCCGGACCCGGGACACCCTGGACAGCGCCGCCTCGAGGCCGCCGAGCAGCCCGGCGAGGACGACGAAACCGATGGCGAAGACGAGCGGGACGACCGCGGTGCTGGTCATCGGCGCCGGCCCGTCGGAGGGGGCGGGGTCACGGGGAGGGGGAGGGCCATCGCCCGGTCGAGTCTAAGGGGACGCCCGGCCGCCGGCCCGGGACAGGTGACAACGATTCCCAACATGACCTACTCTGATGAACATGATTCTCAGATCCGTCACCGCACTGATCCTCTGCGGTGCGGCCCTCACCGCCTGCGGGGGGTCGGGCTCCGCCGGGTCGGCGCCCGCCGCCCAGGGCGGGCGGGTCGACGTGGCGGTCGGCTTCTACCCCTACCAGTACGTCACCGAGCGGGTCGGCGGCGCCGGGGTCGCCGTGACCAACCTCACCAAGCCGGGGGGCGAGCCGCACGACCTGGAACTCACGCCGCAGCAGGTGGCGCGCCTGGCCGACACCGACCTGGTCGTCTACTCCAAGGGCTTCCAGCCCGCCGTCGACGAGGCTGTCGAGCAGCAGGCCGGGGGGCGGTCCCTGGACGTGCTGACCGCCGTCGAACTGCAGGCCGCGCCGGAGGGCGGGGAGGCACGCAACGGCCAGGACCCGCACGTCTGGCTCGACCCGGTACGCCTCGGCACCATCGCGCTCGCGGTCGCGGACCGTCTCGCCGAGGTCGACCCGGACGGTGCACAGGGCTACCGCGACCGTGCCGGTGCCCTGCAGTCCGAGCTGGGCGCCCTGGACGGGCAGCTGCGCGAGGGACTGGCCTCCTGCCTGCGCAGGGAGATCGTCACCAGCCACGACGCGTACGGGTACCTCGCCGGCGCGTACGGTCTGACGCAGGTGCCGATCGCAGGGCTCTCGCCCGAGGACGAGGCCTCCCCCGGCCGGCTGGCGCAGATCGCCGTGGAGTCGAAGGAGAAGGGCGTGACCAGCATCTTCTTCGAGGAGCTCGTCAGCCCCAAGGTCGCCGAGTCCCTGGCCCGGGAGGTCGGGGCATCGGCCGTCGTGCTCAGCCCGCTCGAGGGCGCCCCCGAGACCGGGGACTACGTCACGGCCATGCAGGCCAACCTCTCGACCCTGCGCTCCGCCCTCGGCTGCACGTGAGCCTGCAGCCTCCCGTCCTCGAGCTGCAGGGCGTCGCGGTCGCCTACGACGGCCGGACCGCCGTGTCGGGCGTCGACCTGCAGGTCGACGCCGGCGAGGTGGTCGCCGTCCTCGGTGCCAACGGCTCGGGCAAGAGCACGGTCATCCGGGCGCTGCTCGGGCTGCTCCCGCTCGCGGCCGGCGAGGTCAGGCTGTTCGGCACCCCCCTCGCCCAGTTCCGCGACCGCACCCGGGTCGGCTACGTCCCGCAGCGCGGCGGAGCCTCGACCGGGGTGCCTGCGACGGTGCGCGAGGTCGTCGCCACGGGACGCCTCGCCCTCACCGGGCTGCGGCGGGCCCGGGCCGCGGACCGCGAGGCCGTGGAGCGGGCGATGCTCAGCGTGGGCCTGCAGGACCGGGCAGGCGACAGCGTCGCGACGCTGTCCGGCGGCCAGCAGCAGCGGGTCCTCATCGCCCGCGCGCTGACCTGCGACCCCGACCTGCTGGTCCTGGACGAGCCCACAGCCGGGGTCGACCTGGCCAGCCAGCAGGCGCTCGCCGCCACGCTGTCGGCACTGGTCGTGCGGGGCACGACCGTCATCCTCGTGGCGCACGAGCTGGGCCCTCTGCACCCGCTCATCACCCGCGCCGTGACCATGGCGGACGGGCGGGTCCTGCACGACGGGCCGCCGCCCGAGCCGGACCACCTGCACCTGCACGACCCCGAGCACGCCCACCCGCTGCACGACGGTCCGGGCCACGCCGGCCCGGCGTCCGCGCCGTCCGCCTGGGGCCTGCAGTGAGCCCCCTGGCGTTCGACTTCATGCAACGCGCCCTGCTGTCGGCGCTGCTGGTCGGCCTGGTCGCCCCGGCCGTCGGCGTCTTCCTCGTGCAGCGGCGCATGGCGCTCATGGGTGACGGCATCGGGCACATCGCCCTGACGGGCGTCGCGCTGGGGTTCCTGCTCGGAACGGCGCCCGTGCTGACCGCGGTGGTCGTGGCGACGATCGGCGCCGTGGTCATCGAGCTCGTGCGGCAGCAGGGGCGGACCGGTGGTGACGTCGCGCTCGCCCTGATGTTCTACGGGGGGATCGCCGGCGGAGTGCTGCTCATCGGGCTGGCCCCGGGCGGGACGAACGCCAATCTCCTGGCCTACCTGTTCGGGTCGCTCACCGCCGTCTCACCGACGGACGTCGTCGTGATCAGCGCGCTGTCCGGCGTCCTGCTGCTCACGCTCGCGGTGGTCGGGCGCCAGCTGTTCGCCGTCTGCCACGACGAGGAGTACGCCAAGGTGGCCGGGCTGCCCGTGCGCTTCCTCAACATCCTGCTGGCGGTGATGGCAGCGGTCACGGTCACGGTCGCCATGCGCGTGGTCGGGCTGCTGCTCGTCAGCGCGCTCATGGTGGTCCCCGTCGCGACGGCCCAGCAGCTGGTCCGGGGTTTCCGGGCCACCGTCGTCGTCGCACTGGGCACGGGGGTGCTCGCGTCCGTCGCGGGTGTGCTGGGCTCCTACTACGCCGACACGGCGCCCGGCGCGCTGATCGTCGTCGTCGCCCTGGGCGGCTTCGGCGTGGCTACGCTCCTCGGCACCCTGGTGCGGCGTCGACGCACCGCTTCCGAGCCCTCCCCTGCAGGGGACCGACGACCCACGGAGGCGATCCCCCGGTGACCGAGGCTGCTGCCACCCCTCCCGGCGTGCGCTCCACCCGGCAGCGCACCGCCGTCGCAGCGGTGCTCGAGCAGGTCGACGGCTTCCGCAGCGCCCAGGACCTGCACGACCTGCTCCGGCAGGACGGCGCCTCCGTCGGCCTGACCACCGTCTACCGGCACCTGCAGGCCCTCGCGGACGCGGGCACGATCGACGTCCTGCGCACGGGCGGCGGCGAGGCCGTCTACCGGCGCTGCCCCACCGCAACGCACCACCACCACCTGGTCTGCCGCACCTGCGGCCGCAGCGTGGAGGTCGAGGGGCCCGAGGTCGAGGCGTGGGCCTCGTCGGTCGCGGCCGAGCACGGCTTCCGCGACGTGAGCCACACCGTGGAGGTGTTCGGCACCTGCGCGTCCTGCCCCTGAGCGCTCGCTCAGCCGTCGGCGCGCGAGGCCCGGAAGGACTCGAGCAGCTCGGCCTGGAGCCCGAACATCTGGGCGTGCTCCTCGGGCTCGCCGTGGTCGTAGCCGAGCAGGTGGAGCAGGCCGTGCGTGGTCAGCAGCTGGAGCTCGGCCTCGGTGCCGTGCCCGGCCTCGGCGCCCTGGCGCTCAGCGACCTCGGGGCAGAGCACGACGTCGCCGAGCATGGTCGGCCCCGCGTCGCTTCCGCTGTCGGTTCCCGTCCCCCGGCCCTGCGGGACCCCGCGGGACCCCCGCAGGTCCAGCTCGTCCATCGGGAAGGCGAGGACGTCGGTCGGGCCTGGCTCCCCCATCCACTTGACGTGCAGCTCGGCCATCCGGTCGACGTCGACCAGCAGCAGGCTGAGCTCGGCGAGGGGGGACACCCCCATGCGGTCGAGCACGTGGCGGGAGACCTGGACCAGCGCCGGCTCGTCGACGACGACGACGCTCTCGTTCACGACCTCGATGCTCACCGGGACCTGCGCACGTCGTCGCGGCGACCTGGTGCCCGGGGTGCGGCCTGGGGGCCGCGTGCCGCCTCGCGCTCCGCGTCGTACTGCGCGTAGGCATCGACGATCCGGCCGACGAGGCGGTGCCGTACGACGTCGGAGCTGGTCAGGGTGGCGAAGTGCACGTCGTCGATGCCCTCGAGGATGTCGCGCACCACCCGCAGTCCGCTGGTCGTGCCGGACGGCAGGTCGACCTGGGTGACGTCGCCCGTGACCACGATCCGGCTGCCGAAGCCGAGCCGGGTGAGGAACATCTTCATCTGCTCGGCCGAGGTGTTCTGGGCCTCGTCGAGGATGATGAAGGCGTCGTTCAGCGTGCGTCCGCGCATGTAGGCCAGCGGGGCGACCTCGATCGTCCCGGCCGCCATCAGCCGCGGGATCGACTCCGGGTCGAGCATGTCGTGCAGCGCGTCGTAGAGCGGCCGCAGGTAGGGGTCGATCTTGTCGTACAGCGTGCCCGGGAGGAACCCGAGCCGCTCCCCGGCCTCAACCGCGGGGCGGGTCAGGATGATGCGGTTCACCTGCTTGGCCTGCAGGGCCTGGACGGCCTTGGCCATCGCGAGGTAGGTCTTGCCCGTGCCGGCCGGACCGATGCCGAACACGATCGTGTGCTCGTCGATCGCCTCGACGTAGCGCTTCTGGTTGACCGTCTTCGGACGGATGGTGCGACCGCGCCCGGACAGGATGGACAGGGTCAGCACCTCGGCTGGCGCTGCCCCGTCGGCTGCACGGAGCATGCCCAGGCTGCGCTCGACCGCGTCGGCGTTGAGCTGCTCACCGGCGGCCAGCAGCGCCAGCAGCTGCTCGAACAGCAGCACGCCGAGCGCGTTGTCGCGGGCCGAGCCGGTCAGGGTGATCTCGTTGCCGCGCACGTGGACGTCGCTGGTCAGCACCCGCTCCACCGTCGCGAGGACCTCGTCGCGGTTGCCCAGCAGGGCCACCATCGACTGCTCCGCCGGGACGATGATCTTGCTGACGACGCGTTCGACGGTGGAAGCGGGCTTCTTGGAGGTGTCGAGCCGGGGGGTGTCTGGCATGAGGTCGGCGGTCGCCGTTCGCCTGCTCTCGGTCGGGTCGGGAGGACCGCTCAAGGCTACCCGGACGGGCTCAACCGAGACCTGCGAGCCGGTGCCCGCCCATCACGTGGACGTGCGCGTGGTGGACCGTCTGGCCCGCGTCGTCGCCGGTGTTCGCCAGCAGGCGGTAGCCACCGGACAGCTGCTCCTGACGCGCGACCGCGACCGCCGCGGACATCACCGAGGCCAGCAGGCCCGGATCGGCGTCCGACAGCGCGCCGACGTCGTCGTGGTGCTCGCGCGGGATGACCAGCACGTGCGTGGGCGCCTGCGGCCCGATGTCGCGGAAGGCGAGGGTCGTGGGCGTCTCGTGCACGACCGTGGCCGGCACCTCACCCGCGACGATGCGGCAGAACAGGCAGTCGCTCATGGCGGCATGCTACGACCCGGGTCAGGCCCACCGGGCGGTGCGGGCGCTCACCACGCACGCGGCCGCCGCGCCCGCCGTCGAGGTGCGCAGGACGCTCGCGCCGAGGCGGACGGGCAGGCCCCCGGCCCGCTCCAGTGCGGCGAGTTCGGCGTCGGTGATGCCACCCTCGGGGCCGACGACCAGCAGGACCTCACCGGCCCCGGGCAGGTCGACGGTTGCCAGCGGCTGCTGCGCCTGCTCGTGCAGCACGAAGGTGGTCGCCCCGGCCATGCGGGCGATCAGCTCGGGCAGGTCGACCCAGTGGCCGACGGGCGGGTGCCACGCGCGGCGGGACTGCTTGCCGGCCTCCCGCGCGGTGGAGCGCCAGCGGCCGAGGGCCCGCTCGCCCCGGGCGCCGTCCCACTTGACGACGCACCGCTCCGCCGACCAGGGGACGACCTCGTCGACGCCGACCTCGGTGGCGAGCTCGACCGCCAGCTCGCCACGGTCGCCCTTGGCGATGGCCTGGACGAGGACCAGCCGGAGCGGCGGCGGCGCCTCGACGGTGCGGGAGACGACCGACAGGCGCACGGTGTCCTGCCCGAGCTCGAGCACCCTGCACGACGCGCGGGTGCCGCGCCCGTCAGCGAGGTCGACCGCCTCGCCGACGCGCACGCGCCTCACCGTCGCGGCGTGCCGGCCCTCGGGGCCGGTGAGCACCAGGACATCGCCGGACAGGTCGTCCAGCAGGAACAGCGGCGCGGTCATCCCGGCCGACCGTCGCTCACCGGCGACGACGCCCGAACAGCCCGCTTCCCTTGCCGGAGACACCCGGCCGCTCCTCGCCGCGGAGCCGGGCGAGGTCGCGCAGCAGTTCCTCCTGCTTGGTGTCCAGCTTGGTCGGCACCTCGACCTGCAGGTGCACGTGCAGGTCGCCCCGGC
>JAOPWP010000059.1 GCA_025965615.1 Frankiales bacterium
ACGATGACGCGGAGCGGCTGGGGCACGTCGGCAGGGGGGACCCCTGTTGGCCGGGCGTCGAGCAGCGGGTCGTCGACCAGCACGGTGCCGACGCCGGCCAGCACCGCGTCGGCCTCGGCGCGGAGCCGGTGGACGTCGGCCCGGGCCAGCTCTCCGGTGATCCAGCGGGAGGTCCCGTCGCTCGCGGCGGCGCGCCCGTCGAGCGTCGCGGCGTACTTCCAGGTCACGAAGGGCCGACCGGTCCGTCGGCTGGTCAGCCATGCCTCGAGCGGGCCGAGGGCGACCTGCTCGGACAGCACGTCGCTCTCCACGTCGACCCCGGCCTGCGCCAGCAGCTGCGCACCGCCGCCCGCATCGGGCGTCGGGTCGGCGCAACTGATGACCACCCGGGCGATCCCGGCTGCGAGGACCGCCTCGGTGCAGGGCCCGGTGCGGCCGGTGTGCCGGCAGGGCTCGAGGGTGACGACCAGGGTGCCGCCCCTGGCCCGCTCCCCCGCCTCGGCGAGCGCGACGACCTCCGCGTGCGGGCCCCCGGGCGGGCGGGTGTGGCCGGTGCCGACCACGGCGCCGGACGCGTCGAGCACCACGGCGCCGACCGGCGGGTTGGGACTGGTGCGGCCGAGAGCGGCCCCGGACAGCACGACGGCCTGGCGCAGGGCGTCGAGCTCTACCGTGCTGGCCATCTGGTCCCCTCCGCGCTCAGGCGGCCCCGGGGACAGGCAGGCGCGGGCGCGTAGCCCCCGACCTACCCGCGCGCTCCCTCTCCTCCGGACTCACCGTCGGTCCTGGAGTCCCACCAGGTCCACCGGTCGCTGGCTGCGATCGGGTCGCGGACTGTCACCGCCGGTTCGGCCTTCACCAGATGGGCCTGGCCACCGACCCCGGGGCGCGCAGATCTTCGTCGCTCGCAGTCTGCCACGTCGGCCTTCGAGCGCCGAACCTGTGTGCGGCAGGTCTCAGGCGGGGGTGACCGCGGCGGCGCGTGCCCGCAGCGCCTCCACAGCGGCAGCGGGGTCGGCCGCCCCGTAGACCGCCGAGCCGGCGACGAAGACGTCCGCGCCCGCCTCGGCACACCGCTCGATCGTCTCGGCGCTCACCCCCCCGTCGACCTGCAGCCAGACGTCGAGCTCCCGGCCGCGGATGGCCTCGGAGCAGCGGCGCAGCTTCGGCAGGACGACGTCGAGGAAGCTCTGCCCGCCGAACCCCGGCTCCACGGTCATCACGAGCAGCATGTCGATCTCGGGCAGCAGGTCGAGGTAGGGCTCGACGGGTGTGGCCGGCTTCAGCGCCATGCCCGCTCGACTGCCTGCCGCCCGCAGGGTGCGCGCGAGGCGGATGGGGGCGGCGGCAGCCTCGGCGTGGAAGGTGACGCTGCCCGCGCCCGCCTCGGCGTACGCCGGAGCCCAGCGGTCGGGGTCCTCGATCATCAGGTGGCAGTCCACCGGGATCGACGTCGCCTTGAGGATCGCCTCGACGACCGGCAGGCCCAGGGTGAGGTTGGGGACGAAGTGGTTGTCCATCACGTCGACGTGCGCCCAGTCAGCCGCGCCGTCGATGCGGGCCAGCTCGTCGGACAGCCGCGCGAAGTCGGCGGACAGGATGCTGGGACTGATCTGCGGGGGCCGGCTCATGGGCGACACCCTAGGAGCAGGGGGTCAGCGGCGGCGGCGGAGCAGCGCCAGGTGCATCGCGTCGGTGCCGTGCAGGTGCGGCCAGAGCTGGACCGACGGCCCCTCGCCCAGGTCCGGGACGCCCGGCAGCAGAGGTCGTGCGTCGACCTGCTCGAGCTCGGGGTGGCGGCGCAGGACGTCCAGCACCGGCACCCTCGTCTCGGCCAGGTGCGGGGAGCAGGTCACGTAGGCGAGCACGCCACCGGGCCGCAGGAGCCGCACCCCGCTGTCGAGCAGTTCCCCCTGCAACCGGGTGAGGGCCGGCAGGTCGGAGGGCTGGCGGCGCCAACGCACCTCGGGTCGGCGGCGCAGCGCACCCAGGCCGCTGCACGGCGCGTCGAGCAGCACCCGGTCGGCGGTCCCCGGCGCCATCGGCGGGCGGCGCGAGTCGGTCGTGAGGACGTCAGGGACCCCGCTGCGCCGGACGAGGCGCGAGCGGTGGTGCTGCGCCTCGAAGGCGACCAGCCGGGCTCCGCGCTCCCCCGCCAGCACCTCGAGCAGCGCGGCCTTGCCGCCAGGCCCGGCGCAGAGGTCGACCCACACGCGGTCCGGGCCGTCGACCGGCGCTGCCGCGAGGGCGAGCGCCATCAGCTGGCTGCCCTCGTCCTGCACGCCGGCCCGGCCGTGCTGCACGGCCGCGAGAGCACCGGGGTCGCCCTCACCCAGGCGCACGGCGTACGGCGAGAACGGCCCAAGGGTGCCACCGCTCGACGCGAGCAGCTCGTCGCGGGGGATCCGGCGCGCGACCAGGTGGACCTCGGGCCGCGCGTCGTCGGCGGCGAGAGCCGCCCCCGTCTGCCAGAGGTCACCGCCGAGGGCGTCCCGGAAGGCGCTCGCGATCCACCGCGGGTGGCTGTGCTGGAGCGCGAGAGCGCCGAGCCGGTCGTCGGCGGGGGCGATCTGGGCCACCCAGGCGTCGAGGTCCTGGACCGCGACCTTGCGGAGGACCGCGTTGACGAAGGAGACGGGACCGGCGCTGACGACGCGTCGGGCCAGGTCGACGGTGGCTGAGACCGCCGCGTGCGTAGGGATCCTCGTACGCAGCAGCTGGTGCGCCCCGAGGCGCAGGACGTCGAGGACGGGCGGGTCCACCTGCTTGAGCGGACGGTCGACGCAGGCCTGCAGCACGGCGTCGTAGAGGCCCTGCCCGCGCAGCGCCCCGTAGGCCAGCTCGGTGGCGAGCGCCGCATCGCGCCCGGTGATCCCACGCTCGCGCAGGAGTCCGGGAAGGACGAGGTTGGCGTAGGCGGCGTCCTTGCGCACGGCGACGAGGACGTCGAAGGCGGCGCGGCGCGGCTTGTCGTCAGCAGGAGGCCGGTAGGGACGCGCCGCCCTGCGGTCCGGCTTGCCGGCAGGCTTGCCAGGCGCGCGAGCGGACCCACCAGGCGTCACGAGAACACCTCGCCAGCAGTAGGTCTCAGACCGCGTAGCCAGTCGGACGCGGCCATCGCACCCTTGCCCTCAGGGCGGACACCGCCGAGCCGCACCGCCGTGGTCCCCGTGCCGACCAGGTCGTCGCGCAGCTCCCCCGGTGCCAGCCGTTCGTCGGTGTGGCTCACCGGACCCAGCTTGAGCCGGCGGTCCCGGAAGGTCGTCCAGGCCCCGGGAGCAGGTGTGCAGGCCCGGACCAGGCGCTCGACCCGCAACGCCGGCGCAAGCCAGTCGATCCGGGCATCCTCCACCGTGAGCTTCGGGGCCAGGCTCACGCCCTCGGCTGGCTGGGGCACGGCCGACACGGTGCCGTCCTCGATCGCGTCGAGGGTGGCCAGGAGCAGGCCGGCCCCGGCGCGGGCGAGCCGCTCGAGCAGGTCGCCGCTGGTGTCGGTCGGTCGTACGTCCTCCGTCGTGACGCCGAAGACCGGACCGGTGTCCATGCCCGCCTCGAGACGGAAGGTCGTCGCCCCCGTGACCTCGTCGCCGGCGAGCACGGCGTGCTGCACCGGGGCAGCGCCGCGCCAGGCCGGCAGGAGGGAGAAGTGCAGGTTGACCCAGCCGTGCGGCGGGACGTCCAGCACCGCTTGGGGCAGCAACGCGCCGTACGCCACGACAGGGCAGCAGTCTGGTGCGATCTCACGCAGCCGGGCGGAGAAGTCGAGGTCACCCGGCGAACGGGGGGTGAGGACCTCGATCCCGGTCCGGTCCGCCAGCTCCCTGACCGGGCTGGGGCGCAGGGCGCGGCCCCGGCCGGCGGGGGCATCGGGCCGGGTCAGCACGGCGGCGACCTCGTGCCGGCTGGCGAGCAGAGCCTCGAGCGACGGCAGAGCCGGCTCGGGGGTGCCGGCGAACACCAGCCTCACAGCGCAGTCAGCGTGCGCGCCCGAACAGCGGGTGCGGGCTCGTCTTGACGACCGGCGGCGGCTGGTTGGCCCACTCGGCGAGCCGGACGGCCTCGAGCGCGGCCTTCCGCGTCTCGGCGTCCAGGCGGTCGATGAACAGCACCCCGTCGAGGTGGTCGGTCTCGTGCTGGACGCAGCGGGCGAGCAGGTCGCTGCCCTCGATCGTCACCGGGTCGCCGTAGACGTTCTGGCCGTGCGCGACCACGTGCTGCTTGCGCACGCAGTCGAAGGTCAGGTCGGGCAGCGACAGGCACCCCTCGGGTCCGTCCTGCTCCTCGTCGCTGGGGAAGTGCAGCACAGGGTTGATCAGGTGCCCGAGCACGTCGTCGACGTCGAACACGAAGACCCGCAGCCCCACGCCGATCTGAGGTGCGGCGAGGCCGACCCCCGGGGCCTCGACCATGGTGTCCGAGAGGTCCTTGACGAGCGTGCGCAGCTCCTTGTCGAAGGTCGTGACCGGGGCTGCGGGCGTGCGGAGCACAGGGTCGCCGAGCAGTCGGATCGTCCGGGTGGCCACCCGCTCATGCTAGGTGACGGCGCCGGCCCGGTGGGGCGCACGCACGGCAGGACGGTTCTAGGCCAGGACCCTGGGGTCGAGCTCGACGCGGACGGGCTCGCCCTTCCTGGCACTGCGGACCGACGCGGCCGCTCGCAGGGCGGCAGCGAGGTCCGCACCGCGGCCCAGGGGGGCACGCAGGAGCAGCCGCTCCTGGCCCCCCTCGGCCGGCACCGGTCCGAGGACGTCGGCCTGCGCCGCGACGGACAGGGCGCTGACGAACTCGGTCAGCGCGGTGGGCGTCCCGACGAGGCTGGCCATGTGCACGGCTGGCGGGAAGCGCAAGGCGGTCCGCTCCGCCAGTTCTCGAGCCGCCGCGCCCGCGGGGTCCCAGCGGATCAGGGCCTGCACCGGGGTGAGGCCCCGGTCGGCCACGACGACCACCCGGCCGGCGGGTGCCGGGCGGGCCAGCGCCGCGGCAGCGAACCAGCGGCGGAGGGCCTCCTCGCCGGCCCGCAGGTCGACCCGCCCCAGCGCCGCCCACCCGTCGAGCAGGAGAACCGCGCCGTAACCCCCCACTGCCACCGGCTCGGCGCCCGGGGTGCTGATGACCAGTGCCGGGGCCGCCGGCACGGTCGCGAGGACCCCGTCGCGACCCGAGGTGCGGACCGTCACCCCGGGAAACGCCCGGCCGAGCTCCTCGGCCGTGCGTCGCGCGCCGACGACGACCGCGCGCAGGCGCCGCCCGTCGCAGCCGGGGCAGACCCAGTCCCCCGCCAGGCGCCCGCACCACCGGCAGCCGGGCACGGAGGAGCTCGACATCGACGCCAGCGGCCCGCTGCACGAGGGGCAGCGTGCGGGGGTGCGGTCGCGCTCGCACGCGAGACTGGGCACGTAGCCCCGGCGCGGCACCTGGACGAGGACCGGCGTCTGGGCTGCCAGCGCGGCACGGGCCGCGTCGAAGGCCAGAGCCGGCAGCCGGGCGGCCTGCGCCATCGGGTCCCGAGCCAGCTGGTCCTCTCCCGTCCCGTCGACAGCGGGAGCGAGGCTGCGCACCGTCGGCCGAGCAGCCTCGACCGGGCGGGCCCACCCCGACTCGACCAGCTGCTGCGCCTCTGCGGTGCGCGCGTGGCCCCCGATCAGCAGCGCCGCACCGGACAGCTGGGCCCGCAGGCGCAGCACCTCACGGACGTGCGGGTAGGGCGCCCGCGGCTCGGCGTGCAGGTCGTCCCCGTCGTCCCACACGACGGCCAGGCCGAGCTGCTGCACCGGCGCGAACGCGGCCCCCCGGGTCCCCAGCGCGACCTGGACGTCGCCGCGCAGGACCGACAGCCAACGGCGGTAGCGCTCGGCGGGACCGAGGTCGGCCGACAGCGCCGCGGCGCGTACGCCGGTGGCATCGATCGCCGCGCCGACCCGCTGCAGGTCCCTCCCGTCCGGCACGACCACCAGGGCGCCGCGGCCGCTGGCGACGCAGGCCACGACGGCACGGGCGATCTCGTCGGGCCAGGTCGCCCCGGGCAGGGCGGACCACACCGCGCGAGGCGAACGGCCTGCGGCCAGGGCGGCGATCAGCCCGGCTCCTGTCGGGTAGCGGGACCACAGCCCAGCCTCGTCGGGGACGAGCCGGGACGGGCCCGCCGCGGCCTTGTCGTCGGCCGACGCCTGAGGGGCCGGTGCGGCCTCCACCCGTCCGTGCCGGGGCGGGATCGCGAGGCGCAGGACGTCGGCCAGCGTGCCTGCGGTCCGGTCGGCCACGGCGCGGGCCAACTCGGCCACCTCGGGCGTCAGCACCCGCTCCGCGCTGACCACCGCGGCCAGCGGCGTGAGGCGCCCGACGTGCTCGGTGTCGTCGACCCGCGCGAGGAGCCAGCCGTCGACGAGCCGGCCCGCGAAGCGGACCCGCACGCGTACGCCCGGCTGGGCCTTGTCGTCCAGCTGTGCCGGCACGGCGTAGTCGAACAGCCGGTCCAGGTGCGCGAGACCGCTGTCGACCGCGACTCTCGCCACCGGTCGCCGCTCGGCCACCTCGGGCGCGGGGCGGGCCGGCTTGCGTCGTGAGGCAGTCCGCGCCGGGCTCGACGGTGGCAGGGCACCAGGGAGGAGCAGCGGCAGCACCTCGTCGGTCACGGCGCCGAGGCTAGGCGGGTGGACCGACACGGGCGCGCCTCCACCCAGCCGATCATGAGCCGTTCCAGAGGTCGGCTGGGGGACATCGGGGACGTACGGCCGCGCGCCTGCTCCCCCGACCGATCAAGCCCGACGGCGCCGGTGATCGGCTGGGGGAACCTGAGAACGTACGCACGCCGCAGGGACCACCCGACCGATCATGCGGACCACGCCGATGATCGGCTGGGAGAACCAGAGGACGTACGGGGGAGGGCGCTCCGGGCCGAACGACCTACTGGCCGGCCGCCTTGCGCAGCAGGTCGGCCCGGTCGGTGGCCTCCCAGGTGAAGTCGGCGCCCGTGCGGCCGAAGTGGCCGTAGGCCGAGGTCTGGGCGTAGATCGGCCGCAGGAGGTCGAGGTCGCGGATGATCGCCGCCGGTCGGAGGTCGAAGACCTCGAGGACCGCGTCCTGGAGCTGCTGGTCGTCGAGGACGCCGGTGCCGAACGTGTCCACGAACAGGCCCACGGGCTCGGCCTTGCCGATCGCGTAGGCCACCTGGACCTCGCACCGCGTCGCCAGCCCGGCGGCGACGACGTTCTTGGCCACCCAGCGCATGGCGTAGGCCGCGGAGCGGTCGACCTTGGACGGGTCCTTGCCGGAGAAGGCGCCGCCGCCGTGCCGGGCGTAGCCGCCGTAGGTGTCGACGATGATCTTGCGGCCGGTCAGACCGGCGTCACCCATCGGTCCGCCGATGACGAACTTGCCGGTCGGGTTGACGAGGAGCCGGTAGCCCTCGGTCTCGATGCCCAGGGCGGCGATCTCAGGCTCGACCACGTGCTCGGCGATGTCGGGGGTGAGCAGGCTGACCAGGTCGATGTCCTCAGCGTGCTGGGAGGAGATCACGACGGTGTCGAGCCGGGCCGGCCTGCCGTCGACGTACTCGATGGTGACCTGGGTCTTTCCGTCAGGGCGGAGGTAGGGCACGACCCCGTCCTTGCGGACCTGGGTGAGCCGGCGGGCCAGCCGGTGCGCCAGCGCGATGGGGAGCGGCATGAGCTCGGGCGTCTCGTCGCAGGCGAACCCGAACATCAGGCCCTGGTCGCCGGCACCCTGCTTCTCCAGCTCGTCCGTCTCGCCCTCGACACGGGCCTCGTAGGCCTCGTCGACGCCCTGGGCGATGTCGGCGCTCTGCGAGCCGATCGAGACCGAGACGCCGCAGCTCTCGCCGTCGAAGCCCTTCCTGCTGCTGTCGTAGCCGATCGCGAGGATCGTCTTGCGCACGATCGTCGGGATGTCGGCATAGGCCTTCGTCGTCACCTCGCCGGCGATGTGCACCTGCCCGGTGGTGATCATCGTCTCGACGGCCACCCGGCTGGAGGGGTCCTGAGCCAGCAGGGCGTCGAGGATCGAGTCGCTGATCGCATCCGCGATCTTGTCGGGGTGTCCCTCTGTGACGGACTCGGACGTGAAGAGGCGACGGGACACGGGGCTCCTCGAGCAGGCAGGGCGGTCAGGGCGTCCGGGGGAGCCTACTCGGCCACCTGCTCACCAGGTCGAGAACCACGTCGGCCACGGCGTCCTTGGTCGTGAGGGGTACCTCGAGCACCTCCCCGGTGCGGCTCAGCACGGTGACGGCGTTGTCGTCGCCCTCGAAGCCGGTCGGGTGCCCAGCCTCGCCGACCTCGTTCACGACCAGCAGGTCACAGCCCTTGCGGGCGAGCTTGTCCTTGGCGTGGTCGAGGACGGAGCCGTCCTCGTCCCCGGTCTCGGCGGCGAAGCCGACCAGGACCTGTCCGGCAGCGGCCGGATCGACCCCGCGCGCCGCCACGAGATCGGCGAGGACGTCGGGGTTCTGCACCAGCTCGACGGTCAGGTTCTGGGTCTTCTTGCGCTTGGTCGCGAGCCGCTCCACAGGCCGGTAGTCGGCCACCGCAGCGGCCATCACCACCACGTCAGCGCCCTTGCTCTCGGCCAGGACGACGTCGCGCAGCTCGAGAGCGCTCGTGACCCGGCGGACGCTGACCCCGGGCGGGTCCGGAAGCGCGGCGCTCGTGACGAGCACGACCTGGGCGCCGCGGCGCAGCGCGGCTCGCGCCAGGGCGTAGCCCTGCTTGCCCGAGGACCGGTTGCCCAGGAAGCGCACCGGATCGAGGTGCTCGCGGGTGCCGCCGGCCGAGATCACGACGCGGCGACCCGCGAGGTCCTGCTCGGACTCCGGGCCCCGGGCACCGGCGAGGACGCGCACGCACACCTCGACCAGCTCGGCCGGCTCGGGCAGTCGTCCCTTGCCGCTGTCGGCCCCGGTCAGGCGCCCCACGGCCGGTTCGACGACGAGCACCCCTCGTTTCCGGAGCAGGGCGACGTTGGCCTGCGTGGCGGGGTGCTCCCACATCTCGGTGTGCATCGCAGGGGCGAGCACCACGGGACAGCGTGCGGTGAGCAGGACGTTCGTGAGCAGGTCGTCGGCGAGTCCGTGGGCTGCCCTCGCGAGCAGGTCTGCGGTGGCCGGCGCCACGACGACCAGGTCTGCGGTCTGGCCCAGACGCACGTGGGGCACCTCGTGGACCTGCGACCAGACGTCGTCCGCGACGGGCTTGCCCGACAGCGCTGCCCAGGTCGGTGCGCCGACGAACTGGAGCGCGGCGCGGGTCGGCACGACGGTCACGTCAAGGCCGCGCTCCGACAGCCGCCGTAGCAGCTCGACCGCCTTGTAGGCAGCGATCCCCCCGGCTACGCCCAGGACGACCCGAGGTTGCTCGCTCGCCGCCATCGTCGACTAGACGGCGGGGTCGGCGATCTGCTCGTGCGTGAGCAGGCCGCCGTTGATCTCGCGCAGGGCGATCGACAGGGGCTTCTCCTGCACGCCGGTCTCGACCAGCGGCCCGACGTACTCCAACAGGCCCTCGCCGAGCTGGGAGTAGTAGGCGTTGATCTGCCGTGCCCGCTGGGCGGCGTAGATCACCAGGCTGTACTTGGAGTCGGTCGCGGCGAGCAGCTCGTCGATCGGGGGGTTGGTGATGCCGATCGGGTTGGCGACAGTGCCGGACACGGGGTTCTCCAGACGCGTTGCTCGAGCAAGGGGCTGCTCGAGGAGGCTGATCGGCAGAGCGCCCGACGTCCTGCTCGCGTGCAGCTCGACGTCGAGGCTCGAGGAACGCCTACGGGGTGATGCCCATCAACGCTACCAGCCGGTCAGCCGCTGCCTCGAGGTCGTCGTTGACGACCGTGACGTCGAACTCCTGCTCCGCCGCGAGCTCCACCTTCGCCGTGGCCAGCCGCCGCTCGCGCTCCTGCTCGCTCTCGGTCCCCCGCCCGACGAGCCGGCGCACCAGCTCCTCCCACGAGGGCGGCGCGAGGAACACGAAGCGGGCATCGGGCAGGGCCCGCCGCACCTGCCGAGCCCCCTGCAGGTCGATCTCGAGCAGAGCCGGTCGCCCTTCGGCCAGCACGCGTTCGACAGCCGGACGCGGAGTGCCGTAGCGGTGCTGCCCGTGGACCACGGCCCACTCGAGCAGCTCGTCCTGCTCGACCATCCGGTCGAACTCGGCATCGCTGACGAAGTGGTAGTGGACGCCGTCCTGCTCACCGGGCCGGGGAGCACGGGTCGTCACCGACACCGAGATCCACACAGCCGGCCACCGGGAGCGCACCTGCGCGGCGACACTCCCCTTTCCCACGGCGGTCGGGCCGGCGAGGACGGTCAACCGGGAGCTCAAGAGGCGCTGAACTCCTTGACGAGGGCCTCGCGCTGCTTGGACCCGAGCCCGCGCACGCGGCGAGACGGCGAGATCTCCAGGCGCTCCATGATCTTCTGCGCCCTCACCTTCCCCACACCGGGCATGGACTCGAGGACCGCGACGACCTTCATCTTGCCGATGACGTCGTCGCCATCGCCGTCTGCCAGCACCTGCTCCAGGTTCGTCCCGCTCGACTTCAGGCGGACCTTGAGCTCGGCGCGCGCCTTGCGGGCCGCGGCAGCCTTCTCGAGTGCCGCAGATCGCTGTTCGGGCGTGAGGGACGGCAGCGCCACGCGGGTCACCTCGGGAGTCGGAGTTGCGGCGGAAGGGTGCGGGAGGGGCTCGGCGGGGTCGAGAGGTCCCGAGGGAGTCTCAGGACGCAGAGCCCCCCGGAACCTAGTCGGGCGCAGGCCCTCTGGGCAACGCTGGGCCGTCGGGCACCTCGTCGGACCGCCTGGACATGGGCGGCCCGAGGTGGGCACACGGGTCAGCCCTGGCGGACCGCCGCCGCGAGAGCAGCGGCTGCCGCGCCCGGATCGACCGCCCCCGTGATGGGACGGCCGATGACGAGCAGGTCGGCGCCGTCGGCCAGGGCCTGCTCCGGCGTAGCGACCCGAGCCTGGTCCTGGCGGTCGGCGCCGGCGGGCCGCACCCCCGGCGTGATCAGCACGATGCCGGGTCCCACCTCGGCTCGTACGGCGGCGACCTCCTGGGGCGAGCACACCAGGGCTCCGGCGCCTGCGCCGACGGCGAGCGCGGCGAGCCGGAGGACCGCCTCCCGCGGCGGCCCGGCGAGCCCGACCGCTTCGAGGGCCGCCGCGTCCATGCTCGTCAGCACGGTGACCCCGGCGATCGTGACGTCCGGCGCCGCCTCGACTGCCGCCCGGACCATGTCGGCGCCCCCCGTCGCGTGCACCGTGAGGTACGTCGGGCCCAGACCCGCCACCGACCGGGCCGCCCCGGCCACGGTGTTGGGGATGTCGTGCAGCTTGAGGTCGAGGAACACCCCGGCGTCGGTGACGGCCCGGACCTGATGGACGATCTCGGAGCCCCGTCGCAGGAAGAGCTCGAGCCCGATCTTGACGACGGCGACGTGCGGCCCCACCTGCGTGGCCCAGCGCACGGCCGTCGCCGTCTCGGACGTGTCCAGCGGCACGGCGATGGGTGCCCGGGTCGTCGGCTCTGAGAGCATCCGGTCGGGGATCATCAGCTCGGGACCTCCGCACGGGCAGGCTCGTCGAGGACAACGGCCGCCGGCAGGTCGTCCCCGACCGGGTCAGGCTCCTCGGGGACGACGGTCCGCGGGGGGCGGTGGGCGAGGCCGACGACGTCGCGGAGCCGCTCGATCCCGCGCTCCTCGAGGGCGCGGGTCAGCTCGTCGAGGATGCGCACGGGGGCCGTCGGGTCGCCGAAGACGACCGTGCCGATGCTGACGGCGCTGGCTCCGGCGAGCAGGAACTCCAGGGCGTCGAGCCCGGTGCGGATGCCGCCCATGCCCAGGATCGGGACCTCCGGCAGGGCCTGGTGCACCTGCCAGACGCAGCGGACCGCGACGGGACGGATCGCGGGGCCCGACAGGCCACCGGTGATCCCGGCGAGTGCCGGTCGCATCGTGGTGGTGTCGATGACCATGCCGAGCAGCGTGTTGATCATCGACAGGCCGTCGGCTCCGGCGTCGACGCAGGACCGGGCGATGCCCACGATGTCGGTCACGTCCGGGGAGAGCTTCGCGAACACCGGGATGCCGGCGTCGGTGTTCTTGCGGACGGCGTTCACCACCCCCGACGACGCCTTCGCGTCGCACGCGAACACCTGGCCGCGGTCCTCGACGTTGGGGCAGGAGATGTTGACCTCGACCATGGCGACGCCCGGCCGACCTCGCAGCTGCGAGGCCAGCAGGGCGTAGTCCTCGACGGAGCCCCCTGCGATGGAGACGACCGCACGAGCACCCCGCTCGGCGAGCCAGGGCAGGTCGTGGTCGAGGAAGTGCTCGATTCCCGGGCCCTGCAGGCCGATCGAGTTCAGCATCCCGCTCGGGGTCTCGGCCATCCTCGGCGTCGCCCGTCCTGAACGGGCGTTCAGCATGATCGACTTGGTGACCACGCCACCCAGTCCGGCGACGTCGAAGAACTGGTGGAGCTCCTGACCCGCCGCGGCGCACCCGGAGGCGGTGAAGACGGGGTTCGGGAAGCTGGTCCCGGCCAGCACGGTCGTCACGTCCACGCTCACCGCGGGCCCCCCGGTGCGCCGACCGCGTCGGCAGGGACCGTGCCGACCTCGTCCCACCGCACGCGGTCGCCGAGGAACACCGGTCCCTCGACGCAGGAGCGCACCATCCGGGTCAGGCCGTCGCTGCCGACGACCGGGAGGACGCAGGTCATGCACACGCCGATGCCGCACGCCATGGACTCCTCGACGGCGACCTGGCAGGGGATCCCCCGCTCGGCGCACTGCTCGGCCACGGCCTTCAGCATCGCCATCGGTCCGCACGCGTAGACCACGTCCGTGGCGTTCTTCTCGAGGACGGCCGGGAGGACGTCGCTCACCCGTCCGCGCTGACCGGTCGAGCCGTCGTCGGTGGTGACGACGATGGACGACCCGATCCGCTTGGCCTCCAAGCGGCCGAAGAGCCGGTCGGCGCTGCCGGCGCCGAGCACGACGTCGACCCGGCAGCCACGCTCGCGCAGGGCCGTGGCCAGGGGCAGCAGCGGGGCGCTGCCGTAACCCCCGCCGACGAGCGCGACGTTGACCGCGGCCTTCGGCAGTCGGAACGGCTTGCCGAGCGGGCCCACGACGTCGAGCTTGTCCTGCGGCCGGCGCGCCGAGAGCCAGGCGGTGCCCTTGCCGTGGACGGCGAACACGAACTCGACGGTCCCGCCGTAGACGCCCCGGTCCTTCACGGCGTAGATGGCGAACGCCCGACGCAGCAGCATGCTCGACTCGGGGCCGCCGACCTGGACAGCGAGGAAGTGACCGGGCCGGGTGAGCTCGGGGATGCCAGGCGCGATGACGGTCAGCGACTGGTAGGCGCCGACCCGCTTGATCGACAGCACCTCCCCGGAGACCTGGAGGGGCACTAGAGCTCCTCCTGCCGGGCCGTCGCCTGCGTGGCCTCCACCGCTGCCGCCACGGAGCGACGCAGGCCTGCGTGGTGGTCCTGCAGCGACGTCACCCCGATGTCGCCTCGTACGAGGGCTTCGATGCCCTGCACGCAGGCGCCCGCCCCCTGGATCGTGGTGATGCACGGGACGCCCCTGGCCACGGCCGCCGTGCGGATCTCGTAGCCGTCCTTGCGCGTACCCACACCGAACGGCGTGTTGATGATGAGGTCCACCTCGCCGGCGAGGATGCGCGGGACGATGTCGTCGCCCTTGCCGTGCGAGTGCTTGCCGACGACCGTGGCCGTCACCCCGTTGCGGCGCAGCACGTCAGCGGTGCCCTCCGTCGCGAGGACCTCGAAGCCCAGGTCGGCCAGGCGCTTGACCGGGAAGAGCATCGCCCGCTTGTCGCGGTTGGCCACGCTCACGAACACCGCCCCCTTGACGGGCAGCTCGCCGTAGGCAGCCGCCTGGCTCTTGGCGTAGGCGGTGCCGAAGACGGCGTCGATCCCCATGACCTCGCCGGTCGACTTCATCTCGGGACCGAGCACGGTGTCGACGCCCTCACCGGCTGCGGTGCGGAAGCGCCCGAACGGCAGCACCGCCTCCTTGACCGAGATGGGCGCGTCGAACGGCAGCGTGCCGCCGTCTCCGGTCTCGGGCAGCATCCCCTCGGCCCGGAGCTGGGCGACGGTGGCGCCGAGCATGATCCGGGCCGCGGCCTTGGCCACCTGGACCGCCGTCGCCTTGCTGACGAACGGGACCGTACGGCTCGCCCGGGGGTTCGCCTCGAGGACATAGAGCACGTCGTCCTTCATGGCGTACTGCACGTTGAGCAGACCTCGTACGCCCACGCCGGCCGCGATGGCGAGGGTCGAGGTGCGGATCCGCTCCAGATCGGCCCGGCCGAGCGTGATCGGCGGGAGGGCGCACGCGGAGTCGCCGGAGTGGATCCCCGCCTCCTCGATGTGCTCCATGACGCCGGCGAGGTAGAGCTCCGTGCCGTCGTAGAGGGCGTCGACGTCGATCTCGACCGCGTCCTCGAGGAACCGGTCGACGAGCACCGGGTGGTCCGGGCCGATCAACGTGGAGCGGCGTACGTAGTCGACGAGCATCTCGTCGTCGTAGACGATCTCCATGCCGCGGCCGCCGAGGACGTAGGAGGGCCGGACGAGCACGGGGTAGCCGACGGCTTCGGCGATGGCCTTGGCCTCGTCGTAGGACCGGGCCGTCCCGTGCTTGGGTGCCGGAAGTCCCGCCTCGGCCAGCACCTTGCCGAACGCCTCGCGCTCCTCGGCGAGGTGGATCGCCTCGGGGCTCGTGCCGACGATGGGGACGCCGCAGTCCTTGAGCTCCTGGGCGAGCCGCAGCGGGGTCTGCCCGCCGAGCTGCACGATGACGCCGACGAGGGCTCCCCCACCGGCCTGCGCGCTGGCCTGCTCGGCCGCCACGACCTCGAGGACGTCCTCGACGGTCAGCGGCTCGAAGTAGAGCCGGTCGCTCGTGTCGTAGTCGGTGCTGACGGTCTCGGGGTTGCAGTTGACCATCACCGTCTCGAAACCGGCCTCGGACAGGGCGAAGGAGGCGTGCACGCAGGCGTAGTCGAACTCGATGCCCTGGCCGATGCGGTTGGGACCGCTGCCCAGGATCAGCACCTTCGACTTGCTCGACGGCGCCACCTCGGACTCCTCGTCGTAGGAGGAGTAGTGGTAGGGCGTCTCGGCCGCGAACTCGGCGGCGCAGGTGTCGACGGTCTTGAAGACCGGGCGCACGTTGAGCTCGTGCCGCAGGGCCCGCACCTGCGACTCGTCGACCCCTCTGACCGCGGCGATCTGCCGGTCGCTGCAGCCCATGCGCTTGGCCCTGCGCAGCAGGGGCTCGTCGAGCGGGCCGGGCGGCGCGTCGCGCAGCTCTGCGTGGAGCTCGACGAGCGACAGGATCTGGTCGAGGAACCAGGGGTCGATCCGGGTCGCCTCGTGCACCTGCTCCACCGTCGCCCCGAGCCGCAGCGCGCGCTCGACGGTGAGCAGCCTCGCGTCGTGCGGCACCCGGGCCAGGTCGAGGGCGTCCTGGGCCGTGCCCGGGGGGTCCGGCTCGACCCAGAAGCCCGCCGGCGCCTGCTCCAGCGAGCGCATGGCCTTCTGCAGCGCCTCGGCGAAGGACCGGCCGATGGCCATGGCCTCGCCGACGCTCTTCATCGTCGTCGTCAGCTCGCGGTCGGCTCCGGGGAACTTCTCGAAGGCGAACCTCGGGATCTTCACCACGACGTAGTCGAGCGCGGGCTCGAACGAGGCCGGCGTCTCGCGCGTGATGTCGTTGGGGATCTCGTCGAGGGTGTAGCCGATCGCCAGACGGGCGGCGATCTTCGCGATGGGGAAGCCGGTCGCCTTGGACGCCAGCGCGCTCGACCGGGAGACCCGCGGGTTCATCTCGATCACGACGATCCGCCCGTCGGCGGGGTTCACGGCGAACTGGATGTTGCAGCCACCCGTGTCGACGCCCACCGCCCGGATGATGGCGATGGAGAGGTCGCGCATCGTCTGGTACTCGCGGTCGGTCAGGGTCAGCGCGGGAGCGACCGTGACGCTGTCGCCGGTGTGGACGCCCATCGGGTCGACGTTCTCGATCGAGCAGATGACGACGACGTTGTCGGCCCGGTCGCGCATCAGCTCCAGCTCGTACTCCTTCCAGCCCAGGATCGACTCCTCCAGCAGGACCTCCGTCGTGGGGCTGGCGAGCAGCCCCCCGCCGGCGATCCGGTGCAGGGCCGCCTCGTCGTGGGCGATGCCGGAGCCGCTCCCGCCCATGGTGAAGCTCGGGCGGACGACGACCGGGTAGCCGAGCTCGGCCGTGGCGGCGAGCACCTCGTCCATCGTGTGACAGACGGCGCTGCGGGCGCTGGTGCCGCCGACCGACTCCACGACCTGCTTGAACTCCTGGCGGTCCTCCCCGCGCCGGATCGCGTCGACGTCGGCGCCGATCAGCTCGACCCCGTAGCGCTCCAGGACACCCGCCTCGTGCAGTGACATCGCCGCGTTGAGCGCCGTCTGACCACCGAGGGTCGCGAGAAGGGCGTCTGGACGCTCCTTCTCGATGACCTTTGTGACGAACTCGGGAGTGATGGGCTCGAGGTAGGTGGCGTCCGCGAACTCCGGATCGGTCATGATCGTCGCCGGGTTCGAGTTGATCAGCGTGACCCGCAGTCCCTCGGCCTTCAGCACCCGGCACGCCTGGGTCCCGGAGTAGTCGAACTCGGCCGCCTGCCCGATGAGGATCGGCCCCGACCCGATGACCAGCACGTGCTGGATGTCGTCACGCTTGGGCATCAGGCCCCCATCAGGGTCGCGAAGGAGTCGAACAGGCCGGTGGCGTCGTGGGGTCCCGGAGCGGCCTCGGGGTGGTACTGCACGGAGAACGCGCGCACGTCGAGGCACCGGAGCCCCTCGACCACGTCGTCGTTCAGGTCGACGTGGCTGACCTCGACCCGTCCGTACGGCGTGTCCACGGCGCCCTCGAGCGGCGCCTGGACGGCGAACCCGTGGTTGTGGCTGGTCATGTGCACCTGACCGGTCCGGCGGTCCTGGACCGGCTGGTTCATGCCCCGGTGGCCGTAGCGCATCTTGTAGGTGCCGAGCCCGAGCGCGCGTCCGAGGATCTGGTTGCCGAAGCAGATGCCGAACAGGGGCACCCCTGCCTCGAGCACGGCCCGGGTCGCCGCGACCGGCCCGTCGGTGGTCGCCGGGTCGCCGGGGCCGTTGGACAGGAACACGCCGTCGGCCCCGATGGAGAGCAGGTCGGCGCCGGAGGTGGTCGCCGGGAGGACGTGGACCTCGCACCCCCTCAGCGCCAGGTTGCGAGGCGTGCTCGCCTTGATGCCGAGATCGAGAGCCGCGACGGTGAAGCGCTTCTCACCCACCGCCGGGACGACATAGGCCTCACGGGTGGTCACCTCGTGGGCCAGGTCGGCGCCCTCCATCGGCGGACTCGCGGCGACCTGGGCGTGCAGGTCCTCCAGGTCGCCGAGCGCGTCGCCGCTGAAGATGCCGACCTTCATCGCCCCACGCTCGCGCAGGTGGCGGGTCAGGGCGCGCGTGTCGATGCCGCTGATGCCCACGACGCCCTGGGCGACGAGCTCGTCGTCGAGCGAGCCGGTGCTGCGCCAGCTGCTGGTCGTGCGGGAGGGGTCGCGGACGACGAACCCGCTCACCCAGATGCGGCCCGACTCCGGGTCCTCGGCATTGGCACCGGTGTTGCCGATGTGGGGTGCCGTCATCACGACCACCTGGCGGTGGTAGCTCGGGTCGGTGAGCGTCTCCTGGTAACCGGTCATGCCGGTGTTGAAGACGGCTTCGCCGAAGGTGGACCCGACGGCGCCGTAGGACTGGCCGCGGAAGGCGCGCCCGTCCTCGAGAACGAGCAGTGCGGGCGTCATCAGGCCTCCAGCCGGGTCGGGAGCCGGGCCGCCACGGCCTCGGCGAGGGTGCGGTGCTGTGCGTGGTCGTCGGCACGGAACGCGCTGGTCAGCCGACGGCTGCCGAGCCGCCACTCGAGCAGGAGCAGGCCCTCCTTGCCGACGACCTTGCCGGCGAGGGCCTCACCGAGGGACGCCCCCTCGATGGCGTCGTAGGGCAGGTACAGGTCGACCAGGCCCTCGCGCTCCACGTGGACGCCGTCGGTCGTGAGCACCAGCCACCCGGCAGCCCGGTGGGCGAGGTCGTGGACGGCGACCCGGTCCAGCCAGTCGTCGGAGAAGGTCGTGCCGACGAACAACCCGGGGACGGCGGGCCCGAGCGCCTCGGCACGGACGACGGGCGGCGCGGGCGGGGCGGGCAGGTCACCCTGCCGGCGCTTGCGGGAGCGCCAACCGCGCAGCATGAGCAGGTAGAGCAGACCGACCATCAACAGCATGGCGACGGTCAGTCCCAACCGGTCGCCGCTCACGCCGGCTTGCCGTCGAGGACGGTCGGGCGGCCGCGCAGGAACGTGGCGACGACCCGGGCCGGGAGCTCGCGTCCCGCGAACGGGGTGTTGCGGCTGCGGCTGGCGGTGGCCCGGGGGTCGACGGTCCAGGTGCTGGCCGGGTCCACCAGGCAGAGGTTCGCCGGCTCACCGACCGCGATCGGCCGGCCCTGGGGCTGCGGGCCGTCGTCGAGCCGACCGATCCGGGCGGGGGTGCTGGACATGCGCTCGGCGACCTGGCGCCAGGTCAGGCGCCCGGTCTCGACCATGGTGAGCGCGACGATGCCGAGGGCGGTCTCGAGGCCGGTCATGCCCGGAAGCGCAGCACCCCACTCGGCTTCCTTGTCCTCGAGGGCGTGCGGGGCGTGGTCGGTGGCCACGCAGTCGATGGTCCCGTCGGCGAGGCCCTCGCGCAGCGCGTCCACGTCGGTCTGGCTCCGCAGCGGGGGGTTCACCTTGAAGACCGGGTCGTAGGACCGGGCCAGGTCATCGGTGAGCAGCAGGTGGTGGGGGGTGACCTCGGCGGTGACGTTCCACCCCTTGCCCTTGGCCCAGCGCAGCAGCTCGACGCTGCCCGCGGTGCTGACGTGGCAGACGTGGAGCCGGCTGTCGACGTGGGCGGCGAGCAGGCAGTCGCGGGCGATGATCGCCTCCTCGGCCACGGCCGGCCACCCGGTGAGGCCCAGCATGCTGGAGGTCACGCCCTCGTTCATCTGCGCTCCGACCGTGAGCCGCGGCTCCTGGGCGTGCTGGGCGATGACGCCGTCGAAGGCCTTGACGTACTCCAGCGCACGGCGCATCAGGCTGGCGTCGCTCACGCAGTGACCGTCGTCGGAGAACACGCGTACGCGGGCTGCGCTGTCGGCCATGGTGCCGAGCTCGGCCATCTGCTCCCCGCCGAGCCCCACGGTGACGGCACCGACCGGGGCCACGTCGCAGTGACCGGCCTCCCGGCCGAGGCGCCAGACCTGCTCGACGACCCCGGCCGTGTCGGCGACCGGGTCGGTGTTGGCCATCGCGTGCACGGCGGTGAAGCCGCCCAGAGCGGCTGCCAGGGTGCCGGTCTCGACCGTCTCGGCGTCCTCGCGGCCGGGCTCGCGCAGGTGGGTGTGCAGGTCGACGAGGCCGGGCAGCAGGACGGCACCGGCACCGTCGAGCACCCGGCCGTCGCCGTCGCCGAGCCCGGTGCCGATCTCCGCGATCCGCCCGTCGACGAGGCGGACGTCGACGGCGGCCTCCCCGTAGGGCCGGACGTCGCGGAGCAGGTAGGAGGTCATGCGGGGGTAGCCCTTCCCTGTGCAGGAGGTGTCAGCGGAGCGGGTGGCGCGAGGTCGAACCCGACGTCGGGGGCCCCGATGGCGGGGGCCGCGCCGCCGAGCAGCAGGTAGAGAACGGCCATCCGGACGCTCACGCCGTTCGCCACCTGCTCCACGATTGTCGACCGGACGCCGTCGGCCACCTCGGGCGCGATCTCCATGCCCCGGACCATCGGCCCCGGGTGCATGACGATCGCGTCGTCGGCGAGCGCCAGGGCCCGTCGCACGTCGAGCCCGTAGCGCCGGGAGTACTCGCGCGAGCTCGGGAAGTAGGCCGTGGCCTTCTCGCCCGAGGGCCCCATGCGCTCGCGCTGCACCCGGAGCATCATCACGACGTCGCTCTTGGGCAGGACGGCGTCGAGATCGTACGAGACCGAGGCCGGCCAGGTCTCGACGCCGACCGGAAGCAGGGTCGGGGGGGCGACCAGGGTGACGTCGGCGCCGAGCGTCGACAGCAGCAGGACGTTCGAGCGGGCCACCCGGCTGTGCAGGACGTCGCCGACGATCGTGACCGCGAGGCCCTCGATCCGGCCGAGCCGCTTGCGCATGGTGAAGGCGTCCAGCAGGGCCTGGGTCGGGTGCTCGTGCGTCCCGTCACCGGCGTTGACGACCGAGCCGCGGATCCAGCGGGCGAGGTTGGCGGGGGCACCGGACCAGGAGTGACGGATCACCACCGCGTCCGAGCCCATCGCCTCGAGCGTCAGTGCGGTGTCCTTGAGCGTCTCGCCCTTGGACACGCTCGACCCCTTGGCCGAGAAGTTGATCACGTCGGCAGACAGTCGCTTCGCGGCCAGCTCGAAGGACGTCCGGGTCCGGGTCGAGTCCTCGAAGAACAGGTTGACCACCGTGCGGCCGCGCAGGGTCGGCAGCTTCTTGACCGTGCGCTCGGAGACCTGCGCCAGCTCCTCCGCCGTGTCGAGGACCAGGGTCGCGTCCTCGAGCGACAGGTCCGCGGCGGACAGCAGGTGGCGCCTCATGACGCCGACCCCCCGTCACGGCCGGGGGCGGCCGGTCCGAGCAGCACGGCGTCACGGCCGTCGTGCTCGGTCAGCAGGACGTGGACGGTCTCGCGCAGTGACGTCGGGATGTTCTTGCCCACGTAGTCCGCGCGGATCGGCAGCTCGCGGTGGCCGCGGTCGACGAGGACGGCCAGCTGCACGGCCCGAGGGCGACCGAGGTCGGCCAGCGCGTCGAGCGCGGCGCGCACCGTGCGCCCGGAGAACAGGACGTCGTCGACGAGGACGACCAGCTTGCCGTCGATGCCGTCGGACGGGACGTCGGTCGCCTCGAGCGCCCGCGGGCTCTTCAACCGCAGGTCGTCCCTGTAGAGCGTGATGTCGAGCGACCCCGTCGGGACGGCGATCCCCGCGAAGGCCTCCACCCGGCCGGCCAGCCGCCGGGCCAGGGAGGTCCCCCTCGTCGGGATACCGAGCAGCACGACGTCGCCAGCACCCCGGGTCTTCTCGAGGACCTCGTGCGCCATGCGGTCGACGACCCGTCCGACGTCGGCTGCGGAGAGCACCGCTCGGGCCGCGTCAGGGTCTCCCGACACCGGGCGGACCCCGGCCTCAGCCAAGGCGTCAGGCACTGGCGGGACGTGCCCAGGCGAGGCTGGTGCAGGTGGGACGGGCGTCAAGGCCGGCCTCCTTCCCCGCCTCACGGGACGGGCTCGGTGGAGGTTCGTCGTTCTCGCAGCGACGGTACACGGTGCCGATCCGTGCGCCTGGACGGCTTGACCCGTTCCGGGGCCCGACGTACCGTGACAGTGCGTAGTCGTATTGACGGCGCGACGATGTTGGCGTGACGGACGCCGCCACTGCGCCACGACACGAGGAGCACCGCGGTGAGCGACTACGCCAAGGCACTCGGGGCCCGCCTTCGGGCCATCCGGACCCAGCAGAACCTGTCCCTGCACGGCGTCGAGGAGAAGTCGAAGGGCCGCTGGAAGGCGGTCGTGGTGGGCTCCTACGAGCGCGGTGACCGCGCCGTCACGGTACAGCGCCTGAGCGAGCTCGCGGAGTTCTACGGCGTCCCCGTGAACGAGCTGCTGCCCGAGGGGCACGCCGCCACGGTCATGGAGCAGGCGTCACGCCTGATCATCGACCTCGAGCAGCTGTCGACCGTTCCCGCTGACCAGGCGGCTCCCCTCGCTCGCTACGCCGCCACGATCCAGAGCCAGCGCGGCGACTACAACGGCCGGGTGCTGTCGATCCGCCAGGAGGACCTGCGCTCACTCGCCGTCATCTACGACGCCTCCCCCGTCGCCCTCACCGAGCAGCTGATCGGCTGGGGAGTGCTCTCCGCCGACGCGCGCCGGGCCGTCGACTAGCACCAGGACGGCAGGTCCCGGCCGGTCAGGTCGACAGGCTCGGCTTGAGCTGCAGCACCCTCGCCAGCAGCCCGTTGACGAAGCCGGCGCTCTCCTCGGTCGACAGGCTCCCCACGAGGGCGACAGCCTCGCTGACCGCGACCCCGTCGGGCACGTCAGGGCACCAGAGCAGCTCGTAGGTCCCGATCCGCAGGGCCGCGAGGTCGACCGGCGGCATCCGCTCCAGCGTCCACTGCTCCGCGTAGGTCGACAGCAGCTCGTCGATCCGCTCCTGGTGGACGACGACGCCCTCGACCAGCTCCGTGGCGTACTCCGGGACGGGCGGGTCGCTCTGGGCCAGCCGCTCGCGTAGGACCTGCATCGGGTCGGCGCCTCGCAGCCCCGCTTCGTACAGCACGTCGAGCGCTCGCTTGCGGGCCTTGCTACGAGCCCCCACTAGCTGTTGACGCGACCGAGGTAGCGCCCGTCCCTGGTGTCGACCTTGATCTTCTCGCCGGACGTCAGGAAGAGTGGCACCTGGATCTCGGCGCCCGTCTCGAGCGTGGCCGGCTTGGTCCCCCCGGTGGACCGGTCGCCCTGCAGGCCGGGGTCGGTGTGAGCCACCAGCAGCTCGACGCTGGCCGGGAGCTCGACGTAGAGCGCGGAGCCCTCGTGCATCGCGACCATCGCCTCCATGTTGTCGAGCAGGTAGTCCTTGACGGTGCCGAGGGTCTGCTCCGGCACGTAGAGCTGGTCGAAGGTGTCCTGGTCCATGAAGACGTAGTCGGTGCCCTCCTTGTAGAGGAAGGTCATCGTGCGCTTGTCCACGACGGCGATCTCGACCTTGGTCCCCGCGTTGAAGGTCTTGTCGACGACCTTGCCGGTCAGGACGTTCTTCAAGGTGGTCCGCACGAAGGCGCCGCCCTTGCCCGGCTTGACGTGCTGGAACTCGTTCACCGCCCACAGGCCGTTGTCGAGGTTGAGCACCATGCCGTTCTTGAGGTCGTTCGTGGTCGCCATGAGCAGCGAGTCTACGAGGTCGAAGGCGTCGCGCACCGGCGCCTCGAGCCGGTGCCCGTTGGCGTTCGGCCGTCGGCCTCAGAGCCACGGTCTGGCTGTCGCCGAGTCACCGGATCCTGCCGTGCCGTGCTCCGCGGGGATACCCCGGGTCAAGCAGGATCGTGTGGACGTACCGATGCCAGGTAGCGCAGGGCCGCCCGGTAGCCCTCCACCCCGAGCCCGGTGATGGTGCCGGTGGCGACGCCGCTGATCACGCTCTCGTGCCGGAACGCCTCACGGGCCGCGGTCTGGCTGAGGTGGACCTCGACCAGCGGTGCCGTCAGCTGGGAGCAGGCGTCGCGCAAGGCGTACGAGTAGTGGCTCCACGCCGCGGAGTTCAGCACCACGGGGGTGCCGGAATCGGCTGCCTCGTGCACCCATCCGATCAGCTCCGCCTCGCTGTCGGTCTGGCGGACCTCGACCTGCAGCCCGAGCTCGTTCCCGGTGGCCAGGCAGAGCTCGGCGAGCTCGGCGTGGGTCGTGGTTCCGTACACGAGGGGCTCGCGGGTGCCGAGGCGGCCCAGGTTGACGCCGTTGAGGACGAGCACGGGCTTCACAGGTAGACCTCCGGGCCACGGTCCTTGCGGACCTCTTCGTAGGCGGCGACGAGCAGACCCGGGTCGGGGTCGTCCAGGATCCGGGGCGATGCGAGCGCGTCGAGCACGACGAAGCGGAGGCGGTTGCCGCGACTCTTCTTGTCGATCCGCATGGCAGCCAGGACCTGCTGCCAGTCGCCCGTGTAGCCGGTGGGCAGACCCACTGCCGTGAGCAGCTCCCGGTGGCGGGCGGCGGTGGCATCGTCGAGCCGGCCCGCGAGCCGCCCGAGCTCCGCGGCGAAGACGAGGCCGACGGAGACCGCGGCCCCGTGGCGCCAGGAGTACTTCTCCACCTTCTCGATGGCGTGCCCGAGGGTGTGCCCGTAGTTGAGGAACTCGCGGCCGCCCTGCTCGGTGAGGTCGTCCCCTACGACGCGGGCCTTCACGGCGATGGCCCGCTCGACGAGCTCGCGGGTGTGCGGACCGGTGGGCGTCTGGGCGGCCTTGGGGTCCTGCTCGACGAGCTCGAGGATCCGCGGGTCGTGGGTGAAGCCGACCTTCAGCACCTCGGCGAGCCCTGCCACGTAGTCGTGCCGCCCGAGCGTCTCGAGGGCGGTGAGGTCGCACAGGACGGCAGAGGGCGGGTGGAAGGCGCCCACGAGGTTCTTGCCGGCGCCGGTGTTGATGCCGGTCTTGCCACCCACCGCCGCGTCGACCATGCCGAGCAGGGTCGTGGGCACCTGCACCACCCTGATGCCCCGCAACCAGGTCGCCGCCACGAACCCGGCGAGGTCCGTCGTCGCCCCGCCGCCGACACCCACCACGGCGTCGTCGCGGGTCAAGCCGATCTGCCCGAGGACGTCCCAGAGGTACGCCGCGACCTTGAGGTCCTTCTGGCCCTCGCCGTCGGGGACCTCGACGACGTGGGCGTCGCAGCCGTTGGCCACGAGGTCGTCCCGCACGGCCTCAGCGGTGGTGAGAAGCGTCGGCGGGTGGACGACGGCGACCCGGGAGCTGCCGGCGACCGTGCCGGCCAGCTCACCGAGCAGGCCGTGCCCGACCACGACGTCGTACGGTCGGTCGCCCTTGACCTGGATGCGGGTCGGCTGGTCGCTCACCCGGTCGACCCTATGGCCACGGCGACGGCGTCGACGACCTCACCGACGCTGCGACCGCTGGTGGTCACCGTGTGCGTGGCGACCTCGGTGTAGAGGGGCATCCGCTCGTCCAGCAGCGTCTTCAGGGTGGCCCGAGGGTTGAGGGCGAGCACCGGACGCTCGCGGTTGAGACCGACCCGGCTGCTGGCCGACGACAGGTCGACGTCGAGCAGGACCACGCGGTGCCCGCGCAGGCGGGCCCGGGTGGCTGCGGAGAGCACCGCTCCCCCGCCCAGGCTGAGCACCCCCTCGTGCTCGGCCAGGGCCTGCGCGACAGCCTCGACCTCCAGGCGACGGAAGTGGTCCTCGCCGTCGTCGATGAAGACCTCGGCGATGCGCTTGCCGGCGGAGTGCTCGATGTCATGGTCGGTGTCACGGAAGGCCACACCGAGTCGTTCGCCGAGCAGCCTCCCGACCGTCGACTTGCCGGCCCCTGGGGGACCGACGAGCACCACGACCGGCTTCACCGCAGCGACAGCGTGGCGAGGTAGCTCTCGAAGTTGCGACGCGTCTCGCCCACCGAGTCACCGCCGAACTTCTCGAGCGCCGCATCCGCGAGGACGAGGGCGACCATCGACTCGGCGACCACGCCGGCGGCCGGGACCGCGCACACGTCACTGCGCTGGTGATGGGCTGCCGCTGCCTCGCCGGTCGTCGTGTCGATCGTCCGGAGCGCCCGCGGGATCGTGCTGATCGGCTTCATCGCCGCGCGGACGCGCAGCACCTCACCGCTCGACATACCGCCCTCGGTGCCGCCCAGCCGGCCACTCGTGCGAGTGAGACCGTCTGCTCCGCGGACGATCTCGTCCATGACCTGGCTGCCGCGGCGGCGGGCCGACTCGAAGCCGTCACCGACCTCTACGCCCTTGATCGCCTGGATGCCCATCAGGGCGGCGGCGAGCCGGCTGTCGAGCCGCCGGTCCCAGTGCACGTGGCTCCCGAGGCCGGGCGGCAGGCCGTAGGCGAGCACCTCCACCACGCCCCCGAGGGTGTCGCCCTCCTTCTGCACCGCGTCGACCTCGGCCACCATGGCCTCGGAGGTCGTCTCGTCGAAGACCCGCACCGGGCTGCGGTCGATGGCGGGCAGGTCCTCCGGACGGGGCAGCTCGGCACCCTCCTCCACGGCGACCCCGCCGATGCCCACGACGTGCGAGAGCACCGAGATGCCGTACGCCTGCGCCAGCAGGGCCTTGGCGACCGCGCCGAGCGCGACCCGCGCCGCGGTCTCGCGGGCACTGGCTCTCTCGAGCACCGGCCGGGCGTCGTCGAAGGCGTACTTCTGCATGCCGACGAGGTCCGCGTGCCCCGGTCGGGGCCGGGTGAGGGGGGCGTTGCGCGCGAGGCCCTCGAGGTCCTCGGGCGAGACCGGGTCGGCGCTCATCACCGTCGACCACTTCGGCCACTCGGTGTTGCCGATCCGGATCGCGACCGGGCCGCCCTGGGTCAGGCCGTGGCGGACACCGCCGAGGAACTCGACCTCGTCGCGCTCGAAGGCCATGCGCGCGCCCCGCCCGTGACCGAGCCGGCGGCGCGCCAGCTCGTCGGCGACCTGAGCCGTCGTGATCTCGACGCCGGCCGTCACGCCCTCGACGACACCCATCAGGGCCGGACCGTGGGACTCCCCTGCAGTGAGCCAGCGCAACATGCGCCCAGTCTCCCAGACAGCACGACGCGGCCCCGGCCGGGAGGCCGGAACCGCGTCGGAACAAGGGGCGACGTGCCTACTGAACGACGACTTCCTGGTCCTCGTAGACCTTGAACGCCGAGCCGTCACCGACCTTCAGGGTCGCGACCCACGTGCCGTCGGCCAGCTGGACGAGGTCGACGACCTCGAGCCGCTTCGCGACCACGGCGCCCTTCTCCGCGTCGTAGCGGGTGCCGTCGTACTCGAACGTGCCCATCGGTGTGGCGCCCGGACGGACAGTCACGGCGAGGAGCTCGACCGTGCTGACCCTGGGGGCGGCCACGGTGACGACGGGGACGGGCTGCGGGACGACCGCGGCGGGCGACGACGTGATCGGCACCCTGGCCGCCGGCGTCGGGACGGGGACCGTGCCCGTCCCGGCGGTCGACGCGCCGGGAGCCGCTGCGGAAGCACCGGCGGACGAACCCCCGGCTCCGGTCGCCTTGCTCTCCACCACGAGAGCCTTGAAGGGGTTGAGGCCGATCGGCGTGACCGACACGGGTGACACCTCGAGCGCAGCCGGCGGCACCTCGGCGCTCGGGACAGCCGAGCGCTTGACGACGGGCGCCGCAAGGCTCTGCGTCGTGTCGTCGCCGCCGCCGCCGAGCAGCAGGTAGCCACCTGCTGCGGCTCCGAGGACCACCAGTCCCAGCAGGGCGACCAGCGGCTTGCGACTGCCCGCCTCGTCGGCCACGGCCGGTGTGGCGTGGTCGTCCTGGGGCTCGAACCCGAACGGGGACTCGCTCATCGTCTGCTCCTAGTTCGCTGGGGCGGTCGGGACGCTGGCGGCCACCGGGGCCGCCGGCGTCGCCTGGCCGGGGACGACGACGGCGGTCGCCGCGGGTCGGTTGGTCGCCATGAACACCTCACCCGTGAGGGTGAGCACCAGGGACGAGCCGTCCGTCGCCTTCGTGCTGTCGGCGCCACCCTTGTCGCTGGCGCTGACCCCCGGGGCCAGGGCGACGTTGGTGACGCGCATGGCGCGGGGCATGTCCTCCAGCGCGGCGAGGAACTGGGCGATGTCGAGGTAGGAGCCGACGACCTCGAGGTCCACCGGGATGCCGTAGAGCTCGCCCGTGGCTTTGGCGGGCGCTGTTCCGGACGTGCTCTGAGCCCTGGCCGGTGCGGCAACAGCAGCGGAAGGAACAGCGGCGGCGGTCGCCTTGGGGGCACTCGGGGTGATCGAGACGAACTCGACCCCGGACGCCACGCTGGCGGCGGTCACCGCGCGGATCAGCGAGGGGAGGGAGGGGTTGTCCGGGATCTTGGCTGCCACCCGGGCGATGTCGGCCTGCTTCTTCGGCAGGTCCTTGGCCTGGGCCTGGAGCTGCTTCAGCTGGACCTCGAGCTGCCGGTTGGCCGCGTCCTGCTGCTCAGCCTGGTCGCGGGTGGCGTCCGCCTCGGACTTCTTCGGCGAGACGAGCAGGAACCACCCGGCGGCGAGGATGCCCAGGGAGACCACGAGGGCAAGAGCGACGAGCTGCTTGAGCTTGTCCATGTCAGCCTCCGGCCGGCGCGGTGTAGCGGCCTGACAGGGCCTCGGGGGTGAGCAGCACGACGGAGGAGTGCTCGACGACCTCGCGCTTGCCGATCAGGCTCTTCGTGGACGCGCTGAGGTAGGGGGTGGAGTAGCCCTTCTGCTTGGCGAGGGCCTCCAGCCAGGTCGCGACGTCGTCGTGCTCGAAGGCCATGGCGGCAAACGTCACGTTGCCGATGGACGGGACCGTCGCGCCACCTGTCGGAGCTACGGGTTCCTGGGCGAACGTCGCCTGGGTCAGCCACACGTTGGCGGGCTTGGTCAGGCTCAGGTCGTTGAGGAACTGCGAGAAGCGGACCTCCTCCCCCATGGCCCGGGTGAGCATCGCCTCGGCTCCCGCGGCCTGCGCGTAGACGGCGCGGACGTCGGCGTACTTCGCCGTCTGCGCCTGCAGCCCTGCGCCGGTACCTGTCGCTCTCGTGAGCTCGGCGTTGGCGTCGTCCACACTGCCCATGGCGCCGACGAACAGCAGCGCGACGACGCCGGCAGCCGCGAGCACTCCGGCGCCCAGCCCGTACTGGATGCGGCGGAAGCGCATCCGGTCCGCGATCTCGGGAGGCAGGAGGTTGACGCGGGGCAGGACGAGCGCGATGCCGGTGCCGACCACCTCGTCCGTCCGCTCGGACCGCTGTGACAGGACGCTCACGAGGCCACCCCCAGGGCGAGGCCGACGGGCACCGTCACCATCGGCTCGACGTAGGTGAGCTGCTCGTCGGTGAGCCCGGTCTTGCCGATCTTGAGCACCGAGAGCGGCCGCGCCAGCTCGACGGGCAGCCGGGTCGCGAGAGCCAACCGCTCGACCAGGCCGGTGAGGCGTGAGCCGCCTCCCGAGACGACGACACGACCGATCCGAGCACTGCCCGGCTGGGCGAGGTAGAAGTCCAACGAGCCCCGCACCTCGTCGACGAAGGCCGCCCCGGTCGACTCGATGGCTCTGCTGGCAGGGTGCTGCGCGGCCTGCCCGTCGGCCGTGGCGAGACCGTTCGTCTGCTTCACCGACTCCGCCTGTTCCAGGGGCACGCCCAGCCGCTCTGCGACGGCGTCGGTGATGTCGCCCCCGCCCATGAGGAGGATGCGGACGAAGCGAGGCACCCCGCCCTGGTGGACCACGATGTTCGTGACCGCGGCGCCGATGTCGACCAGTGCCTCGGCCTCGACGGTGTACTCGCCACTCGAGGCGACCTGGGAACGCAGGACCGCGAACGAGGTCAGGTCGACCAGCGTGGGCTGGAGCCCGGCCTTCGTGACCGCGTCCAGGGCGCTGCCCACCATGTCGCGGGAGGCTGCCACCAGCAGGACGCGCAGCCGGCGGGCGCCCGCATCGGTCGTGTACTCCTCGAGGGCGTGGAAGTCCAAGATGGCCTGCTCGACGGGCATGGGGATGTAGTCCTGCACCTGGAACGGCAGGGACTTCTTCAGCTCTGCAGCCGGCATCCAGTCGAGGTCGACCTGGCGGACGACGACCTTCTGGTTGGCCACCCCCACGACGACCTTCTTGGTGCTGAACTTGGCCTGCGTCCACAGCTGCTGGATGGCTGCGGCAACGGCATCGACGTCAACGACCTCGCCGTCGCGCACCGCCCCGATCGGCAGGGCCACCTGTCCGAACCGCTGGAGGGTGGCGCCCCCCTTGCCGTGCGAGATCTCGGCGGCGCGCACGCCGGAGGTCCCGATGTCGAGCCCTACCACTGGTCGTCCTGCCACTGCGCTTCCCCTCAGGCAGCGGCCTGCAGCCGCGGAGGTCCGGTGGTGTCCCATCCGGTGTCGAAGACCGCATCGGCTGCTTGCACTCGGGCCTTGAGCGTGCAGAGGCACCAACTGTGGGCCGGACGGGTCAGCGACCGGCTCAGATACCGAACAGGTCGAGGTAGGAGCGGCCGAGGGGTTCACCGACCAGCACGGCGACCAGGACACCCAGGAGCATGAAAGGCCCGAAGGGCACGGCGGTCTTTCGCCCACCGCGCCTCGCGACCATCAGCGCGATCCCGAACAGACCGCCGAGCGCGAAGCCGAGGAAGAGGCCGACTGCCCAGGCGCCCCATCCGAGCCAGGCCGTGTAGAGCCCCAGGACGCCGGACAGCTTGACGTCGCCGAAGCCCATGCCGGCCGGGTAGGCGAAGCACAGGGTGAAGTAGACGGCGTACATCGCTGCTCCGCCGAGCAGCGCCCTGAGCAGGCTGCCGCTGGTGCTGCCGGTCAGGGCCGCCAGGCCGAGCAGGGCAGCCGCGACCGGGTAACTCGGCAGCGTCAGCACGTCGGGCAGCCGCTTGCAGTCGAGGTCGATGACGGCCAGCGCCAGCCCCACCGCGGCGAGGTAGAGGTAGGCGGGCAGGACCGGGTCGGGACCGAAGCTCACTGCCATGGTCACGAACAGTGCGCTCGTGGTCAGTTCGACCAGGGGGTAGCGCCAGCTGATGGCGTTGCCGCACGTCCGGCACCGGCCTCGCAGCAGGAGCCAGCTGAGCACGGGGACGTTGTCACGCGGCCGGATCGGCGTCGCGCAGCCCGGACAGGCCGACGGTGGGTGGACGACGGACTCGCCTCGCGGGACGCGCCAGATGACGACGTTGAGGAACGAGCCGATCAGCAGCCCCAGGACGCCGGCACCCACGGCGACGAGGGCGGTCACAGCCCTCCCCCGATGACACGGCCCATCCGGCTACCCCGGGTAGGTGGGGCGGAGCTCGCCCGTCGCCCGACTGGACCACACCGCGTTGATGAACTGGGGGAAGTACGGGGGCGCGGAGTACTTCAGGCGCTTGTCGTAGCGGTAGTCCTTGAAGTAGCCGGTCGCGCCGCCGTTGGTGCCCACGGCACCACGCCACTTCTGGGCGATGGAGCCGACCACCGTGAGCTGTCCCTGGTTCGTCCCGCGGTTGTAGCCCTGCACCGTGAAGCTGTGCTGCAGGGTCTGGATCGAGGCGTTGATCTCGATGCCCTTCGTGGGGCCCACCGGCGCGATGTCCCTCGGCCATCCACTGGGGTAGGTCTGGTTGCTCGGTGCGCCGTACTTCGAGCAGTACTCCACGGTGACGCCGCCCACCTTGCGCTTGGCCTTGGTGGCGCAGTCGTACTGGCCGATGATCGGGTTGATGACCTCGACCGAGTTTCCGGCGACGAGGCCCATGAGGTCGGTCCCGTTGGTGCCTCCCGCCAGCTTGAGGTCACCTGTCACGACGACGGAGTTCTGCGTCGCGACGGTGAGCCGGCCCTTGAGAGTCCCCTCCACGAAGGCGTTCCCCTTGCCGCAGCGCATCGACGGGTAGGTGAAGTTCTCGTCGTACTTGTAGTTGAGGTCGGTGTCGCTGCCGGTGTAGTCGCCGAGGGGCAGGACACCGTCGATCTCCTTGCCGGCACACTGGTGCTCGCCCGGGCCGGTCTTGACGTAGATGACCTGGTCGTTGGGGACGTTGACGCTCACCCCGTTCGGGCTGTTCCCCCCACAGGCCGCGGAGCCGGTCAGGGTCTCCTTGCTCCAGACCTTCATCTTGCCGTCGGCGCTGAAGATGATGCGGGTGGCGCCGGTGTACTGGCACCCGGGGTACGCCGCGAAGGCCGAGCTGTTGTCCGGCAGGTACAGCTCCTTGGCGTACTGCGGGTAGCTGCTGCCGTAGTTGGCGCTCTTCGCGGTCCGGTCGCAGTTCTTCCACGTCGAGCTGGGCGTGCGCGAGGACAGCTTGCACTTCGGGTCCGCTGTCTGCAGGCCCCCCTTGAACTCCGGCAGCTTTCCTGAGGAGTTGGCCGAGAACAGGGGCGTGTCGTTGGTGTGGACCGGGCCGTCGAAGACGTCGCCGCCGATGAAGGTGATCTCCGAGCAGCCGGACGAACTGCTGGTGCTGGAACGCGGGGTCGTGGCAGCGCCGTCGGGGGCCTTGCCCCACCAGTAGGCGTAGCAGGCGGCGGACATGGTGCCCGGATAGCTGATCTCGTTGTCGGGGTCGGCGTCCTCGTGGTCGGTGTAGTAGAGGAAGTCGGTCGAGCCACCGCGTCCGACTGCCGCCTGGATCGTCCGGGACTCGCCGCCGAGGTGGGACCGGCCGGTCGCCCGGACGTCCACGACCCCCTGCGCGTTGATCTCGCTGACGTCGATGTCGTAGTGGAACGCCGGGCCGTTCGGATCTCCCGGGTTGATCGGCTGCCAGCCGACCGGGCTCGTGGGCCCCCACCCGCAGCTGTTCGGCGTCGGTGCGGCAGGTCCCTGCAGCGCGATGTTCGAGCAGTCGTTGAACGGCGACAGGCGCGGGTAGTTGTCGTTGCGGTTCAGCTGCGCGATGTAGTCCTCGACGCCCGCCTGGGCAGCAGCGATGGCAGCGTTGAAGTCCTGGTCACCCCGGCTCTGCTGCTGACTGCTCTGCGCATAGGCCAGGCCTGCGGTGACGAACGCGGTGACCATCAGCATGCTCATGATCACGGCGATCAAGACCATGCCCGCGTCGTCGCCCTGACCTCGCACCCGCCGGAGGCAGCGGGGCACGGGTTGGCTGCTCATGGGGAGCTCTCCTCGCGGATGATGGCATCGTGGTTCGGAAGTGCGACGCGGGTGACGTAGGTCGTCGAGCCGATCTTGACCCCCGCTGGAGGCTGCAGGACGAGCTTCACCTCGACGGCGTCGACGTCCTCGACCGCGGCGGTGGACAGGCAGGTTGCGCTCGGGCAGTTCGAGTTCGTCGTGTAGGCGAGCTCAGCGCCCGTCTGGTCGAAGAAGCGGAACATCGTCATCGCCGGCGTGACCCCCGTCGCCAGCGTTCGCGTCGTCTTCGAGCAGGTGCTCGCGGGCAGGCAGGTGTACTTGTAGTCGTGGTCGGACGGCAGGTGCGGGTCGGGCTTCTGGATCGTCTGCACCAGACCCCCGGCCGCCGTGACCTCGTAGGTGACGAGGCTCGGGCCGATGGTGTTGTCCGGGTTGTTGATGTTGGCGTAGAAGAACACGTACTGCGGAGCGGCCTTCAGGAAGGCGTTGTCGGTGCTGGTGCCGTCGAGCTGCCGGGGCAGCACGGCCGTCCGCAGGCTCCGTGACATGGACTCGACGCCCACCCGGGCGTCGTTGATCGAGGTGAGCCGCGCCTCACTGGCCTTGCTGCTCTGGAGGGCCATGTTGACCATCCCCGCGGCGGCAGCGGCGACGAGGGCGCTGATGAACATGGCGACAGACAGCTCGGCGAGGCTGAAGCCGCCGTCCCCCCCTCGCCGGAACCGGGCACGCGCCTTGCTCGTCACGGGATGTCCACCTCGGTCAGCCCCGACTTCGCCGGGGTGACCCGCGTGACGACGGTGCCGACCGTGACGTCCCAGGTGCCGTACGGCATCGACGTCGCGAGCGAGCCGGCGCCGTCGAGGGTTCCGAGCGTGAGGGTCATGACGGCGCCCGTGCACGAGTCCACGTGCTGTGCCGTGACCACCTGGCCTGCCCTCGTGGCTCCACCCTCGACCTGGACGGGAGCCAGGTAGGCGGTGACGGGCTTGGACTCACCGGGAGCGAGCGTCACCGCTGTCACCGTCTTGAGGGTGGGTGCTGCCGCCGGTTCGGAGTCCTTGCAGGCTCCGGCCCAGACGGTGTAGCCCTGCGCGTACGGCCCGAGGGGGCTGGCGACGACAGGCGAGCCCGTCGCCGGGAACCGCAGGGTGCCGGGGGCCGGCAGCCCGGCGCTGCGGACCATGATCTCGGGGAGCGGTGACGGGAGGGCGTAGCCGGGTTCGGTGGCATGGGTCACCGTCATCGAGGCTGCCTGGTCGTAGGTGGTGGCGAACGTCGTGAAGCTGCCCTTGGCGACGTCGCGGACGGCGACCGGCTTCGTCGCGCCGTAGTAGTCGACGTAGCCGGGCTCGTCGAAGGTGAACGTGTAGCTGCCCGGCACGGCGAGGCCGAAGACCGCGCAGCCGCTGTCGTCGGTCAGCTGCACCTGCGCCCCTCCAGGACCCGTCGAGTTCACGGTGCGCCCGGGCGAAGGCTGCGCGTCGTAGCGGTTGACCCGGACGGCGACGAAGGCGTAGTCGCTGTTGAGCAGGCGCTTGGTCGGCGTGACGATGCTGTCGCTGGTGATGGGCTGTACACCCTGCATCCCGGCCCAGGTCACCACCACGCTCAGCCTCACGCTGGGGTAGGTGATCCCGCCACCTCCGTCGCAGGCACTCGCGCCGGTCCCCTTCGGCGCCCACGCGGCGGTCCGCTTGACCGTGTACGTGACGCCGTCCACGGTGTTGGTCGTGCCCGAGAGGGGGTTCGCGTTGGTGAGGGTGCCGGCACCCACGACGGCGAGGGCCGCCTCGTCCGAGCGGGCGAACTCGTCGCGGACGATCTCCATCTCGCGGGCAGCCAGGCTGCTGGCGGCGACGCGCATCCGGTCGATCTTCGAGGTCTTGAGGGTGCTGAGGATGAGCCCTGCGATGCCTGCGCTGAACAGCGCGAGGACGAAGGCCGCTGCGATGGCCTCGACGAGACCGAACCCCGCGTCGCCTCGCTGTCGGCTGCGGACGGCCCTCCAGGTGCGCATCACGGCGAGCTCCTTGTCACAGGTCCTGTGTCGGCGGGAGGACTGGGGGTCTTGAGCGCTGTCGTGGGACGACAGGAGGGCGAGGCGGCCTGAGCCGCCCCGCCCTCCGTCAGTCGATCAGCAGAACAGGACTACGGTGCTGCAGGAGCAGCAGGAGCAGCGCACTGGCCCTTGGAGAGGGTCTGAGTCCCACCCTGGCTCGTGACCGCGATCTGCCAGTTGTTGCCCGAGTCCACGCCGCTGTGCGCGACGGCGACGCAGTAGGTGCCGTTGGCCGGCGTGACGTTGCCCGACGTGAGCGAGTTGCCGGGCGAGAGAGGGAGCGTCGCCGGAGTCGGCGAGCCCGCCGCCGTCACGACGGCGCTGTTCGTGCCAGGCGTCACCGTGACGGTTGCCGGGTTGTCGACCAGCGCGGTGCTGATCTCGGTGGCGATGGCGCGGAGGTCGGACTTCTGGCTCGCCTCGTAGCCCTTCTTCTTCTGGGAGAGGAACGCCGGGATGGCGATGGCCGCAAGGATGCCGATGATGATCATGACGACGAGGAGCTCGATGAGCGTGAAGCCGCCCTCGTGGTCCTCGGACTTGCGCAGACGTGCGAGCATGAGATGTCCTCCTGGGACGTGATGTGGTGTGAGCCGCGCGGTTGTGGTGCCTTCCTCGCGCGACTCCTCCGAGGAGGTGCCGGCCGAGGCAGCCAGGCGTACCTGCGAGCAGGTCCCTTGACTTTGCGACCCCGCCTCTCAGCGGGTGTGCCCTTGCTTGGCCTTGCGGCTCGATGACAATGACTACTTCGGGCGGGGTGATCTGTGCCTTGAGTGGCTGTGCACCGTCACTTGCTGCTCGATCGGGTGAACCTGCCGGGCGCACTGCCGTCGACGAGGACAGGCACGCACCGACCCTGGGGGCCGGGTGCGTGCCTGGTGCGTTCCTGTCCGCGGGTCGCGGCAGCGCCTGGATGCCTCAGTTGATGACGTTCATCAGGCTGAAGATCGGCATGTACATCGCGACGATCATGGCGCCCACGATCGCGCCGAGGAAGGCGATCATCAGCGGCTCGATGAGAGCCGTCAGCGCCTCTGTCGTCGCCTCGACCTCCTGGTCGAAGAACTCCGAGATCTTGTAGAGCATGGCGTCGAGCTGCCCGGTGTCCTCACCGACCGACATCATCTGCACGACCATCGGGGGGAAGACGGGGTGCTGCTCGAGCGGCTTGGCGAGGGCCTCGCCCTGGCGGACGCTCTCCTGCACAGCGTTGATCGCACGCTCGAGGACGACGTTGCCGGTGGTGCTGGCCACGATGTCGAGGCTCTGCAGGATCGGCACGCCGCTCTTCATCATGGTGCCGAGGTTGCGGGCGAACCGGCTCAGCGCGATCTTGGCCACGAGGGGCCCGAAGATCGGTGCCTTCAGCTTCAGCGGGTCCACCACGTTGCGGACCTTGGGGTTGCGCTTGACCTTGGGCCAGGTGATGAAGAAGGCGATCATCGCGACGATGCCGAGCGGCGCCATGATCTTCATCATCCCGGACAGCCAGACCAGGAAGCGGGTCGGCGCAGGCAACTGGCTGTCGAAGTCGGCGAACAGACCGGCGAAGACCGGCACGATGAACAGCAGCATCCCGGTCACGCCCAGGATGGCCATGACGAACACGACGACCGGGTAGGTCATCGCTGCCTTGACCTTGCCGCGCAGCTTGACCTCGGCCTCGTAGTTCTCCGCGATCTGGGTGAGGACGCTGTCGAGGAAGCCGCCGACCTCGCCGGCGCGGGTCATGTTGATGAACAGCGGCGGGAAGACGTCCTCGTGCTGGGCGAGGGCTGCCGACAGCGAGTTGCCGGTCTCGACGTCGCTGCGGACCTCGCGGAGGACCCGGCTGAGCTCCTTGTTCTCGGTCTGCTCGGTGAGGATCGTGAGCGCCTTCAGCAGCGACAACCCGCTGTTGATCATCGTCGCGAACTGGCGCGACATCATGGCGAGCTCCTTGAGCTTCACCTTCTTGCCGAACGACGGCAGTGAGATCTCGCGCTGCATGCCGCCGGACTTCACCTCCTTGATCTCAAGGGGTGAGTAGCCCATCGACTTGAGCTTCGTCGCGACCTGGCTCTGCGACTCAGCTTCCAGTGACCCGGACAGCTTCTTGCCGTCCTGGTCGCGCACCGCGTAGGTGAAGGTTGCTGTGCTCATCAGTGTCTCCTCAGACCCGGCCGCAGAGCCGCTTGAAGTCGTCGACGTGATGGCACTTCTCGAGAGCCGCGTCGTAGGTGATGGTTCCGCGCTTGACCAGTGCCGCCAGGTTGCTGTCCATCGTCGACATCCCGTGCTTCGCACCCGCCTGCAGGGCTGAGTAGATCTGGTGCGTCTTGCCCTCGCGGATCAGGTTGCGGATCGCTGGGGTGGCGACCATCACCTCCGCCGCGACGACGCGACCCTTGCCGTCCGCTGTCTTGACCAGCTGCTGGCAGACGACCCCCTGGAGCGCCCCCGAGAGCATGACGCGCACCTGCTGCTGCTGGCTCGGGGGGAAGACGTCGATGACGCGGTCGATCGTCTGTGCGGCGTCCTGGGTGTGCAGCGTCGCCATGACGAGGTGACCGGTCTCAGCGGCTGTCAGGGCGATCTCGATCGTCTCGAGGTCGCGCATCTCGCCGACCAGGATGATGTCCGGGTCCTGGCGCAGGACGTGCTTGAGGGCGTTCTTGAACGACCAGGTGTCCTCCCCCACCTCGCGCTGGTTGACCAGGCAGCCCTTGTGGCTGTGGAGGAACTCGATCGGGTCCTCGACGGTCATGATGTGGTCACGGCGGTTCCGGTTCGCCAGGTCGACGACCGACGCGAGCGTCGTCGACTTCCCCGACCCGGTCGGTCCGGTGACGAGGACGAAGCCGCGGGGCAGCATGGCGAAGTTCGCCACGGCCGGCGGGACGCCGAGGTCCTCGAGCTTCTTGATCTCGTAGGGGATCAGCCGGAAGGCTGCGCCGACGGCGTCGCGCTGCTTGTAGAGGTTGACGCGGAAGCGGGCCTTGCCCGGCAGCGAGTAGGCGAAGTCGAGCTCGAGCTCCTCCTCGAACTTCTCCCGCTGCTTCTGCGACATGATCGCGTACATGGTCTTCTGGATGACCGGGGGCGTGAGGACCGGGAAGTCCTCCAGCTGGAAGAGGTGACCGTTCTGTCGCACGGTCGGGTGCGCCCCGACGGTGAGGTGCAGGTCCGAGGACTTGTGGTCCAGCACGTAGACGAGCAGGTTGGACAGGAACGCAGCGTCATCGCTCGTGTCCTCGGCTCCGACCCTGACCGCCACGTCGGGTGCAGGCGGGCCCGCCGCGGCGGACGGCACCGCGACGGGCGCAGGTGCGACCACCGGCTGGGGGGCCGGGCGCTGGGCGGGGGTGAGCGGCTGCGGCAGGACGGCAGACAGAGGCGCCAGGGCCGCCGGCGCCGGCGCTCCGGCGATCACATGGGTGATGGCCGGGGCGGGCTCGTGCTCAGCGATCTCCCGGGCGCTCGGCGGCGCCGTGGTCAGGACCTGGACGGCAGGCTGGGCGGGCCCGGCCGGCGTGACCAGCGGCGCCAGGGAGGGAGCTGGCACCGGCGGAGCGGCCGGAGCCGCGCCGAAGGACATGACGGAGGTGGTGCTCAGCTCCAAGGGCGAACCGTTGGCGAGCGGCGGTGCTGGCCGTCGTGAGGTGGGCTCGAGTGCCGGGGGGGATTGCGCCCAGGCCACCGGCGCAGGCGGGTCCAGCAGACCGCGCCCGGTCTCGGGCTC
>JAOPWP010000067.1 GCA_025965615.1 Frankiales bacterium
CGGGAACGCGCGACACCGGACGAGAACGGCCGTGGCCGGACGAGCGGTCACCCCGGCTGACCTGCGGCGACAGCTGCTCCCGCAGGTCAGCGGCTTGTAGAGGGGGACGAGCCGGCCTGTAAGCCGGGTTCTGTGCGCCGGACCGGGGTCCGGGCGACGGCCATCCATCTGGGACCACCGTTGCCGGTGGCCTCGTGCGGTCTACCCGCAGGCATCGGGCGGGCAGCCCTCGAGCGCCTGCGCAGGACCGGCGGACCGGTCCCTCTTGACCTTGCTCCGGGTGGGGTTTGCCGAGCCGCCCGGGTCACCCCGGGCGCTGGTGCGCTCTTACCGCACCGTTTCACCCTTGCTGCTGTCCCGCCCGAGGGCGGAACGGCAGCGGTCTCTTCTCTGTGGCACTTTCCCGCGGGTCACCCCGGGTCGGTGTTACCGACCACCCTGCCCTGTGGAGCCCGGACTTTCCTCGACACCTGGAGGGTGCCGCGACCGTCCGGCCGACTCGTCCCAGGCGAAGGGTACGCCGCTCCCGCACCGCTAGGGTGACCGCGCCGGGAAGGCGTCGCGCCGGAGGCGGCGCGATGAGGGACTGCCGTCGACGGAGGGTCACGATCTTGCGAGTGCTCGTCACGGGAGGGGCCGGCTTCATCGGCGCCAACTTCGTCCACTGGACCTTGCGACACCGTCCCGGGGTCTCGGTGGTCGTGCTCGACGCTCTGACCTACGCCGGCAACCGGGCCAGTCTGGCCTCGGTCGAGACGGGGATCGAGTTCGTCCACGGCGACATCACCGACACCGTCCTGCTCGACCGGCTCGTCGGCTCCTGCGACCTGGTCGTGCACTTCGCGGCGGAGTCGCACAACGACAACTCCCTGCACGACCCGTCTCCGTTCGTCACGACCAACGTCCTCGGCACGTTCGCGATCCTCGAGGCGGTGCGCAGGCACGGTGTCCGCCTCCACCACATCAGCACCGACGAGGTCTACGGCGACCTCGAGCTCGACGATCCCGAGCGGTTCCGCGAGTCGACCCCGTACAACCCGTCCAGCCCCTACAGCGCGACGAAGGCCAGCAGCGACCTGCTCGTCCGGGCGTGGGTCCGCAGCTTCGGCGTCACCGCCACGATCAGCAACTGCAGCAACAACTACGGGCCCTACCAGCACGTCGAGAAGTTCATCCCGCGGCAGATCACCAACCTGATCGACGGGATCCGGCCCAAGCTCTACGGCAAGGGCGAGAACGTCCGCGACTGGATCCACGTGGACGACCACAACAGCGCCGTCTGGGCGATCGTCGACGGCGGGCGGCCGGGCGAGACCTACATGATCGGGGCCGACGGCGAGCAGGACAACAAGGGCGTGGTCGAGCTGCTGCTCGAGCTCGCGGGGCAGCCGCGTGACGCCTACGACCACGTGAGCGACCGCCCGGGTCACGACATGCGCTACGCCATCGATGCCTCGAAGCTGCGCTCGGAGCTCGACTGGGCGCCGACCTACACGACGTTCCGTGACGGCCTGGCTGCCACGCTCGCGTGGTACCGCGACAACGAGGCCTGGTGGCGCCCGCAGAAGGACCTCACCGAGCGCAAGTACGCCGAGCTCGGACGATGAGCGCCCTCGCGGTCGAGCCGACCGGGATCGACGGGCTGTTCCACGTCACGCTGGACGTCCACGGCGACAGCCGAGGGTGGTTCAAGGAGAGCTACCAGCGCGAGAAGCTCGAGGCTCTCGGGCTGCCGCGGCTGGACGCGGTGCAGAACAACGTCTCGTACAACGAGCAGGCCGGAGTCACCCGCGGCATCCACGCCGAGCCGTGGGAGAAGTACATCTCGCCGGCCTGGGGCCGCGTGTTCGCGGCGATCGTGGACCTCCGCGAGGGCGACGGCTTCGGCCGGGTCGAGACCTTCGAGCTCACCCCCGCCTCGGCCATCTTCGTGCCCCGCGGCTGCGGCAACTCGTTCTGCACGCTCGAGCCCAGAACCGTCTACAGCTACCTCGTGAACGAGCACTGGCGCCCCGGTGGGAGCTACCCGGCGGTCGACCTGTTCGACACCGACCTCGCCGTCGCGTGGCCGCTCCCCCGCGACGAGATGGTCATCAGCGACAAGGACGCGAACAACCCCCCGCTGTCCGAGGTCACCCCCGTCGCCCCGGTGACGTCGTGACGATCCTCGTCGTCGGCTCCGGCGGGCAGCTCGGACGGGCGCTGCAGGCCCTCGTCCCGACCGCTCGCTTCCTCGACGTCCCCGAGGTCGACCTGACCTCCCGCGAGTCGGTGGCAGCACTCGACTGGGACGGCGTCTCGGCCATCGTCAACGCGGCTGCCTGGACAGCCGTCGACCCCGCCGAGCAGCTCGACCGGCTGCCCACCGTCTGGGACGTCAACGCCACAGGCGTCTTCCACCTCGCCTGGAACGCCAGGCGGCTCGACGTGCCCCTTGTGCACGTCAGCACCGACTACGTCTTCCGCGGCGACCACACCACCCCCATCCCGGTCGACGCGACGCTCGACCCCCAGGGCGCCTACGGCGCGACCAAGGCAGCGGGCGAGATGGCGGCGCACCTGGCCCCCCGGCACTACGTCGTCCGGACGAGCTGGGTCTTCGGCGACGGGCCCAACTTCGTCCGGACCATGAGGAAGCTCGCGGCGGACCGTCCCGAGCTGACCGTCGTGGACGACCAGGTCGGTCGCCCCACCTACGCCGTCGACCTCGCGCGAGCCCTGCTCACGCTGCTCGACCGAGAGGCCCCGTACGGCACCTACCACGCGACGGGGTCCGGTGACGTCGTGTCGTGGGCGACCTTCGCCGCGGCGGCCGTGGCCGACACCGAGTGCACCATCGTGCCGATCACGACCGCGCAGTACCTCGAGAAGGCCTCCCAGGCAGCTCCCCGCCCCCCGTACAGCGCACTCGACCTCACCTCGATCGACGCGGTCGGCGTGAGCATGCGCGACTGGCGGGAAGCCCTCGCGGACTACCTCGAGGCCGAAGCGGCCAGGACCACCCAGGAGGGAACAGCGTGAAGGGCATCGTGCTCGCGGGCGGCTCCGGCACCCGCCTCTACCCGATCACCCAGGCCGTCTCGAAGCAGCTGCTCCCGATCTACGACAAGCCGATGGTGCACTACCCCATCTCCACCCTGATGCTGGCCGGCATCCGCGAGATCCTGATCATCACCACCCCCCAGGACCAGGAGCAGTTCGTCCGCCTCCTGGGCGACGGGTCGCAGTACGGCTGCGCGTTCTCCTATGCGGTGCAGGACGCGCCGAACGGCCTCGCCGAGGCCTTCCTGATCGGCCGGGAGTTCGTCGGCCAGGACAAGGTGGCCCTCGCGCTCGGCGACAACATCTTCTACGGTCCGGGCTTCGGTGAGCAGCTCCAGCGCTACGCCGACGTCGAGGGTGGAGCTGTGTTCGCCTACCACGTAGCCGATCCCGAACGCTACGGCGTCGTGGAGTTCGACGACCAGCGGCGCGCCATCTCCATCGAGGAGAAGCCGACCGCACCCCGCTCCCCCTACGCCGTGGTCGGGCTCTACTTCTACGACAACGACGTGCTCGACATCGCGGCCGCGGTCCAGCCGAGCTCCCGCGGCGAGCTCGAGATCACGACGGTCAACCAGGCCTACCTCGACCAGGGGCGCCTCGAGGTCGCGGTGATGGACCGCGGCACCGCATGGCTCGACACCGGGACCTATGAGTCCCTGCTGCAGGCCGGGCAGTTCGTCCAGGTGGTCGAGCAGCGTCAGGGCCTCAAGATCGGGTGTCTCGAGGAGGTCGCCTGGCGCAACGGGCTGATCGACGACGACCGGCTGCGGGCGCTGGCCGAGCCCCTGCGCAAGAGCGGGTACGGCGAGTACCTCCTGGGCATCCTCGACGAGGGCCGGCACCGGTAGCCGGTGCCCAGGACGAGCTACTCCTTCATGCGGAAGGGCTGCGGCGGCGGCTTGAGGTCAGCCCGGGGGCACTCGGCCAGGGTGTAGCCGCCGAAGCCCAGCGCCTCGTCGCACATGGCCTCGACGGTCCAGCCGCTCCGGGCGCCCGACGTCGTGATGGTCGCGCGGTAGATCGTGATGGCGTAGCGGGTGGGGGTCCCGTAGCTGACCTGGAGGCTGCCCAGCAGCAAGGAGTCACCGGGGGCGGCCATGCCCACCCCGTTCCACGGCCGGTCGTAGCGCTGCCAGAGCGTCGGGCTGCTCGACCAACAGCCGCCCGAACGCACGTCGCGGTAGGCGAGTTCGACGAGCACCACGCGGGCTGCCTGCTCCGGGAGCACGGCGGCGGGACGGATCACCTCGCTGATCGCGACGTCCCCGTACACCTCGGCTGCGAGCATCTCGAGTGCGTCCATGCCTGTTCTGTCGGCACGTAGGGGCGCATGTCTGAACCCGCTCCGGGAACTTTGCTGTAGCCCCCGTCAGGGTGACAGGTGGCCGGTGTCGTTCATCGACCGCACCACGGCCGGTCCGTCGGCGAACCACTGGACCTCGGACAGGCAGGCGAGATCCAGGTGCATCCGGTAGAGCGCGCTCGGCGGGGCGTCCAGGGCCATCCGCAGCAGGGTCTTGATGGGGGTCACGTGGCTGACGACGACCACCCGCTGACCTCCGTACGCGCTGAGGACCCGGTCGCGAGCCTGGCGGACCCGGGTCGCCGTGTCCGCGAAGCTCTCCCCGAACGGCGGGGCGACGGCGGTGTCAGCCAGCCACGCGTCGAGCTCGCGCGGCCACTTGGCCTTCACCTCGCCGAAGGTGTGCCCCTCCCAGTCGCCGAAGTCGGTCTCCCTCAGCCCCTCGTCGACGTGCACCTCGAGGCCGAGCGCCTGCGCCACGGCGCTCGCGGTCTGCCGCGCCCGGCGGACCGGGCTGCTCACCACGGCGACCGCGCCGCTGCTCGCCAGCCTCGCCGCAGCAGCGGCTGCCTGCGCCAGGCCCACCTCGGTCAGCTCCTGGCCGCCCACCCCGGAGAAGCGCTTCTCGATCGACAGGACCGTCTGCCCGTGGCGCAGCAGCAGGGTGGTCGTGGGCGGCGCCGACGGGTCCATCCAGCCCGACAGCCGGTTCTGCGCGGGAGCAGGTGGGGTGCCGGCGAGCGAGGCCGTCGGCTCGTGGCTCGCCAGCCAGGTGTCAGCCGCGTCCGGCGGACCGCTGTCGCCCCCCTCGCGCCAGACGTCCCCCCGCGCTGCTGCGTCCATCGCCTCGTTGGCGAGCCGGTCGGCGTGGGAGTTCTGCGCCCTCGGGATCCAGGAGAAGCGGACCCGCGGCAGCCGGCGGACGAGCGCTGACGCCTCGGCGGCCAGCGGCTTCATGGCCGGGTGCTTGACCTGCCAACGGCCGCTCATCTGCTCGACCACGAGCTTGGAGTCCATCCGGACCTCCACCTCGGCGGGGTCCAGCTCGAGGGCTGCCGTGAGGCCGGCGATCAGCCCGCCGTACTCCGCGACGTTGTTGGTCGCCCGGCCGATGCCGGCGGCCCGCTCGGCCAGGACCTCTCCCGTGACGGCGTCGAGGACCACGGCGCCGTAGCCGGCAGGACCCGGGTTGCCGCGCGAGCCCCCGTCGGCCTCGACGACCAGTCGGCGGCCGCCTGGCTCCGGGCTCACAGCCCGCTCTCGGCGGTGCGTACGAGGATGCGCCCGCACTCCTCGTGACGCAGGACCTCGTCGGCCGCAGCGGCCCGGATGGCCGACTTCTCGTTGTTCATCAGGTCGAGGTGGCAGCCTCCGCAGCGCCCTCGTGCGATCTCGCCGGCTCCCACGCCGCCCTCCGACCCGCGGAGCTTCTCGTACAGCGCCAGCAGGTCGGCAGGCAGGGTGGCGGCCAGCTCGGCGCGCTGGACGGTCGCCTGCTCGATCTCGGCGTCGATCTGCACGAAGGCCGCGTCGCGCCCCACCTCGGCCTCGGCCCGGGCCGCGAGGTGCTCGGACCGCTGTCCCGTCAGCTCGGCCAGCTCTGCGGCGGCGGTCTCCGCCCGCTCCATGACCTCGAGCTCGGCGTCCTCGAGGTCGGACTGCCGGCGGGACAGGGTCGCCACCTCGTGCTCGAGGTCCTGCAGCTGCTTCGCCACGGTGATCGCCCCGGACGCCAGCCGCTGCGAGTCGCGGTCCTTGCGGCTGCGGACCTGCTCGATCTCCCGCTCGAACTTCGCCTGCTCGCGGGCGAGGTCCGAGACCTCGGTCTCGGCCCGCACGACGGCATCACGCAGCGCGTCGACCAACCCGTCCAGGCGTCGCATCTCGGCGATCTCCGGGAGGGTCGCCCGCTTGTGCCTCAGCCGGTCGAGGGTGCTGTCGAGCCCCTGTAGCTCGAGCAGGCGGAGCTGGACGAACGGGTCGGCCTTCACGTGGCGGGGCTCCTCGCAGAGTGCGTCCACGGGTCGGTGACCCGCGTCGAGACGACGGTCTCCACCGTAGTTCGGCGGGCGAGCCGGCCCGCGGCGTCGGCCAGCCATGGCCACTCGGTGGCCCAGTGCGCAGCGTCGAGCAGGGCCAGCCCCTCGGGCGCCTCGCTCGCGACGTGGTGACGCAGGTCAGCGGTCAGGTAGGCGTCGGCGGTGGCCGCCGCGTCCAGGAGGCTGTCTCCCGAGCCGCCGCAGACGGCGAGGGTCCGCACGACCCGGTCCGGGTCCCCGGTGGCCCGGACCCCCCAGGCCGTCGCGGGCAGCACCCGCGCAGCGAGCGCGGTCAGCTGGCCCAGTGGCATCGGCTCGGGAAGCGTGCCGGCCCGGCCGAGACCCTGCCCGCGCGTCGTCGTCGGGGGAACGGCCAGCTCCAGCAGGTCGTACGCCGGTTCCTCGTAGGGGTGCGCGGCCAGCAGAGCTGCGAGCACCGCGGAGCGAGCGGACCGGGGAAGGACCACCTCGAGCCGGACCTCCTCGACGACCTCGACCCGGCCGACCGCACCCACCGCAGGCGTGGCACCGGCGAGCGGCCGGAAGGTGCCCGTGCCCACGGTGGTCCAGGCGCAGCGCTCGTAGTCGCCGACCGCCCCGGCGCCCGCGGCCGAGAGCGCGTCGAGGAGCCTGTCCGCGGCCGCGACCGGGACGAACACGACCAGCTTGTCGAGCCGCGCGGGGACGGGAGCCAGAGGTCGCAGGTCCTGGAGGTCGAACAGCGCGGCCAGCGCGTCGGACACACCCGGGTTCGCGTTGTCGGCGTTCGTGTGGGCCACGTGCAGCGCCGCTCCCCCAGCAAGCAACCGGTGCACGACGCGCCCCTTGGCGGTCGTCGCCGCGACCGAGGTCGTGCCCTTCAGCCAGAGCGGGTGATGCGTGACGAGCAGGTCGAAGCCTGCGTCCCCCAGCACCTCGTCGACGACGGCCGCGACGGGGTCGACGGCGAACAGCACGCGACGGACGAGCGCGTCGGGGTCGCCGCAGACCAGGCCCACCGCGTCCCAGGGCTCGGCCAGCGAAGGCGGGTAGAGGTCGTCGAGGACGGCGACGACGTCGGCGAGTCGGGCGGTCACCCGCCGAAGGCTAGGGCAGCACCGGCCGCCGGCACGGCGAGGAGCCGTCGCCCTGCGCCGTACGCTCCGCGGCATGGCGATCTTCCACCGCGCGACGCTCACACCGACGAAGGCCCAGCTCATCGCCGACTGGATCCCCACACGCGTCTGGGGTCCGGCGGCCAGCGACCACATGTCGCTGATCGGGTCCTACCGGTTCGACGATCCGGAAGGGCGGGTGGGCCTCGAGACCCACCTCGTCCAGGCAGGGGACACGCTGTTCCAGGTTCCGCTCACCTACCGCGACGAGCCTCTCGACGGCGCCGGCGAGGCACTCATCGCCGAGATGGAGCACTCCGTGCTCGGCCGACGCTGGGTGTACGACGGGCTCGGCGACCCCCTGTTCGCCGTCATGCTCGCCGGTGTCGCCATGACCGGGCAGGGCGAAGCACTCGGCATGGTCGTGAACGACGGCCGCTGGGTCCTCGCCCCGAGCAACGTCCGCATCCACGGGGGCGGCTGGGCGCAGGAGCGGGTCCCGGTCGACCGGTTCGAGCTCACCTCCGACGAGGCAATGGCCTCGGTGCTGCAGAACGACCGGTTCGAGCTGACGATGTACCGGCGGCCGGTGAGCGGGACCCGCCCGCCGCTGGGACTAGCCGCCACCTGGGAAGGACAGCCGGACGGCGTCGTCCTGGCACACGTGACAGAGCTGCAGGCGTCACCGGAGGCGACGGCTGGCGCAGGGAGCCCTTCCTCGCCGTAGCCACGGACCTGCTCGACATGCGCGGTGTGGACCCAGACAGACTCGAACTGCCGACCTTCGCCTTGTAAGGGCGCTGCTCTACCAACTGAGCCATGGGTCCCGGGCGGGAAGGCTAGTCGGCGTCGCGGGGCGCGGGGACCTGCCAGCGCCTGGTGAGGCCCAGGACGCGCAGGGCCGTGATCAGCACGACGCACCCCGCCGCGACGGGCGGGCCGGCGAGGTCGGCGCTCCAGGCGACGGCGTAGACCGAGGCACCGATCAGCGCAGGGGTGGCATACCACTCGCGCTCCGCGAGGAGCCGCGGCTGATCACCGGCGAGCAGGTCGCGCAGGACGCCCCCGCCGACACCGGTGAGCACCCCCACGATGACCGCCGTGAGCCCCGTGGTCCCGGCCTCGAGGGCCTTCAGCGTGCCCGCGACGGCGAACAGGCCGAGTCCGGCCGCGTCCAGGAGCAGCACGGCTGACTGGGTGCGGGACACCCGCGGGTGGAAGAAGAACGTGATCGAGCCTGCCGCGCAAGCCGCGGCCACGAGCCGCCAGTCGCTGAGCCCGACAGGGGGGACGGCGCCGATGAGGACGTCCCGCAGGATCCCCCCGCCCAGACCGGCGGCGGTGGCGAGGATGAGGACGGCCAGGAGGTCGAAGCGCTTGCGGACAGCGACCAGGCCGCCCGACAGCGCGAACACGAAGACGCCGAGCAGGTCGAGGGCGAGCAGGCCCCACGCCGTCGTCATCGCGGGACGTCAGAGGCTGCGCAGCACCGCGCGGTACTCCTCGAGGTCGCGCGCGTCGGGGATGCCGTTCACGACCGTGTAGGCGACCTTGCCCTGCTTGTCGACGATGAAGGTCCCGCGCAGGGCGAGGCCGAGGTCCTCGTCCAGCACGCCGTAGGACTTCGCGACCGCACCGTGCGGCCAGTAGTCGGCGAGCAGGGGGAAGGTGTATCCCTGCTCGGCGGACCACTTGGCCGCGACGGCCGTGTTGTCGCAGCTGATGGCGAGCGTCTGCACGTCGTCGGAGCTGAAGTCCTCGATCGTGTCGCGGATGGCGCACAGCTCGCCCTGGCAGGTCCCGGTGAAGGCGAGGGGGTAGAACACGACCACGACGTTCTTCTGGCCGCGGAAGGACGACAGGCGCACCGGCTTGCGGTTCTGGTCGGGGAGCTCGAAGTCGGGTGCTTCGTCGCCGACCTGGATCGTCGTCATGTCCGGTGTCTCCTCGCAGGTCAGGGGCAGGAGGTCGAGATGGTAGCCACACCGGCCCGGCCGGCTCCTGACCGCTGTGGGCTGTCCGAGCTCGACCCGGTCGAGCTGGGCACGGCGGTCGTCCGCGCCTGGGACGACTTCCTCGACGTCGTGCGCGCGGGCTCGACCGACCTGAGCCGCCCGTCGCGGGTCACCGGCCTGTCCGGCAAGGAGCTGCTGATCCACCTGGGCAACTGGCCCGGCTCCTGCGTGGTCGACGCGGTCATCGAGAGCGCCCGCTCCGGTGGAGAGGGCCCACCTACCTCGCCGGAGGAGGGAAACGACCAGCTGGTGGCGGCGCACCGGGGCGACAGCGAGCAGGCGGTGATCGAGGCCCTCGTCGCCGCGAGGGACCGGGTCGAGGCGTTCTTCGGCGGACCGGAGGCAACGACCTGGGGCCGGACGCTGGCTCGATCCACCGTCGGCCCGCTCCCGGTCCTGTCGCTCGTCCACGCAGGCACCTTCGAGCTGGCCGTGCACGCCCTCGACCTCGCGCCGTGCGGTGCGCCCGCTCCGTCGGACCACCTGCTCGACCGGGGCCTCGCTGCCCTGATCGACATCACGGGTCACCTCGCCGGCCGGGCAGGCATCGACATCGCGCTCTCGGCCTCGACGCCCTCCGGGGGCTGGGCGTTCGCCAGCGGCCTGGACGTCGACCCGCACGGCGGCTGGACGACGAGCCCTGTGCCGCCGGGCCCGTACGACGGGGTCGGGGTCTCCGGCCCGGCTGCTGACCTGCTCGACGCGGCGGCAGGGCGCCACCCGCTGCCGACCCTGCTGATGAGCCGGCGCCTGCACGTGCAGCAGCTCCAGCAGTGGCTCCGGCTCGCTCCCCTGCTCGACGACCTGCCGGGGCTCCCCGGGGGGTCGGCGCTGTCCTCAGCCGTCAGCGGCCTCTCCGGGGTCGTCGGTGGCCTGTCCGGCGTGGCGGGAGGTGTGGGGCGGGCGCTGAGCCGGTTCCGCCGCTGATGCGGTCCCGGGGGCCGGCAGGCGCCGCACGATCATCGCGATCTGCCTGCCGGCACTGCGGGTGAGCACGACTGTCACCTCGCGGCTGCCGGTGAGCTTGAGCCTGGCCCGCAGCACGTCGGGTTCGACGGCCGTACCGCGCTTCTTCACGACCAGGGGGCCGGCGTCGTGGGCGCGCAGTCGCTGCCGGAGCGCCTTGAGTCCGAACGGCATGACCTCGAGGACCTCGAACCAGGTGCCGAACGGGGTCGGGGTCGGCGCGTCGGCGCTCACGTAGGCGATGGTCCGGTCGAGCAGCCACCCCTCCACTGCCGCGACGACCTGCTCCACCAGGTGGGCCCGCACCACCGCCCCGTCGGGCTCGAGCAACCACCGGCCGGGCTCGCGCACGAGGGGCTCCGCCACCGGGGCGGAAGCCAGCACGTGGCCGGCCGGCAGCAGCGTGGCACACCGGGCGGCCCCCAGGGCGGCCGAGCCCGTCCGCAGGACCGCCTCCTTCACCTCCCCGCGGAGGGAGACCAGCTCCACCGAGACGTCGTCCGGGAGGTCGGAGTAGTCGATGCCGGGAGCCACCTTGACGGTCAGGGACCGCACCCGGTCCCCCCATGCCAGCACCTCGGCCAGCGGAGGCGAGTAGGCCCGGGGATCGAACACCCGACGCGCGCCGGCGCGGCGCCCCGGGTCGACGAACACGTCCGCCGAGGGGGGCAGCGACAGGCGGGTCACGTCTGCGCACGCGAGCGCGACGCTGCGGCCGAGCACCTCGGCGTTCGCCTGGGCCAGGAGCAGGCGGGCCTGGTCGAGGTCGACCCCGACCGATCCCTGCGGCAGGGCCAGCAGGTCGCCCCCGACGGAGCAGCACAGGTCGAGGACCGGACCCTCGAACCGAGCCGCCCGCCAGGCGGCCACCTCGGCCGAGGACGCCTGCTCCAGCGCGGGACCGGTCCACCAGAGCTCGTCGCCCCGTGGGTGCTTGGCGAGCGCTCGGCGCCGCAGCAGCGCCTGATCGAGCGCCAGGGGTCCGAGCTCGGGACCGGCCGCGGCGCGGACCGCCTCAGCTGCCTGCAGCCGCCCGGAGGCCGACAGGTCCAGCGCCTCGGCGGCCGCGACGGCCGCCCGCCCCTCTGGCGAGAGAAGCCTGCGGACCTGCGCGGGCGTCAGCGGCGGGACGCGCCCTTGCTGGAGCGCGGCGACACCAATCGCGTGCCGGACCACTCCGGCGCTGCGCTGGTGCTTCGCGTGCTGGCCAGGCCCGCGGTCGGGGCGGCCTCGTCGATGTCGCTGGGCTCGACGTGGCCGTCGCGTCCGGCCTTCGGCGTCAGCAGCCAGATCACGCCGTGGTCCCCGAGGTTGGTCAGGGAGTCGACCAGGGTGTCGACCAGGTCGCCGTCGCCCTCGCGCCACCACCGCAGCACCACGTCGACGACCTCGTCCGAGTCGTCCGTCGTGATCAGCTCGGTGCCGCTGCGAGCAGCGACGTCGTCGAGCAGGGCCTGGTCGACGGCAGCACCCGCGGGCGACTCCGATCCGACCACCTGCACGACCATGCCGGACTCGATCCCGAGCTTCTCGGCTAGGCCACGCTGTGCGGCGTGGTCCGCGGACGTGCTCACGGTTGCCCCTTCCCCTTCGGCCCCGGCGGGGCGCATCGGGGCTAGTCCACCGGACGGTCCCCCGCTGCGCAAGTACCACGCTCCGGCTCGGCTGGTCCGACGCTCACCGGTGGAGCAGACTCGAGCCCGTGGACTCCGCTCCGGACCGTCGTCGCGACCACGACCACGACTCCGAGCCGGCCCGGACGCACGAGCACGGGCACGACCACCCGACCGGGATCCGAGGACGCCTGCGGTCGCTGGTCGCGCCGCACAGCCACGACGCGGCCGACTCGGTGGACGCCGCGCTGGAGACCTCCGCCAAGGGCCTGCGGGCGCTGGTCGTGTCGCTGGTGGTCCTGGGAGTGACAGCTCTCGCCCAGGCGGTCGTCGTGGTGCTCACGGGCTCGGTCGCGCTGCTCGGTGACACGCTGCACAACCTCGCGGACGCCTTGACGGCGATCCCCCTGGCGGTGGCGTTCACGGTCGGTCGCCGGCCCCCGAACCGTCGCTACACCTACGGCTACGGGCGGGCAGAGGACCTGGCCGGCATCGTGGTCGTCGTGTTCATCGTGCTGTCAGCGACAGCCGCCGGCTACACCGCGATCCGGCGGTTGGCCGACCCCGCGGAGGTGCAGTACGTCGGGGCCGTCGCCGCGGCGGGCGTGATCGGTTTCCTCGGCAACGAGGCGGTCGCCCGCTACCGGATCCGGGTGGGACGCGAGATCGGCTCCGCCGCGCTCGTCGCCGACGGCCTGCACGCGCGTACGGACGGCTTCACCTCGCTCGCCGTCGTCGGAGGCGCGGCAGGTGTCGCCCTCGGATTCGAGCGGGCCGACCCGATCGTCGGACTGCTCATCACCGTGGCCATCCTGTTCGTCCTGCGCGACGCCGCCCGCCAGGTCTACCGGCGGCTCATGGATGCCGTGGACGAGTCGCTCCTGGACGACGTCGAGCAGGTGCTCGCCAGCACTCCCGGAGTGCTGCGCCTGGGCGACGTCCGCGTGCGCTGGGTCGGCCACGCGCTGAGAGCCGAGGCCCAGGTCGTCGTGGACGGCACCCTGTCGCTCGTCGGGGCGCACCGGATCGCAGAGCAGGCCGAGCACCGGCTCCTGCACGAGGTGCCGCGGCTCACCGCGGCCCTGGTTCACGCCGATCCCGACGGCGAGCGCCACGAGCTCACCGAACATCACCTCTGACCTCGAGCGAGCCCGGCGCCGATCGAGAGCCACAGCACCTCGTCAGCCGCGAAGGAACGACAGCCGCACCTGTCTCACCGGGTTGTCCAGGTTGAGGTCGACCAGGGCGACCGACTGCCAGGTCCCGAGGGCGAGCTGCCCGTCGAGCACCGGGATGCTCGCGTACGGCGGGACGAGGGCCGGGAGGACGTGGGAGCGCCCATGACCCCTCGAGCCGTGCCGGTGGCGCCAGCGGTCGTCGGCCGGGAGGAGCTCCGCCAGCGCCAGCAGCAGGTCGTCGTCGGAACCCGCCCCGAGCTCGAGGACGGCCACACCCGCGGTCGCGTGCGGGACGAAGACGTGCAGCAGCCCGTCGCCGCGACCCGCGGCGAACGAGCGGCACTCCCCGGTCAGGTCCAGCACGGTCTCGGCCCCGCCCGTGCGCACCGTCAGCAGCGTCGTCTCCATCGCCAGAGCCTCGCGCACCGACGCGCCGTTCGGCCAGCAGGCGCTTGGGGGCAGGATGGTCGTAACCACTCCCGGGAGCCACCCTCGTCCCGGGACGAGCACCCACACCCAGGGAGCATTGTGAGCACGAGCAACAGTCCCGCCGAGCGGTTCAGCGTCATCACCGACGGACTGCCCAGCCAGCTGCCGGACATCGACCCGAGCGAGACCGCAGAGTGGCTCGAGTCGCTCGACGCCGTCGTCGACAGCGCCGGTCGGGGTCGGGCCCGCTTCCTCATGCTGAAGCTGCTCGAGAGGGCCCGCGAGAAGGCCGTCGGCGTGCCGGCGCTGCGCAGTACCGACTACCTCAACACGATCCCGCCGGAGCGCGAGCCGTGGTTCCCCGGGGACGAGCACCTCGAGCGCCGGATCCGGGCCTACGTGCGCTGGAACGCCGCGATCATGGTGAGCCGGGCCAACCGGCCCGAGATCGGCGTGGGCGGCCACATCGCGACCTACGCGAGCGCGGCCAGCCTCTACGAGGTCGGCTTCAACCACTTCTTCCGCGGCAAGGACTGGGGCGGCGGCGAGTCCGTCGGCGGCGACCAGGTGTTCTTCCAGGGTCACGCCTCCCCGGGCATCTACGCCCGCGCCTTCCTCGAGGGCCGGATCACGAAGGACCAGCTCGACGGCTTCCGCCAGGAGTCGCGCGCGGCCTCGCTGCCCTCCTACCCGCACCCCCGGCTGATGCCGGACTTCTGGGAGTTCCCGACCGTGTCGATGGGCCTGGGCCCGATCGACGCGATCTACCAGGCGCGGTTCAACCGCTACCTGCAGCACCGGGGCATCAAGGACACCAGCGAGAGCCGGGTGTGGTGCTTCCTCGGTGACGGCGAGATGGACGAGCCCGAGTCCCTGGGCGCCATCGGCATCGCCGCGCGCGAGGAGCTCGACAACCTGATCTTCGTCGTGAACTGCAACCTGCAGCGGCTCGACGGCCCGGTCCGCGGAAACGGCAAGATCATCCAGGAGCTGGAGTCGTCGTTCCGCGGCGCCGGCTGGAACGTCATCAAGGTCGTGTGGGGGCGCGAGTGGGACGACCTGCTGGCGCGCGACGTCGACGGGGTGCTGGTGACCGCCATGAACACCACGCCCGACGGGCAGTTCCAGACCTACTCGGTCGAGAGCGGCGCCTACACGCGCGAGCACTTCTTCGGCGGCGACCCCCGGCTGCGCAAGATGGTCGAGCACCTGTCCGACGAGCAGATCAAGGGCCTGCCGCGCGGCGGGCACGACTACCGCAAGGTCTACGCCGCGTTCGACGCAGCGACCAAGCACACCGGGCAGCCGACCGTGATCCTGGCCCACACCATCAAGGGCTGGACCCTGGGCAAGGACTTCGAGGGCCGCAACTCCACCCACCAGATGAAGAAGCTGACCAAGCCCGAGCTCAAGGAGCTGCGGGACCGGCTGTTCATCGACATCAGCGACAAGGCCCTCGAGGGCGACCTGCCGCCCTACTTCTCCCCCGGGCCGGACAGCGCCGAGATCGCGTACATGCGCGAGCGCCGGGCACAGCTCGGTGGCTCGCTCCCCCGCCGCGTCGTGCGCCCGACCAAGATCGCCCTCCCCGGCTCGGCGATGTACGACGAGCTCAAGGGCGGCTCGGGCAAGCAGGCGGTGGCGACGACGATGGCCTTCGTCCGCCTGCTCAAGGACCTGATGAAGGACCCCGAGATCGGGCACCGCATCGTGCCGATCATCCCCGACGAGGCCCGCACCTTCGGCATCGACGCCATGTTCCCGACGGCCAAGATCTACTCCCCCTCAGGCCAGACCTACGAGGCGGTGGACCGGGAGCTGCTCCTGTCCTACAAGGAGGCCGTCGACGGCCAGATCCTGCACGAGGGCATCACCGAGGCGGGCTCGATGGGTTCCACGATCGCCGCCGGCACGTCGTACGCGACGCACGGCGAGCCGATGATCCCGGTCTACGTCTTCTACTCGATGTTCGGCTTCCAGCGCACCGGCGACCAGATGTGGGCGATGGCCGACCAGCTCGGCCGCGGCTTCCTGCTCGGCGCGACGGCTGGCCGGACCACCCTCAACGGCGAGGGGCTGCAGCACCAGGACGGTCACTCGTTGCTGCTCGCCTCGACGAACCCCGCTGTCCGGGCCTACGACCCCGCCTACGGCTACGAGGTCGCCCTGATCGTCGAGGACGGCCTGCAGCGCATGTACGGCGACGAGCCGGAGGACGTCTACTACTACCTGACGGTCTACAACGAGCCCGCGCCGCAGCCGCCGATGCCCGACCTCCCCGCCCTCCGCGAGGGCGTCGTACGCGGGATGTACCGCTGCTCCGAGGCGGACGGGGACGGCCCGCGGGTGCAGGTGCTGGCCAGCGGTGTGGCTGTGCGTCTCGCCTTCGACGCCCAGCGCCTGCTGCGCGAGCAGTGGGGCGTCGCGGCCGACATCTGGAGCGTCACGAGCTGGAACGAGCTGCGGCGCGACGCCGTGGCCTGCGAGGAGCGGGCCCTCCTGCACCCGTCGGAGGAGCCGCGCACCCCGTTCGTGACGCAGGCCCTGACCGGCGCGCCGGGACCGGTCGTCGCCGTCAGCGACTGGATGCGTGCGGTCCCGGACGGCATCAGCCGCTGGGTCCCCGGCGACTGGAGCTCGCTCGGCACCGACGGCTTCGGGAGGTCGGACACCCGCGCCGCCCTGCGACGCCACTTCCGGATCGACCCGGAGTCGATCGTCGTCGCGGTGCTGAGCGCCCTCGCGGCCCGGGGAGAGGTGCCTGCCGAGGCGCCGCAGCAGGCGGTCGACCGCTACGAGCTGCTGTCGGAGGACGTCCCCGCCGAGAAGGACACCACCGAGGGCGGCAGCGAGTAGGACGCCGGTGTCGTCCCGCTCCGCCCGGGTAGGCAGCCGCCATGGAACGCGGAAGCGACAAGCACAGCGCCCGGATGGACGACGCCCTGGCCGGGGAGGTGGACGGCCTGATCCGGGCCGGCCACGACAACCGGGCCGACTGGAACTCCCCTGAGCCCTCGGGCGAGGACCAGCCCGACGTCGACCTCGTCCCCGACGGCACCCTCAGCGGTGGGGTGCCCGCCGGCATGACGGAGCAGGACGTCGAGCAGCGCAGCGAGATCGCCAGCTACCTCGGCAGGGTCTGGCCGGCGACGACCGACCAGCTCGTCGAGGTCGCCGAAGGCAACTCGGCGCCGGACCACGTCCTCGAGCGGCTGCGGGGCCTGCCGGCCGGGCGGATCTTCGCCTCGATGCAGGAGGTGTGGTCGTCGCTCTCCGGCGGCCACGTCGAGGCGCACCGCTACTAGGCCTCAGCTCGGGGCGCGGGCCCTGGTCCGGACGGACCACCGGTGCTGGTCCCTCGTGGCCCTTCTGCGACTTCCTTCGGCCAAACGCTCCAGTTCAGGGGCCAACGTGCCGCAGGATGAGGGAGGAAGACGAGGACGAGGGGCACCCGTGGACAGGCACATGCTCAAGGGCCGCCAGGTCGTCACGCGGCTCGAGGACCACCCGAACCTCTCCGAGATCCTCGGCGTCCTGGCGCAGCTGGCCCACGTCTCGGACGCTGACCTCCCCCGGCTCGCCTCCGGCTGGTGCAACAGCCCTGCCCTGGCCGTCGCCCGGGACAAGGCGCTGGACCCCGAGAGCCCCCTGGTGCTCGAGGTGCTCGCGGCCTTCGACGCCGTGTCGGCCCTGTTCGCCGAGGACCTGCTCGGCGAGGCGCCCTACCTGACCGTCGAGCCGGCCGTCGCCGTGCGCGCTCTCAAGGCCGTCCGGGACGCCATCGCCGCGGCGTACGCCCGTCCTGTCCTGACCCGCGCCGAACATGCAGCCCTCATGCGCCCCTGGTGGTCGCTCTACCCGCGCCACACCGTCGGTGAGCCCGACCTCGGTGCGCGGGCCGAGCAGGTCAAGGTGCTGCTCGCGACCCTCCCGCTCATGGCCGACCGCTGCCACGACGCGACCGGGCTCGCGCTGTTCGAGGCCCTCGTCGACCGCTCCTTCGTGGCCGAGTCCGAGCGTGCGGAGGCGGTCGAGTCGGCCTTCCAGGCCGCCGTCCTGACCGGCCGGCGTCGCGTCTGGGCGCTGGTCCGCCGGTCTGGGGCCGAGGGCCTGTCCCGCGCCTGCGTCACCTGCCGGTCCACCGTGGTGCACGACGCCGGCGAGAGCCGCCGGGTGCTCGACCTGTGCCTGGACGCCGCCTGCGCCCTGCTGGTCAGCGACGCGATGCCCGACAGCAGCACCGCGCTGCTCACCGAGCCGGTGACCTCCCTGCTGCCTCGCCAGCGCGAGCCCGACCCGTCCACCTGAGCAGCCGCTCGGCGCTCCACGCGTTGACGACGCCCGCCGGGTCCACCCCGCACAGGTAGGCCCGTTCGCATCCGAGCACCTGCCAGTCGAGCTGCCCCGGTGCATGGGCGTCGGTGTCGATGGCGACCTTGCACCCGGCCTCCACCGCCAGGCGCAGCAGGCGCTTGGGCGGGTCCAGCCGCTCCGGCCGGCTGTTGACCTCCACGGCCACGTCGAACTGC
>JAOPWP010000075.1 GCA_025965615.1 Frankiales bacterium
TCAACGACATCCGGACGACCCTGCAGGCACTCAATGCCCTGTACGACAATGCCAACAGCCTGCACACCAATGCCTACGACGAGGCGGTCACCACGCCGTCGGCGGAGTCCGTCCGGCGGGCGTTGGCCATTCAGCTCATCATCAACAAGGAGTGGGGCCTGTCGGCGAACGAGAACCCGCTGCAGGGCTCTTTCGTGGTCGACGAGCTCACCGAGCTGGTCGAAGCCGCGGTCCTGACGGAGTTCGACCGGATCGCGGAGCGCGGTGGCGTCCTCGGTGCCATGGAGACCGGCTACCAGCGCGGCCGCATCCAGGACGAGTCCATGCTGTACGAGCACAAGAAGCACGACGGGAGCCTGCCGCTCATCGGCGTCAACACCTTCCTCCCGCCGGAGTCCGACTCGCCACCGGCCACCGTCGAGCTCGCCCGGGCGACCGAGGGCGAGAAGCAGTCCCAGCTCGACCGTCTCGCCGCCTTCCACGACGCGCACCGCGACGAGGCGCCCGCCGCCCTCGCGCTGCTGCAGGACGCCGCCATGCAGGGCGGCAACGTCTTCGACGCCCTCATGACCGCCGTCCGCTCCTGCTCGCTCGGCCAGATCAGCGAGGCGTTCTTCGAGGTCGGCGGGCAGTACCGGCGCAACGTCTAGCTCGCGGGGTCCTTCGCGGGCGCGACGATGCCGTTCTCGACCAGATGCGTGATCTGCTCGTCGTCGTAGCCCAGCCGGTCGCGCAGGACCTCGAGCGTGTGCTCACCCAGCAGCGGTGGCGGCGCCAGAGGCGTCCGCTCTCCACCCACGAACCGGACCGGTGAGCCGAGCACGTCGACGCTCCCCGCCGTCGGGTGCACGAAGGTCTGCACCGCCTCCCGTGCCTGCACCTGCGGCTGCGCAAGGGCTTCCGCGACGTCGAGGATCGGCGCGAAGGGCACGTCAGCGAGGTCCAGGACCTCGTCCCACTCGGCTCGGGTGCGCTGCTCCAGCACCTGCTCGATGATCGGGATCAGCTCGTCGCGGTTCTGCCTTCGGCCCTCCGGGTCCCGGAACCGGGGGTCCGAGACCAGATCGCCCCGCCCGATGGCGTCGCAGAAGCGCGTCCAGAAGGAGCCGACGTGCAGGGCCAGGACGATGTGGCCGTCCTTCACGCGGAACCGCCCGTACGGCACGACGTGGTGGTGACTGCTGCCGACCCGCTCCGGCACCGTCCCCGTGAGCATCGTGTACTGGCCGAGGTAGCCGAGCAGGCCCATCAACCCGTCCAGCAGGCTCAGGTCGATGTGCTGCGGCCGAGGGTCGGCGTGCCGCCTGACGAGCGCCGAGAGCACGGCGATCGCTCCCCACAGGCCACCCCCCAGGTCCCCCATCGGGATCCCCAGCTTGGTGGGTGGCCCGTCCGGCTCGCCCGTGATCGTCATGACCCCGCTCATCGCCTGGCTCACCAGGTCGAACGACGGCTTGTCGACCAGAGGGCCCTCGCTCCCGAACCCGCTGATGGACAGCAGGATCACCGAGGGATTCCTCGCCGTCAGCTGCTCGAAGTCCAGCCCCAGCCGCTTCATCACGCGGGGGCGGAAGTTCTCGACGACGACATCCGACGCAGCCACCAGGTCGAGGACGACCTGCCGCCCCTCCGGGCTCTTGAGGTCGATCGCGACGCTGCGCTTGTTGCGGTTGATCGCCAGGAAGTAGTGGCTCTCACCCCCGGGGTAGAACGGGCCGATGCCCCGCACCTCGTCACCGCCGTCGATGGCCTCCAGCTTGGTCACCTCGGCCCCGAGGTCGCCCATGATCTGCGTCGCGAACGGGCCGGCGAGGACGCGGGTGAGGTCCAGCACGCGGATGCCGCGCAGGGGCTGGTCGACCGGCCCCGTACCGCTCGAACCCGAGGGCGACGGACCGTCGGCGGGCGGAACCCGGTCGGAGGAGGACGGCACGGTGACCCCTGCTGCACGGACAGCCCGTCGGCTCGGACCGTTTGGTCAGACCTTAGACCGCGCCTGACGCGGTCGGTTCCCACCGGCCACCCGGGCCGAGATGCGCCGGCCTCGCCGGCCCTGCATGATCATGCGCAGGATCAGATCCTGCGGGAGTGGCCCACCGCACAGGGGTTGCAGTTGCGACCCAGTTGCAACAGTGCGACTGTGCCGAGGTGACCTCTGCCCCTGCGCGCCTCGCGCTCGCCCTCGTCCTGCCGGCTCTGCTCGCCTCCGCCTGCGGCTCCTCGGCGTCGTCCACCGACGACTCCGCGCCAGGTGGCCGCCTCCAGGTCGTCTCGACCGTGGCCCCCATCACCTCCATCGTGTCGAACATCGTCGGAGACCGCGCGCAGGTCACCGGGGTCGTGCCGGAGGGGACCAACAGCCACACCTTCGAGCCGCCGCCCCAGGTGTCGAAGGTGATGGAGAAGGCCGACGTCGTGTTCGTCAACGGCCTCCAGCTCGAGGAGCCGACCTTCGAGCTGGCCGAGTCCAACGTCCCGGACAGCGCGACGATCGTGAAGATCGGCGACCGGGTGCTGCCGGAGTCGGAGTACATCTACGACTTCTCCTTCCCGAGGGAGGAGGGCAAGCCCAACCCGCACCTGTGGACCGACCCGACGTACGGCATCAAGTACGCCGGCATCATCCTGAAGGAGATGGCGGCCAAGGACCCCGAGAACAGGGACTACTACACGGCCAACCACGCAGCCTTCGTCGTGAAGGCGACCGCCCTGAGCGACGCGCTGAAGGCCGACCAGGCGTCGATCCCCCCGGGTGGTCGGCAGCTGCTCACCTACCACGACGCCTACGCCTACTTCGCGAAGACCTACGACTGGCAGGTCATCGGGGCCGTGCAGCCGAGCAACTTCGAGGACCCCCAGCCGCGCGAGGTCGCCCGCATCATCGACCAGGTCAAGGAGCGCAGGGTGCCGGTGATCTTCGGCTCGGAGGTGTTCCCGTCCAAGGTCCTCGAGCAGATCGCCAAGGAGTCCGGGGCCCGCTACGAGGACACCCTGCGGGACGACGACCTGCCGGGCGAGCCCGGCGGTCCCGAGCACTCCTGGCTCGGCCTGATGCGCTACGACTACGTCACGATGATCACCGGGCTCGGCGGTACGGCCACCCGGCTCAAGGCGCTCGACGTCACGGACGTGGCGCCGGACAGGGCCGACTACCCGCAGTAGACCCGACCCGTGACGTCCCCTCGCCCGAGGGCGAGGTGATCGGGGGCCGGAGCCGTTCGTTCACGGCGCGCCGGACAGCTCCCGGGCCGCCTCGCGCAGGGCGGTGAGCACCCCGACGACGACCGCCTCGCCGGCTCGGGCCGAGCGCACCGCCGCGTAGACGTGGCGCACCGGCTGCGTCCCCCGCACCGCGCGGACGACGACCCGCTCGTGGGTGAAGCCGAGCGCCATGCGAGGGACGAGCGCGACCCCCAGTCCTGCGGCCACGAAGCCCTGCGTGGCGGGGTACTCGTCGGCCTCGACGGCGTAACTCGGCGTGAACCCCGCGGCGCGGCACGCGTCGGTCACCGCCTGCTGGCAGTGACCTGGCGCCGAGGCGGTCCCGACCCAGTCGAGGTTCGCCAGCTCGGCCAGATCGACGTCGGCATCGGCGGCGAGGCGGTGGTCGGCCGGCAGCAGCACGGCATAGGGGTCGTCGAGCAGGTGCTCGCGGGCCAGGTCGTCGTACGGCCGCCCCGGAAAGGCGTACGGCTCCACCACGACGGCGACGTCCACCTCTCCGGCCCGGAGCGCCGGGAGGGCCTCGTCGGGCTCGGCCACGCCGAGGACCAGCTCGACGTCGGGGTGGGAGCGCCGGAAGGCGGCGACGGCCGGCGGCACCAGAGCCGCACCGGCGCTGGGGAACGAGGTCAGGTGCACCCGGCCGGTGCGTCCGGCCCGGAGCGCGGTGAGCGCGGCCTCGGCGTCGGCGAGCCGGTTGAGGACGTCGTCGGCGACGTCGGCGAGCAGCCGGGCGGCATCGGTGGGACGGATCCCGCGGCCGGCCCGCTCGAGCAGCGTCGCGCCCGTCTCGCGTTCCAGCGCCGTGACGTGCTGGCTGATCGCGCTCGGGGTGTAGCCGAGCTGCTCGGCTGCCGCGCGGACCGAGCCGGTGCGCACCACGGCGCGCAGCACGCGCAGCCGCCGGAGGTCGAGCACGAGGTCGACCGTACAGTCGCGCTTCATCGTGCGCAACGACTAAGCACTTGTGCTGAACGCTCTTGCCGCAGATCCTGAGGCCATGCCGCTGCGCCCGCTGCTCGCCCTGCTCGCCCTCTCGGCGACGTGGGGCGCGTCCTACCTGCTCATCGCCGTCGCCCTCGAGACGACGAACCCGGCGACCCTCACCTTCCTGCGCTTCCTGCCAGCTGCCGTGCTCGTGGGGCTGGTCGCGCACGCCCGCGGCCAGCTGCGGAGCCTGCGCGGGCGCTGGACGGCGGTGCTGGTCCTCGCCTTCGTCCAGCAGGCTGCTCCCATGCTCCTGATCGCCATCGGCGAGCGTCAGATCCCGAGCGGACTGGCCGGGACCCTCGTCGCGGCCACGCCGCTGTGGGGCGCCCTGCTCGCACCGCTGCTCGGCGGGCCGCGACCGTCGCGCGCCACGTGGGCCGGCCTGCTCACCGGCATGGTCGGCGTGGCGATGCTGCTCGGTGCCACCACCAGCGGGGCTGCCGTCGCCGGGTGCCTCCTGGTGCTGCTCGCAGCGGTCGGCTACGCGGTGGGCGCAGCCTGGACAGCGCGCCGCTTTCCCGACGTCCCGCGGCTGGGCCTGCTGACGGGCGTCCTCACGGCCAGCAGCCTGTGGCTGCTCGTGCCGGTCCTGCTCGACCCGCCGACCCGCGTGCCCGACGGTCAGGGCCTGGCCGCGATCGCGGTGCTCGGCCTCGGCGGCACCGGGATCGCCTTCGTGCTCATGTACTGGCTGATCGCCGAGGTCGGGCCGGAGCGCACGACCCTCGTGACCTACCTCGCCCCCGTCTTCGCCGTGGCCTACGGGACGGTGCTGCTCGACGAGGCGCTCACCGGCCTGTCCGTCGTCGGCCTTGCGCTCGTCGTCGCCGGCGCGTGGCTGGCCGGCCGCCGTCCCCGAGGCGCGGCGACCGTCCCGTTG